>JAJPXZ010000135.1 GCA_021205245.1 Planctomycetaceae bacterium
CATCGAGAAGGGGATGACGTACATGGTCCGGCCCTTCATGGAGCCGGTGTAGCGCCGCGCATGGTGTTGTCGTGCACTCTACGCTTACTTCTCGCGGTCGAGCAGATCCTGGAAGCGCTGGTTGGCGCGGGCGGCGGCTTCCTTAAAGTCTTTGCCGTCGATGGACAGGGTGACGGGTTCGGAGAGGATATCCCGGGCCTGCGCCACGGCGGTCAACTGCGGACGGTCATGACCGACGCCGAGGGGACCGGTGTCGGATACCGCTTTGACCCAGTCGGCGGGAAGCTTCTTGATGCCTTCCGGGTTATTGTAAACTGACATACGGGCGCACTGGTTGGCGTATTCGCCCTGGAGAATGAGGGTGCGATCCTTGTCGGTCATGTAGCGGATAAACTGCCAGGCCGCGTCCTGGTTCTGGCTGTTCGAATAGATGCCGATGGCCCAGGCGGTGATGTCGTATACGGCGTGGGCCTTGGGGCCGGCCGGGAAGATGGCGACGCCGGTATTCTCGGCCACCGACGACTTGGTGGGGTCGAGCATGCTCGGGTACTGCGACGACGCGTCGATATACATCGCGCCCTTGCCCTGCTGGAAGATGGCGGCGGCCTGGGGCCACGACATGTTGTGTACGCCTTCTGGTCCGTAGAGACGGAGCATCCGGCCGTAGTAGTCGATAGCGGCGTGAGCTTCGGGAGTGTCCATGGTGGCGGTGCCGTCCTTGGAGAAATCGCCGCCAAAGCCGTAGAGGTAACTCGAGAATTGGGTGATAAGCGCGTTACGGGCGCCACGGGAAACAAAGCCGTACATTTCGTTATCGCGGTCGTTCACGGCGGCGGCGACCTTCTCCAATTCCTCGAAGGTCGTGGGCGGCTGGACGCCGGCTTTTTCAAACACGTCCTTGCGGTAATAAATGACCTGGCATTCGTTGATGAGCGGGATGGAGGTCTGGAAGCCGTCGACGTTGGTGCACTGAATCGAACCTTCTGAATAATCGGCGAAATCGTATTTGGCGTCGTCCTTTACCCACTTGTTCAGGTCGACGGCCCAGTTGTTCCGCTTGAGCATGCGGGCTTCGTCGAGGGGACGAATCATGAAGACGTCGATGCCGGAACCGCCGGAGGCGAATTCGACCGTGAGCTTCTGCGACAACTGCTCGTTGCCAAGCTGTTCCATCTCGACCTTGATGCCGGTCTCCTTCTCGAAGTCGGGGAGCAGCGCACGGATGGCGTCGGCGACCGGGCTGACCGAGGCGACAAAGCGGATGGACTGTCCGGCCGTTGCCATTCCCGCCATCAGGCAGAAGGCGAGGACGGGAGCGAGGAATTTCTTCATACTGTCTCCTTATATTTGACGGATTCGTGACGAAAGCGATTCTCTCAAATTCTATACATTATCCTTTGACCGCGCCGGCGGTCAGGCCGCGAATGACGTATTTCTGGGTGAGGATGGTGATGACCAGGACCGGCAGGGTGATCACCACCGCCGCCGCCATCAACCCGCCCCAGTCGATCTGGGCGTAGGAGATGAAATTGAAGATGGCGACCGGCACGGTCTTGGTCCGGTTTGACGCCAGCACCACCGAGAACATGAAGTTGTTCCACGAGAAAATGAATGAAAGGATGCCGCCCGTCACCACGCCGGGCAGGGAGATCGGCAGGATAATCCTGATAAAGGTGACGAAAATGGAGCAGCCGTCGACGCGCGCGGCTTCGATAAGATCGTTCGGGATGGATTCGAAAAACGGCACCATCACCCAAACGATGAACGGCAGCCCAACCAGCAAATGGGCGAGGATGAGGGACGTGTAGGTGTCGACCATGCTGAAGGTGCGGAACATGATGAACAACGGCAACAGGAAAGTAATGCCAGGCACCATACGCGATATCAGGATAAACACGGCCAGCTTTTTCTGTTTATATCGGGCGATGGAAAAGGCGGCAGGCAACCCGAGCACCAGGCCGAGAATGGTGGACCCGGCGGCGATGACCAGCGAGTTCCAGATATAGCGGATAAAGTTCTGCTGATTGAAGACATTGCGGAAGTTGTCGAGGGTTGGCTCGAAAATAAGCTTCGGCGGCAACTGCACAATCTGCAGCGGCGTCTTCAGCGCGTTCAGGAGCATCCACAACAGCGGCAGCAGAAAAAAGAACATACACACGATAATGGTAAAGTAATACAGCGCGCTCATCAGCTTGCGGCCGGTCCGGGACGACCGTTCCTGCTGCGGCAGCGGGGCGGTTGACATGGTTGTTCTCCTCAGTTCTCAAGGCCGCGGCGGAGATAGGTGACGATAAGGCTCACCCCCAAAACCAGCGCGAAAAACACCACCAGCAGCGCTGACGCATAGCCGAAATTGAAATATTGGAACGACGTCTGGTAGGTGTATATGTTCAAGGTTTCGGATGAATAGCCCGGCCCCCCCATGGTCATGGTGTAGATGATGTCGAACGTCTTCAAACAATCGACCAGTCGCAGCAACGCCGCGACGCCGATGGTGGGCGCGATCATCGGCAGGGTGATGCGGAAGAAGATTTGGAACGAATTCGCGCCGTCCACCATCGCCGATTCGTAGGGTTCGCGTGAAAGGGTCGCCAGGCCGGCGATGACGATGAGGGAAATCAGCGGCGTCCACTCCCAGATATCCACAAGGACGAGGGAGGGGATGACGGTCGCGCCGTCTGTTATCCAGAGGATCTTGCCGATGCCGACCGCGTCGAGAATGCTCTGCATGCCGGTGGCGCGGATCATGTAATTGAGGATGCCGGCGGTGGGTTCGAAAATCAGCATCCACACCATGGCGATGGCGACGGGGGTGGCCATCATGGCCATGAGGAAAATGGAGCGCACCACGCGTTTGCCGCGAAAATCCTTGGCGTCGAAGAGGACGGCGATCAACACGCCCAGCACCACTTCAAATATCATGGCGAGGACGGTGAAGTAGAAGGTGCGCCAAACCGAGCCCCAGAAGCGCTCGTCGTTCGTAAAGATTTCAATATAGTTCCTGAAGCCTATCCACGATGCGCCATAGCCGGAGGTCAGGCTCCAGTCGGTAAAGGAATTGTAGATGGTGTAAATGAGGGGGAAAACCATCATGAGCAAGATAACAAACACCGCCGCCGACGGAAACAGCCAATAGGCGTTGCGGTCGTTCCAGCTTCCGGTTCTCATGTCGATACTCCTTTGCTCAAGGCCTATTCGGCCTGCCGGCGGCTGGACATGCGGATCGGCCCGATGACGCCCAAAAGCGCCTTACCGGTTTCGCCGTCGAAGTAGCGGACGGCCGACGCTTCGGGCGTTATCTTGACCGCGTCGTCCATCTTGTAGCCATGGCGCTGGTCGACCCTGGCGATAAGGTTCTCGGTGTCGTCTATCGCACGGGACATATAAATGTGCGCCTCGGCTCCGAGTTCCTCGATAACGGTGATGTGGGCGTTGATGACGTTGTCCTGCTGGTCCCGTGGCGCGATAAGCATGTGCTCGGGCCGGATGCCGATGGAAATCTTCTTCCCGACATGGGGTAAAAGCGCCTCGCGGTGCTCTGGCGCGGCGGCAAAGGAGAAGCCTTCGCCGCTGACGCGGAGCGGCGTCCCGGCGTCGATGACGCCTTCAAGGAAATTCATCGGCGGCGAGCCGATAAAGCCGGCCACGAACTTGTTCGCCGGGTGATCGTAGAGAAGCAGGGGCGAGCCGATCTGATGGATAAGCCCGTCCTTCATCACGACAATCTTGTCGCCCATGGTCATGGCTTCGACCTGGTCGTGGGTGACGTAGATCATGGTCGCCTTGAGGCGATGGTGCAGCTTGGCGATCTCGGTGCGCATCTGGACGCGGAGCTTGGCGTCGAGGTTGGACAGCGGTTCGTCGAAGAGGAACACCTTCGGGTTGCGGACGATGGCGCGGCCGACAGCGACGCGCTGGCGCTGACCGCCGGAGAGCGCTTTCGGCTTCCGGTCGAGCAGCATTTCGATCGAGAGGATTTTGGCTGCGGCACGGACGCGGCTATCAATTTCAGCGTCGGGCAGCTTGCGGATACGCAGGCCGAAGGCCATATTTTCGTACACGGTCATGTGGGGATAAAGCGCGTAGTTCTGGAACACCATGGCGATGTTCCGGTCCTTCGGCGGGAGATCGTTGACGCGCTCGCCGTCGATGTAGAGGTCGCCGGAACTGATGTCCTCAAGGCCGGCAACCATCCTGAGCGTTGTCGATTTGCCGCAGCCGGACGGGCCGACAAAGACCACAAACTCCTGGTCCTCGATGGTGACGTTGGCCCCGTGCACAGCCTTGACGCCGCCCTCGTATACCTTCTCGATATTCTTTAGTTCCACTCGTGCCATGCCTGACTCCTTCTTCTTTCGCTAACGAATGCGTCCGCCGTCGTTACCACGTGCGGGGCACGAAACCCTGCTGGTTGACCCAGGCCTTGGGCCTGCCTTCCAGGAAGGTGCGGGCAATCTCCTCCGCCCCCTTGATGCGAAGCGCCCTGTCGGACGCGGTGGAATAATAAGCGGTGTGCGGGGTGAGGACGATGTTCGGCAATTCATTGAACGGGGACGGCTGGTGCGGCGGCTCGTTGACCTGCACGTCGAGCCCGGCCCCGGCGATAACCCCCTCTTTCAACGCTGTATAGAGATCGGCCTCATTGACGACCGCGCCCCTGGCGGTGTTGATAAGGAGGGCTGACCGTTTCATCTTCTTGAGCGTTTCCATATTGATAAGGCCCCGGTTTTCCGCCGTGGCGGGAATGTGCAGGGAGATAAAATCGGCCTGGCCCAGGAACTCGTCAAGATCGTCGATCTTGCGGATGGAAAAGTTGGCCAGGTAATCGGCGGTGAGGAACGGGTCGTAGCCGATTGTCTCCATGCCGAAGGCTCGGGCGCGCTCGGCGGTGGCGCGGGCGATAAAACCGCACCCGAGCAGGCCGAAGACGCATTCGGACAAACGCGGCGTGTCGGGGTGGAGGATGGTGTCATTCCACACGCCGGACCGCACCTGGCGGTCGGCCTCGACGATGCGGCGATTGAGGGCGAGGAACAGGGCCATGGCGTGATCGGCGACTTCGCCCTGGCAATAGTCCGGGATGTTGGCGACGCAGATGCCGCGCTTCGCCGCCGCGTCCGCGTCGATGTTGTCATAGCCGATGCCCATCTTGACGATGATGCGGCAACGCTTCATGGTGGCGAGGAGGTCGTCGTTAATGACCACCAGCGGATTGAGTATGCCGTCCGCGTCCACGATTGCTTTCGCTATCGCGGCCGAATCTTCCTGATCGACACGGGTGATATCGACGTCGCCGTCGAGAAGTTCGCGGATGGTGGCGTCGAAATCAGCCATATCCTTTACGTCGTCGAGAATAAGGATGTTCCAGCTTGCCATGGTTGTCTCCTCGGGCCGTCATGGGCTGTTGAAATCGGCTGTTTTCCACAGGAGTGGCGATCACGGCTCCTCGTGGATATTTGGCAGACCAGCAGGGGATGGGCAATTGACCCCGCGATGGTGAACAACAGGCGCTTCATGGGAGTAGAGTCGGTAGCGAGCGGCAAAGGTGGCGTCAGACGACGGGTGGAGAATGATTCATCAATAATGAACTGAATTTGACAATATGATAATAACCGTGATCTTCCACTAAGTCAACCAACAAAAACGCGTCTTGCTGGAAAAATGGTGTATCCATACGTGAATAACGGTAGGGTCCGTGAATAAGCCATATCCCGATTATTACTGGTGCGGCAATCTAACGCAACTGTGGTTGCAATTCCTCTGTCGCTTGGCGCAGCTTGTCGGCGAAAAAGGTAACCCGATCGTCCATCACCCTGAGGGACGGCCCGCTGATGCTCAGGCCGGCGACGACGTCGCCATGGTAGTTGCGGATAGGCACGCCGACGCAGCGGATGCCGTATTCGTGCTCCATATTGTCGATGGCATAGCCGCGTTGGCGCGTTTCCTCGAGATCGTCGCGGAGCGCGTCCGGGTTGGTGATGGTATAGGGTGTGGCGCGGGGCAGTCCGGCCTCGATAACCGTGACGAGGGTGGCCTCGTCCATGAAGGCGAGCATGGCTTTGCCCAGCCCGGTGCAGAACATTTCGGCTTTGAGGCCGGAGATGACCCGCGCAAACATGGCGCCGGGTGGATGGGAGCTGTCCAGATAGGTGATGTATGGTGCATCGGGCCTGGCTAAATAGACGACCTCGCCACACTCCTTTGCCAGCGTATCCATATAGGGCTTGGTGAACTGACGCAGTTGGTCGGTGTTCAGGAGGGTGTTGGCGAGCTGGAGAATCTTATTGCTGAGACGATACTTTCCGGTCTGGCGGTTTTTTTCGATAAAGCCGCACTGACGAAAGGTGCTCATAATGTTATAGGCGGAACTTTTGAGCATGCCCGAGGCCTCGGCCAATTCGTTAATGCCGCGTTCGGGATGCGCGGCATCGAACAGGTCGAGTAGTTTTAACGCTTTGTAGAGTGATTTTACCTTGGGCGTCTGTTCGTCCACACTGTTCCTTTTTTAGGTCTGGCGCTTGATTTTCATTATTATACACCTCGATTCATTATTATGCAAATTTTCCATGGCGGAATTGCTGGGCGAAGAGTATAGTGGACGTATCCACGATGTGAACGGGTTTGCCAATCCTTTTTCTTTGGAGGAACGTGAATGGTTACCGATACGCTAGTTAAACGCTTTAAGGCCGGAGAGACGCTGTTCGGCACCTTTGCCGATTTCGATTCGCCTGACATTGTCGAAATTTTCGGCCTGGCCGGGTTTGATTTTACCGTTGTCGATTGCGAGCACAGCGCCCTCGGGCCCGACCGGGCTCTCGAGATGGTCCGCGCCGGCTCCCTTGCCAAAATGCCGACCATGGTTCGCGTCCCGAACGCGCTTCCCAGCACCATCCTGAAGCACCTCGATATCGGTTCGGCCGGCATTATGGTGCCGCTGGTCCACACCCCCGATACCGCCAAAACGGTTGCCGAAGCAGCCCGCTATTATCCGCGTGGTCGGCGCGGCTATGCCGGCATGCGCTCCGGCAACTGGGGATTCATCACCGTTGAGGAACATATCGAACGCTGCAACGCCAACACCTTTGTCCAGGTCCAGGCGGAGAGCGTCGAGGCGGTCAAAAACATCGACGCCATCGCCGCCACCGACGGCATCGATTCGATCTTTATCGGCACCTTCGACCTGTCGCAGAGCATGGGCATCCCCGGCCAGGTGAACGACCCGAAGATGGTCGAGGCCATCGGCACGGTCTTGAAGGCGGTCAAGGGCGCGGGCAAGGTGGCGGGCATCTTCGCCGGCACTATTGAGAACGCCAAGCGCTATGCCGACATGGGCTTCCAGTTCATTATTTACGCTGGTGACGTTATCATGATTAACCAGGCCGCCACCGCCGCCGTAAAAGCCCTGAAGGGCAAGTAAGAGCCGTTCAAATTCACGCCGCCTCCGCCCTCCATAGGCGGAGGCGTTTTCATGTCGCACCACAAGGGGAGTCCCATGTTTTTCGACAACCTGCGCTTCAATCCGGACACGCGCCTTTTCCCCATCATCGGCTACCCGATGGGCCAAAGCAGCGCTTCGCACGCCTATAACCCGCTCTTCGTCGCCAACAGCCTGAACGAGATCATGTGGCCGGTGGAGATTCGGCCCGAGCAACTGGGCGATTTTATGGCCGCCGCCAAGACTCTTGGCATTCGCCATTTCACCCTCACCATGCCCTTGAAATCGGCCATCATCCCCCATCTCGACGTGGTGGACGAGGACTCGCGTTTTTTCAATTCGGTCAACATCGTCCGCTTCGACGGCGAGGGCCGGTCGCACGGTGCGGGGATGGACGGGAAGGGGAACCTCGCCGCCATCCAGTCGGCCGGGGTCGACCTGCGGGGTATGCGGGTGGTTATGCTTGGGGCGGGGGCGATAGTGGGCGCGATTACCACGCGGATCGACGATGCGGGCGTGGCTTCGGTTCATATCCTCAACCGATCGGCGGACAAGGCGGCGGCGCTGGTCCAACGGTTACGGCCCCGCGTCGGCCAGATGAAGCTGGAAGCGGGTGAGTTTACGGCTGCGTCCCTCAACCAGGCGGCGGAGACCTGCGATTTCTTCATGCAGTCGACCCCGCTCGGGATGTACGGCTACGACCGCGATTTCGACGACCTGTCGTTTGTCGACCGGCTGCCTGCCCACGCTGTGGTGATGGAGAACATTGTCAACCCGCCCGAAACGCGGCTGGTCAAGGCTGCCACGGCGCGAGGGCTAAAGACAATCGCCGGTATCGATATGTTGCTGGGGCAGCTAGGGGAGATATTCAATTTTTGCTATGGGTTCACGCCGCCACCGGAACAGCTCACGCTGGCCAAGGCGGGCATTTATGGGTACTTCGGGATTTAGCTATTCTTGAGAATGCTGGAGCAAACATTCGTGGCGTGGATTCCGGCTTCTACCGTTTTCGCGCCCACAAGGCCCAACCGGCTGGCAATTCCCGTCCTGATTCAGTTGCGGACAGCCGCAGTGCTTCGACCTCGGTCTCGTGCCATTCCGGAAATTCGGCCAGGATTCCGAGAAGACGGTTGCCGTCCCAGCCTTCGCTATGGAGGGTGAGGCAGAACAGCCCGCCGGGAGCGGTAAGCGGGATGGCATCGGCGAACAGCAGGGGCAGATCCCGCTCCAGCTTCCATTCGCGTTTGCCGGCGCGGCCATAGGCGGGCGGATCGGCGAGGATGGCATCGTAAACCCGCCCGCGCCGGGCATCGCGGAGCATAAAGCCGCGTGCGTCGTCGACCAGCCAGCGCACCGGGGCTGCGTCCAAGCCGGAGAGGACGGCGTTTTCCTTGGCGGTGCGGACCGCCGCCGGAGCGGCATCGACGTGGACGATGGACGACGCGCCGGCGGCGGCAAGCCGCAGCGTGGCCAGTCCGGTATGGGCAAAGAGATTGAGGATATTTGCTCGCGGCAGCGCTTCACCCAACCGGGTAATCACCCCATCTGCGACAGCATCATGTTCGGGAAAGACCCCTACCTGACCGCCATTAGCGGGACGGAGACGCATGGTAATTGCCCCGATGCCGACCTGCCAGTCCTCCGGTGCGTCCCCCTGCCAGCCGCCATCCCGCGAAAATACAAGATCCGCCTTATCCCATTCGTTCCGGTCGAGGCCGGGAGCGAAACGGGCGGCAGGAGCGGGACGGTCGACAACGACGTCGCCAAACCGTTCGAGTCGACGCTCATTGCCGCAGTCGAGCAGGGCATAGCCGGTCATTCCTTTGCCTCGCGGCCAGATAGGAGGCCGATGGCGCGGACAATGCGGAAGCCGAGGTTCTTGATCATCTGGGCGCGTTCGTCCTTCGGGAGGCGGCGATAGAGGTATTCCTTGTCCATGAGCGGCACCGGACGGCCGAAATGCACTTTGACCCGTGGCCCGAGGCGCGGCAGGGTCTTGCCGGGCGGCATAACCTCGGACGAGCCGATAATGGCGGTGGGGATAATGGGGAGGCGCGTCTCGAGTGCCAGAAGCGCCGCGCCGGGACGGGCGCGGTTCATGCGCGGGCGCGGGTTGATGTGGCCCTCGGGGAAGATGCCGACCGCTTCGCCCGCCTTGAGCCAGCCGAGGGCGGTTTGAAGCATCTGCGCCTGCGAGGCGCGGTCGCCACGTCGGAAGGGGATGGCTCCGCCGGAACGGAGTATCCAGCCCATGACCGGGTGGTGGAACGGCTCTTCGTAGGCAATCATGTGGAGCGGTTTCAACCGCACCTTGCAGTAGGCGAGGGCGAGAAGGGGACCGTCCAGAAAACTGGAATGGTTGGCTGCGACAATGCAGGGGCCGTCCGGGAGGTTGCCCGCGTTTTCGACCCCTTCGAACAAGGGCAGGGCGACGGTGGAGATGACACCCGCCGCGAGGTAGTAACTTTTCCAGGCCATAATGCTTCCATTGCTGCCCGTTTTACGGGCTTTTACTGCCACTCACCCACACTTTTCCACCTGCGGTGAATCCACATCCATTGTTCCGGAGCACGCATAATCATATCGGACACGTCACTGTTCACGGCATCGACCAGCCGCTTGACTTCGGCGCGCTCGTCGGCATTCGGGTCGGGCCGGTGAATAGCGGGCTGGACGACGATGCGAAGAATCCGCTCGCCCTCGTCCACCCGCATCGCCCCCATCACGCACATCGGACAGCCGAACCGCACCGCCAGTTCCACCGGCGCGGTAATGGTGCTGGCCGGCTTGCCGAGAAAGGGGGACATAAGTCCTTGCCGGCCGCCGTCCTGATCGGGCAGGACGCCGACCGCGCCCTTTTTCCGTAATATCGACGCCGCCCGGCGAATCGCCCCCTTTTTATCCAGGATTGGCCCGCCCAGCCGCTCACGGATGCCCCTTACCATGTCGTCGATGCGGGGGTTGTCGAGGGGACGGGCAAGCGAGCCGCTGTCCACGCCGATGACGCGGATGGCGGTGTTGCACCACTCCCAATTGCCGAAGTGGGCGGTAAACAGCACCATACCCGTGTTCTCCGCTTTGAGGGTATAGACCCTTTCACGGAACGCATCGACATCGACCCGGCGGAGGAATTCCTCGTTCGTCATCCGGCTGAGGCGGCAGAATTCGGCCAGGGTCATGCCGTAATTATGGAAATTGGCCTTGACGAAATCGTCGAGGGCGGTTCCGTCCAGTCCCAGCCGTTCGTGGACCTGGTCGCGGGCGCGCTGGCGGTGGCGCTTATCCAGCACCCGAGCCAGATCGCCAAGCCGCCGACCGACCCAGTGGGCGGCCGGCAGGGGCAGAGCGGACAAGGAGAACATGGCCGCCCTGGCGGCTGCGTACTCGGCCGCGTGCCGAAGCGGCCTGGCTTCTTTCGCCATTAGTCCAGGTTTTTCCCGGTGAGGATGCGGTAAGCCTCGAGGTAGCGGTCCCGGGTGGCGGCGACGACGCCTTCGGGCAGGCCGGGGGCTGGCGGTTCCTTGTTCCAGGCGCATTCGCGCTCGAGCCAGTCACGGAGATACTGCTTATCGAACGACGGCGGGTTATGCCCGGGCTGCCAGGCGTCGGCGGGCCAGAAGCGGGATGAATCGGGCGTCAGCACCTCGTCGATAAGGATGGGTTTGCCGTCGTAGATACCGAATTCGAATTTGGTGTCGGCGATGATGATGCCTTTGCCCCGGGCGTATTCCGCCGCCTTGGCATAGAGCCGCAGGGCTGCGTCGCGGACCGTGCCGGCGAGCCCTTCCCCGAGCTGCTTGGCCATTACGTCGAAGGAGACGTTTTCGTCATGGCCGACGTCCGCCTTGGTCGAAGGGGTAAACAGCGGCTCGGGCAAGCGGTCCGCCATCTTGAGGCCTGCCGGCAGCTTAATGCCGCAGATGCCGCCGCTGGCGTTATACTCCTTCCAGCCGGAACCGATGATATATCCCCTGACGATGCACTCGAAGGGGATGACTTCGGCCTTCTTGACCAGGAGCGAACGGCCGGAAAGTTGTTTATGGACATCGGTGGGGAGCTTTAACTCATCCAGGGATGTCGAAAGGAGATGGTTCGGAATGACGTCGGAAAGCAGGTCCAGCCAGAACAGCGTCAACTGGGTCAGGATGCGGCCCTTGTCCGGGATCGGGGTGGGGAAAACCACGTCGAAGGCGCTGATGCGGTCGGTCGCGACCAGAAGGATGCGGTCGCCCAGGTCGTAGACATCCCGCACCTTGCCCCGCTTGGGTGCGGGCAGGCCAGGTATGGAACTTTCAAAAACGGCGTCGTTCATGTTCATGTATTTCCCCCGTGGGCAAACGGCCGCCGTAAGGGCGGTCCGGCTCTCACTTTTTATCGGAAATGGGCGTATTGTCAACCATTATCAGATATACGCGGGGTAAAACCTTGCCGTTTTGTCTGGGCGAAGGTATAGTTACATAGTCTCAACCACGGAACGGCAGACGCTAATGGATTGGCGTTATGATTACCGCAGAGCTTACCCTAAAAACTGGCGCCGGCGACAAGGTCGTCGAGGTGCGGGAGGGCATGCCCCTCTTCGCAGGCCGTAGTGTTGAATGCGACGTCTACCTGCCGTCACTGGCCGTGAGCCGCCGCCATGCCGTCTTCCTTACCCTGAGGGGCCAATGCGGCCTTAAAGACCTGGAGTCGGCGAACGGCACCTACCTGAACGGCAAACGCATATCCCGTCCGATGCGGCTCAAGGACGGCGACACCATCCAGATCGCCAATTTCATCATCGAATATAAAAAACTCTCCGGCGAGCGCTTAAAAAACGCCAGCCGCACCGCTATCGTCGGCGAGGACGATTCCGAACGGCTGCGTGAAACAGTCGCGGCCGCCTTTGGCCTGTCGGTCACCGAGACAGACGCTCCCTCGCCCGAAATGGAACGCGAACTCGAGGCGGTTCAAAGAGAACATAAACCGCTGGTGGGCGCTGACTCCGAATCCACCGAATCCATCGATGCAAACGCATTTCACGAGGACGACACCGACTTCACCCCCGACAGCGCCGACGACTTTTCGGCCCTGCTGGGACCAGCCATCGACGCCGCCCTCGAACCCAGTTTTGCGGCGGATTCGGAACCCGAATCGCCACGTATACATATTGACGAAGACACGGTGCGACGCACCCGCGAGTCGGTCAGACTCATGCCAAAGCCGCCGCCACTTCCCCGGCCGGCGGAAATCGAGGACATCGAAGTCGGCGACGGTGACGGCTATACCGACTCGGTCGAAGCCGAGGACGAGGGGGACGAGGTCGATCCGGAACTGGCCCTATCCAAAGCCGCCGCCGAAGCGGGCCTGGTGGGCGAATTCAACCCCGAACCCGAGGCCGAGACGGCGCCGGTGTCGGCGTCCGCTGTGCCGGTTACAATCCCCGGTATGACTGAAGTTCCGGGCGAACGTGAAAAAGACCCGAACGCCATCCCCATCTCGGACGAGTTCCGCGCCGCCATCGAATCGCGGCTGTTTGTCTATTCCTTCCTCGCCGATCTCAAGGTGGAACGGGACGAACTGCGCGCCTCCAAGCCGTCTATGTTGGATGCGGTGAAGGCGGAATTGTCGCGCATGGACCGGGAAATGGAACGGATGCCGACCCCGGAAAAAGCCGAGGAGATGATCGAGAAACGCACGCAGAAGCGGCGCGACTTGAAGGCGAAGGTTAAAGAGGCCAAGAAAAAAGGGACAGCCCTGCCGCCCCTGCCGTCCAAGGAAATGCGCGCGGCCGAGGATATCGCCATTAACCAGTGGACCATCATCGCCCAATCCGGCCGCGAAGCGCTCCCCGCCGCCTATGCATTCGGCTACAAGCTGATGGAGTCGGAACTCCTGGCCGGTGAGTTGGAAAAAGCCGGCATTGACGCCAAGACTCTGCTGGGTGGCGCTGCTTATGTTCTCGCCCTCCATGAATTGCTGGAAGAAACCAAATTCAACCGTTCCGTCACCAAGGCGCGCCTTGCCAGCCTCCAGAATCCGGGCGACAAAAAGGGCGGAAAAAGGCTGCTCGGCTTCCTTGGGAGAAAAGACGACGACGAGGACGAAGATGACGGTGACGTCGTTGAGGAGAGCTACGAGGAACTCGCGGAACTCGATTCGCTCCTTGGCAGTCGGGTGACGTGGATTAACCAGGAGCTGGCAGCCATCGAATTGGCGCTTATCAAGGAGTTCTGGGTTGTCTATACCAAGGTGGCCAAGCATTACCTGGTCAAAAAGCTGGAAATTCCCATGGCGGTTCGCGCCTTCCTCCGCTACGGCGCGGTGGGCTTCAACCGGTGGTGGATGAATGACCAAGTGCGCCAGCACGTTGTGGATGAATGCACCAAGGACGTGCAGGACCATATGGAAATATCCCTTAAGACCACCAACGTGGTCTACGCGGACGAATACCTGGCGGCGGTGATGAACCTGGAATGCACCCCGTCCATGGATGAAAACTTGGAGATGAACGGCCGCAACTCGCCGGAATGGAAAGCGGACAAGGCGCTCCGCAAGCTTATCCACTCGCGCTCGCAGAAGATTCGCCTTATCGAATTGTGCGACAGCCTCAAGTCCAGAGTGGAGGTGCTGGAACAACAGGTAGCCACCCTCGACAAACGCCTCAAGAACCTCCTCCCCGGCAGCCGCAACTATAAGGCGCTGAAGTCGGAACTGTCGATGGAACGGCAGACGCAGAAGGTGGAGATATCCAAACTCACCAAGCTGCAGGAAAAAATCAAGACAACCACCCTGGGCGAATTGCAGGAAGCGATCGACGAAACGGAGGAACGCTTCACCTCGAACGAACTGCCGAGGCCGACCCCCGAGTTCCTGGTGGAACGCGAATGCGAGGCGGTGCGCCGACTCGGCCGCTTGCTGGCCAACCTGAAAGAACGCTTCCTCCCGCTGGTTTTGAAGGATAACTTCATGCCCGATACCGACGCCTGCAACGACAGGGCGTCGATCATCGGGGAAATCTGCGATATCGAGCGCCGCGACCCCTCTATTTTCCTGGAGACGCTTATCCCTTCCAAAAAGCGGGCCAACCGGGTGGATCTGCGCCTAAGCCCGGTCATCCCCCTGCTGCCGTCGGCGGGGCTCCTGGCCTTTAGTTGGAACCCGAGGCAAAAACCGGAAGACGGACGCCTTGCCATCCCCACCTGCTTTATCCGTCCGCGCCTCCGGGAGCGGCAACTCATCTACCTGATGTCGGACTTCCGCTGGGATACGTCCAAAGCGTCGGCCGGGATGGATGTCATGAACTCCGAGACCATCGTCGCCGCCTTTATGGGCGTGCGCTGGGACTGGCGCAAACGCTCCAAGGAAGGCAGGGAAAAAGGCCTTATCTATACCGAACAGAACGACCGAACCAACTGGCGGCGCGTTTACGAAGCCTATATGACCACCGCCTACGATGCCGGTAAAAAGCTGTATAACCGCAATTACGACTTCTACGAACGCATCATCGGCAAGTACTTCGACCTTCCCGAAGGGCTGGAATTACTCCGCAAATAATCGCCACCCGTCGACGCAAAGCTTGACTCCTGTGTAAGGACACGGTAAAAATGATGTCTGGAGTCGTTGTCGTTAACGGTCCTGTCCGTTCGTCGGACCTGACCATACTCATAGAATGGAGACCTTGTGAAAAGATCCCTTGCGCTGCTGCTGGCCTGCGTTTTTGCGGCCCTCCCCGCCATCGCCCTTGATCTGGGCGATCCCGCACCGGCCCTTTCGGTTGATAAGTGGATTACCGGCGACCCGGCCGACCCGACCCAGACCGACGGCAAGACGTTCTACCTGGTGGAGGTGTGGTCCGTCACCTGCCCGCCCTGCGTCCAGTCCATTCCGATCATGAACGATATCCAGAAGCGCTACGCCGACGAAGGGCTGAAAATCGTGTCCTTCACCACCGACACCGAGGAAGAGGTCACGCCGTTCCTGGAACTGCACCCGATGGAATATTCCTCCTTCCTGGACAAGGAAGGCGGGTCGATGGTCAGCTATATGGCTGCCGACAACCGCAACACCATCCCCCACGCATTCCTGTTCGACCGGGAAGGCTCGCTGGTGTGGATTGGCAATCCGCTCGATAATCTCGAAAATCGGGTCAAGGATGTGCTCTCCGGCCGCCTGAACCGTGAACACGCCATCGCCGTCCGCGACGCCCGCGAAGACCTGCAGGACGCCTTCAGCGCGCAGAACATCGCCGGCATGATTACCACCCTCACCACCCTTGAGGGTCTTGAACCCGACAACGGCCAGTATTACCAGGTCCACTACCGTCTCCTCACCGAGTTGGGCGCGGGCGATGAAAAGGATGTTCAGGACCTCCTGGGCCGCTGGTTCGCCGGGTCGGAGAATAGCCCCGAAGGCTTGATGATCCTCTCCGTGCTGGCAATGGACCAAGGCCATCCGTCCATGCGTAACCCCGGGCTGGCTGTCGCCTCGGCACGGCGCGCCTACGCTCTCGAATCAGACCTCAAGGTCCAGGCCGGTCTCAACCTGGCCGAGACCTACAAGTCGATCGGCCGCTTTGATCTGGCCAAGGAAGTGCTGGCCGAAATCTCCGGCATGACCACCAATGATGACGAACGGGGCATGATTGAAGCGGTGCAGGAATTCTTCACCCGCATCGAGGAAGTAGCCAAGGATCCTGCGGCGGCTCAACCATAAGCTCAGTCGACCGCTTATGCATCACAATGAAGAAGCCGTCTGCCGAGGGGCGGGCGGCTTCTTCTTATTGGTTCATCGCGTAGTCGCGCAGTGCGCCGTCGCTGCCAAACGTCTGGGCAGACAATTTCAGGTGCGGATACTGTTGTTGCAAATCGCGCGCGTGACCGATTTGGCCGTGGCAGGGCCGGAAGTTGCTCGGGCAGGGGTAGTGATGTCGGGGTTGAATTCCATCGAAGTCATCCTTTACCATTACACTTTTGTGCGCGCTGGCTGCTCTCGTTATTATCGGTCGTCGCCGCCTCGGGTTGAGGCATGCCGAAAAAAAACGCCCCCGCTCTGAGGCGGGGGCTCTGATTTGTCGAGGCGTTTCAAGCGGTTAGTCTTCGTCGAATTCGAGCACCATGTCGGGCCGCATGATGCGTTCGCCGCCCGGGCCGGAGACGGGCCTGGAGACGTTGCCGGATACGCCGTTATAGCCCAGGCGGTTTTTGCCGTTACCGTTGCCGCTGCCGGTGAGGGCGGCACGGACCGCTGACGCGCCCTTGCCGTGGACGACCCGCAGCAGCTCGCCGATGTCGTTCCGTAGCCCGTTGACCTGACCTTCAAGGCTGGATGAAGCGCCGGCGGTGGCAGAGGCCGCCGAGGCGTTGGCCTGGGTCACCCTGTCCATCATCGCCACCGAATTGTTGACCTGGTCGACGCCCTGAGCCGCTTCCTCGGCGGCGCTGGCGATGCCCTTGATGGTGTCGCCGATGCGGCTGGTGCCGTCCTGGATGGCGCGGAAGCTTTGCTCCAGGCGCTCGGTGATGGCATTGCCGTGGCGGACGCTCTCCACCGTGTTCTGGATAAGCGACTCGGTGTCGCGGACCGCCTGGGCGGAACGTTGCGACAGATTACGGACTTCGTCGGCGACGACGGCAAAGCCCTTGCCTGCCTCGCCGGCGCGGGCCGCTTCGACCGCGGCGTTGAGGGCAAGGAGGTTGGTCTGGAAGGCGATGTCGGAAATCGTCTTGATAACGTTCTGGACCTTGTCGGAACTTTCCGAAATCTCCACCATGGCCTTGCCCATCTCTTCCATGGCGGCGGAGCCGGTGTCGACCGCCACGGTGGTTTGCTCGGTCAGCCCCTTGGTGTGATCGGCGTGGTCGGCGCTCTGGCGGGTCATGGAGGCCATTTCCTCCATGGCGGCGGAGGTTTCTTCAAGAGACGACGCCTGCTCGGTCACACCGGCGGCCAGGGTCTGCGACGCTTCGGCTATTTCAGTGGTCGCCTGGGCGATGTCAATCTCGGCCCCGGTGAGATTTTCGATTACCTTGTTGATGGGCCTGGTAACCGAGTTCGTGATAAGGACGGCACAGGCGACACCCAGAAGGATGGCGGCGGCGACAACCACCCAGCAGATCATCGCGCAGCGGTCGACCAGTGCGTCGATACCGACGGTGGTATCGGCGAGGTGGGCGGTTGCGTCGATCATGTTGCCGGAGTTGTAATCGGCAAGGCCGCTCGTGAGGGCGAGAAGCTGTCCAGTCGTGTCGGTGATGTTGATGCTGATGCCGTCTGTCGTCTTGGCCGCCTGGGAGAAGGTATTGATGCTGTCGACGTAGTCGTTGATTTCAGCGGCGAGGCTGAGGTAAGCGGCCTTCGTTTCGGCGCGGCGGCCGATACGGGCCGGATCGTTCGCATAGCCGGTGACGTCGGCCGAGACATCCTTCAGGATGGTGATGGCGCGCTGGTACTGGGCTTCGGCGTCGGCGCCGAACAAGCTTTGCCCGGTGCGGAACGCCATCTGGCCGCTCGTCATCTTGTCGGAGACGTTATCGAGATAATCGGCGCGGGCGAGACGACGCTGGGCGAGGGGGGTGATTTCGGTCATGCCGGTCTCGGCGTCGGAAATCATGACATCACGAATTGACCCCATGGCTTCGGCAAGGAGTTCGTTCATGATATTGTTCATGTTTGCGACCTGCTGCTCGACCCGTTCCCTATGCACGTCGAGGCCGCGTACCGATTTTTGCAATTCGCCCGTTTTGCTCCGGATGTCCACTAACATCTGCTTGACTGTGGGCAAATCACGGCGGGTATTGAGGAGGCGGTCTGAATTGGTGATGGCGAGAATGGCCTCCAATTCTTTTACCGCTTTGTCGCAATCGGCAAGGCGGGCAAGACCGGCTTCAAGATCCGTGTCGCGGTTATTGAAGGTGTAGGTATAAAAATTACCGGCCGCCGCGGTGGTGTCGGTGGCGAGCGTGGCGAGGGAGACGCTGGTCGGCACCAGCGAGGCGGATATGTAGCCGACCTGCTGTTTAGCCCCCTCAATCATGGTTTGGGTGCGGGTAAAGGCAAACAGCGAAACGCCGCCGATGATGAGCGCGAGCGCGATCATTATGACAAAGGCGGAGTAAAGTTTGGCTTTGATAGACATGGTTTTCTCCCATATATGGACCACAGTCGCAAAACGGTAGCGACGCCATGACGCTACTGATATATCCGTGCTGGTAGCCGCATTGGCTACCGCACAGATGAGGTACAAGCGGATGGTTGTTAGTTTTGACGAAGTAACAATGCTGGCGGCATGGCGGAAGCCCGCGTATGCCATCGGACCATACGAGGTAAATATACACGATAAGATAATAGTTATAAATGAAATAATCGGAAATGTTTGCTGTTCTATAGTGTCCTAGACAATTTTAGTCCTATTTAAACAGAGAGTAATAGCGCAGCATGAAATTTATGGATATTATCTCCAGTGGACTTGCATAAGTGGGTTGTGTAAATTTTACGCGTAGCGCACCCAAGTAAACGAGAATGGACGACTCTTCGGTACGTTAAGTGGCTTAACTGACATATAAGCAATTAATGAGTATTACTGATACAATGAGTCGGGGCATTTGTTCCGTGGCGTGGCTGTTTAAAAATATCTGACATTGCGCTTGGTTCACCATTAGAGAAAAACCCCGGCACAAAGGCCGGGGATGGAACGATGAGCCTGCGAGAACTCACCCGTATGATTTTCCGTATCGACAGTTATTTGCGGTAGGAATGATTGAGGAGAAGCAGCCGAAGGAAGAACTCCCTGACAAAGGCGTTCTGCGTCTCCAGGCCAAGCAGGGCCAGGATCTTGTTCATCCGGTAATTCATGGTATTCTTGTGTATACCGAGGTCCGCCGCCGCTTTGCCACCGCTGCAATCGGCCCTGCAATAAGCGTGGATGGTTTCCAGGATGCGGGCCATATGCCCGGCCCCGAATCCGCGCCGCAATTTTTCCTCGAGAATGCGCAGATGACCTGCGGAGTGGGCCAGGCACTCTTGTAAAAGGCAGGTCACCTCGGCTTCCGGCGTATCGATGCACAAACATTTGCCGTCGGCAAGGCGGGCCAGGGCAATGGCTTCCCGCTTCGCCCGCGCCGCAATGCGCCACTCGGCGCACTCGCTCCCCAAGCCTATCGATACCGGCTGGTTTAGTTCCCGGCACAAGATTTCATGAATTTCCGACGAAGTGGACACCGGATCAGTCCCGGGCTGGACATGATGGCACACCATCACCATGTCGTCGAACACTTCGGCAATGTCGTGGCGCTCGTTGACGGGGGTGCGGCTGACGAGGAGGTTCCTGAGCCGAGTAAGCTGCTCAAACCAGTGCTTGCGGCCCTCGCCGTTGACGGCAGGCATTATGGCCATGACCCGGACGGGAAGGCGTGGCTCGACCCCGGCCTCGCGGGCGGCGACTGCTACGTCCTCGACTTCGGCGGCATCGCTCAGAAGACGGCGTAGCAGGTCGACTCGAAGGTGGCGGACGAGCTGGCTTTGCCGGAAAGACAGGGTCTGCTCAAGATACAGTTCGACGCAGGCGTCGACCAGCCTGACGTATTGCTCGAGATCCTCCGGCCTGCCGTGGATACCGACCACACCCAACACCAAACCGTTCTTGACCACCGGCAGGCTGATGCCTTCGCGTTTTTCCGAATCGGGCGGCAGGTCGTCCTGGCGTATTCGAATAACACGGCGACTGGCGGCCGCCTCCGCAGCCCCACTATGGTAAGTGCCGATCCAGGCCGGGTCGGAAGAAGCCACGATCGTACCGCCAGTCTCCATAAAGTTTACTGTATGGTCGCCAACTAATGGGCGTAGTACAGTCACCATCTCCTTACCCAAGGTTTGCGGCGTCATGGTATTCATAATGGCTTGTCCCCGGTAACGGCGCCTCCCACGAGGGGGAGTCGGCAGGAGGAACCCTTCCCTCCAAAGCGTAGATACATTCGATAATCAGAAACCTGGGCGTCATAGCGACGCCGCAACACCCAGCCTACCACAGCATTAATCGGTTTGGTTTGAGTGAAGTTCTTATACGATGGCTACACGATTGTCATTATTTGTAAACATGAAAAAAAAGAAGAAAGGGAATACGATATCTTAACGTAACTCTGATACGTATCTGTATCGTGTGTTTAAATGCTTATGGGATCGGAAATTCGTGGATTTTGCCGGGTGGTTAAATTCCGACTGGTCGGTCCAATACTTTTTGCTTTTATTTTGTCCAGAGCCCGGTTGCGACGATCACCCGGTAATGGTCGACCCACCCAATTTCCCTTGATCGCGGATGACTCCTTGGGGTACAATAGCATCTCCGCGTTCCACAACGCGGCTGGCGAGGGATAGAATGAGAGGAGTCCGCATGTCGGTATCCGAGTTTGTCCTGAAGGACCAGTATGACAAGGAAGTCAGCTTTGCCGATTTCAAGGGAAAGCGGTTTCTCTTGTCGTTCCACCCCATGGCGTGGACCTCTATTTGCTCCGTGCAGATGCAGGACTTAGAGAAACGTTACGATCAATTCACCGCCAAGGGCATCACCCCGTTCGGCCTGTCGATCGACCATCAGCCGTGCAAGAAGGCCTGGTCAGATTCGCTCGGGCTGAAAAAGCTCCTCCTTCTCTGTGATTTCTGGCCCCACGGTGCGCTCGCACAGAAGCTTGGCTGCTTTATTGAAAAGGCGGGGGTCTCGGGTCGGCAGAACTACCTCATCGGACCCGACGGCGAGGTGCTGTGGACAAAGCGCCACGAGATCAAGGAACAGCCCGACTTCGACGCCATCCTGCGGGAACTTCCCTAACCCGGGGACACTGACTTGTGCATACCATTCTCTTGGTATGGAGCATGACTTCGCATGGGTGACGGGGAGAAATGCGGTTGATATGGAGGTTCTCCCATGAGTGAAGGCAAGCAGGATCCGCGCGGCGAACGAGTGGACTACTCCGACGTGACCCCGGCGACGGGGACACATCCTGATAACAAGGACATCACCAAGACGCTGGCCAACAATATGCCAACGGCGGACATGCCGGCTAACGGCGGCAACCAGCGCGCCGACCCGGACAAGGTGATTCCCGGTCCGGAAGCGGCGACGGGGATAGACCTGATCGAAGAGGATCAGACAAAGAAGGAAACGCGCGGGTAGGCGCGGGATATATGACGAATATTGTGAGCGCCCGGAGATTGCCGGGCGTTTTTTATATGACTACTCCGCGCTCTCCAGTGCCGCCAGCCTCGCAAAGGTTTTTTTGTTGTCGCGGTAGCAGTCGTGGAAGACGGCGAAGAGATCGTCGTATACGCGTGCATTGGTCGTGGACGGAACATAGGTCCGGGGATCGAATTGCACCAGTGCGTCGCAGGCCTCGGGAAATCCAGTGTACACGGCTGCGCCGACCCCGGCGGTGATGGCGGCGCCAAGGCAGGCCTGCTCATCGTTCAGGCTGCGGACAACCTCGCGGTTGAAAATGTTGGCTTGAATCTGCAGCCACAGCGGCGAATTCGCGCCGCCGCCCGAGGCTATCATCCTGGTGCAGGGAATGCCCATCTGCAGGATGATTTCCAGGCTGTCCCGGAGCGCGAACGCGACGCCTTCCATGACCGCCCTCAGCATGTTGGCCCTGCCGTGGCCCAGGGTGAGGCCGCAGAACATGCCTCTGGCGTCCGGGTCGAGATGCGGCGTGCGCTCGCCCACGAGATAGGGGAGGAAAACAAGGCTGCCGCTCCCGGCCGGGACTGCGCCAGCCATCCTGTCAACGTCGCCAAAGCCGTCCATCGCCAAAATTCGCTGCGACAGCCATTTCATTGCCGCACCGGCCGAGAGGGTCGCGCCCATCAGGGTCCAACGGCCGGGGATGACATGGGCGATGGTGTTGGTTCTGAACGCCTGGTCATAGAGCGGTTTGTCGGCTATGGCCGAGACCTGACCGCCGGTGCCGATGTTGGATGAAAAAACGCCGGGACGAACGATGCCGTTCCCTACCCCCTGCATGCACTGGTCGGCCCCGCCGTTGACAACGATGGTGCTTGTCGATAACCCTGAGCGGGCCGATGCTTCGGGCGTGACCGTTCCCATCCGCTCGGTGGCGGGCAGACAGGGCGGAAACAGGTCGGGGTCGAGGTCGAGGGCGGATAGAAGTTCGCCCGACCACGACAGGGAGGTGTTGTCGAAGGCGGCGCTTCCGGCGGCGTCGGAGTAATCGGTGGCAATAACTCCGGAAAGACGGAACTTGAGGTAGTCTTTCGGCAGCATGACCTTGTCGATGCGCGAGTACAGTTCCGCTTCGTTATCCTTGAGCCAGACGAGCGAGGCGACCAGAAATCCGGCGGCGATGGAGTTCTGCACCCAGCCGCCGACGCGTTCCCGCCCGAAGCGTTCATAGATGGATTCTATGCTCTTTTTCGATCGCTGATCCTGCCAAATGATGGCGGGTCGCAGCGGCCGGCCGTTTTTGTCCACGCATACCAGGCCGTGCATCTGGCCGGAAAAGCTCAGGGCCGCGATATCGTTTGCCCGGACACCCGGAGCGGCGAGGACTTCGCGTATCGCTTCCTCCGCCCGCGCCACCCACATATCCGGATCCTGTTCAGCCCGGCCGGGGGCGGGGATATCGACGTCATAGCTTCTGGCCGCAAGACCGAGACGTTGGCCGTCCGCCTGCATGAGCATGGCCCTGACGCTGGATGTCCCGAGATCGATGCCGAGCAGGCTGGTCATGGTCTCTTCCTCCCCCATCAAGAATAAAAAATGGAGCGTCCGCAACGGCGACCGCCCCACATACCTATCGTAAACTGCACGTTTTGACAAGGCGCTTATTTGGGTTTGTCGCCACTGTCAAGGAAGCGTCGGGACGAGAAGCGGCGGGTAATGCTTGCCGCCGCCTGTTGTGTCCAGCGGAGCTTTGCCTTGACCCACTCGCGCCAGCGCTGGCACGCCGCATACAGGGCGGGCGTGAAGATGATGCCCACCAACGTTGCCATAAGCATGCCGGAGAAAGTGGTGACGCCAATCGCCACCCGGCTGGCCGCGCCCGCTCCGGTCGCCACCGCCAGGGGCAGCACGCCGAAGAGGAAGGACAGGGCGGTCATGAGAACCGCGCGGAAGCGGAGATCGGCGCCGTTCAGCGCCGCCTGGACGATCGATTCGCCGTTCTCCCGCTCGGTTTTTGAGAATTCCACCATGAGGATGGCATTCTTGGCCGCGAGGCCGATTAGCATCACCATGCCGAGCTGGGCATAAATACTCAGGCTCATGCCTGTGATCCACAGCCCGAGCGAAGCGCCCAGAAGGGCGAAAAGAACCGACATCATCACCGGTACCGGCACCCACCAGCTTTCATATTGCGCCACCAGGAACAGGTAGGCGAAGGCGATGGCCATGGCCATAAGGGCGACGATGCGGCCGGCGTTCTCCTTTTCCTGGTAGGACAGGCCGGTCCATTCCACATGATAGGCCGGGGGCAGGTCCATATTTTCAACAATGTCCATCAACTGGCCGCTTGTGGCGGCGGGCGATGTCTGGGCCGTCATTTCGGCGGCGACCATCTTGTTGAAGCGCTGAATCTGTTTCGGACCAACGAAAAAGCGCAGCGTTCCGATTGAACTCAGCGGCACCATACCGCCGTGGTTGTTGGCGATCATGATTTCGTTGATGTCCCGGAGCATGGCCCGGTGTTCCGCCGTCGACTGCATCTTGACCTTGAAGGTGTCGCCGAGGAGGTTGAAGTCGTTGATGTAGTACGAGGCCAGGTTGCTTTGCAAGGTCGCATAAATCCGTGACGTCGGCACACCCAACATCTCCGCCTTGTCTCTGTCGATATCGAGGAACAATTGCGGCGTATCGGCGTTATACATCGACATTGCGTACAATGATTCAGGTTTGCCGCTCAGCTCGAGGGCGAACTTCTTCGCGGTAAGGGACAACTCCTGCGAGTCGATATCGCCCTCGCCCGCAATCATGAACGACAGTCCGCCGGTGGTCCCCAGCCCCATAATCGCGGGCGGGGTGAAGGCCATGATCTTGGCCGACGATATGCGGCTGGTCCTCGCCTGGACTTCGCTCAGGATGGATGCGAGATCAAGTCCGTCGCCTTCCCGCAGATCCCAATTGTCGAGAGAGACGATGCCCATGGCGACATTCTCGCCGGTACCGCTCATCATGCTCCAGCCGGAGATGGTAAGGAGACCGTCGACGCCGTCCATTTCCTCAAGCATGGGGCGCAGGCGGCCGAGCGCGTCCTCGGTCCGCGACAGGGTGGCTCCGGGAGGCAGCTCGATATTCAGGAAGATGGTACCCTTGTCCTCGTCCGGCAGGAATGAGCCGGGAATACGCGTATTCGTTATATACAAGGCCGCGCCGGCAAGACAGAACAGGACGAGTGTGAGTCCGACACGGCGCACCAGCAGCCCCACCGTCCGCAGATAGACGGCGCGGGATTTGTCGAGGACGAAATTGAAGGGCCGGAAGTGCCAGGGCGATTTCTCCGGCGGTTTCTTGAGGATGAGCGCGCACAGCGCGGGGCTTAGCGTCAGGGCCACGACGGTGGAGAAGCAGAGCGCGACGCACATCGTCACCGAGAACTGGATGTAAATCGTTCCCACCATGCCGCCGTAGAAGGCGAGCGGCACGTAACAGGCCAGGGTGACGAGGGTGGTGGCGATGACCGCGCCGGTGATCTGCGACATCGACTTTATCGCCGCCTCGCGGGCCGGAAGGCCCTCCCGTTCCATGATGGCCATGGTGTTTTCAACCACCACGATGGCGTCGTCGACCAGCGATCCGATAACCAGAATCAGGCCGAACATGGTCAGCACATTGATGCTGAAGCCGAGGGCGAACATGACCGGGAAGGTGGCCAGGAGCGAGACCGGAATCGCCACTGTCGGAACCAGAGTGGCGCGCCAGTCCTGCAGGAAGACGTAGGTAATGGCGACGACCAGCACCAGCGCGATCACCAGGGTGACGATGATTTCCCGCATGGTGATCATGATGTATTCCGACGGATCGTAGACGATTTGGAAGTCGACCCCGTCGGGGAAGCGCTCGGCCTGGTCGGCAAGCAGGGTTTTGACCGAGTCGAGGGTGGCGATGGCGTTGGCGTCGGAGTTACGGTAGATAGCCATGGCGACTGTCTCTTTGTCGCCATAGGTCGCCTTGCCGGCGTAGTTCTCGGCGCCCAATTCGATGGTGGCGACGTCCTTCAGGCGGAGCACATATTCGTCGCCGTCGGTGCGGAGGACGATGTCGCCAAACTCCTCGACCGTCTTCAGGCGGCCGGTGACATTGAGCTTATACTCGATGTAATTGTTACTGGTCTCGGACCCCACCGAGCCAGCCGCGGCCTGAATGTTCTGGTTGCGGACGGCGGAGGCGATGTCCTCGCTGGTCAGGCCGAGCGCCGCGACGCGCATCGGGTCGAGCCAGATGCGCATGGAATATTCCTGCGCCGCCAGAACCTCGACCGACGCGACGCCGTCGACGCGGGCCACCGCATCCTTGACCACGGTGGATATGTAGTTATTCAATTCGATAACCGGCATCGAACCGTCGGTCGTGAAAGCGTAGACGCCCAGCATGTCGCTGTTACGTTTCTCGACATTGATACCGGTACGGACCACGTCGTCAGGCAGGACCGCTTCGGCCCGCTTGACCGCGTTCTGCACATTCACCATCGCCATATCGGAATTGACGCCCGACTTGAAGGTGATGGTGCAGATATACATGCCGTTATTGTCGGAGGAAGAGGAGAAATAGAGGAGATCCTCGACCCCGTTGAATTCGGACTCGAGCGGCACCGCGACCGTGTCTGCCACGACCTGCCCGCTCGCGCCGGTATAATTGGTATAGACATATACCTGCGGCGGCGCGATGTCTGGATATTCCGCAATCGGAAGCCGCCCCAGGCTGATCAGCCCCGCCAACATCAGCGTCAGGCTGATGACCATGGCGAAACGGGGGCGGAGGATAAAGAATTTTGACAGCATGTGTTTTCTCCAGGGATGACCGGGGCTATTCGCCCCGGCCGTCCGCAAGGGCGGCGTCGACGTAATCGGGTTCAATCGGGCTGCCCGGAACGACCTTGTGGGTGCCGTCGACGACGACAAATTCGCCCGGCTCGAGACCGGAGACGATTGTCTGCAGACCGCCGGTGGCGAAGCCAAGGGTGACTTCCCGGCGCTGGGCCTGGTTGTCCTCGCCCATGACATAGACGTAGGCCGAACCGGCGTCGTGCATAACCGCCGAAGGCATGACCGCTGTGTTTGTGCCGCCGTTCCGGCGGGCCAGAAGCACCGTGACGGCACTGCCCGGCACCAGCTTGCCGTCCGGGTTGTCGAACTCGGCGAAGACGCGGATGGCGTCTGTCTTCTGGCTGGCTTGGTTGTCGAGGAACTTGACCCTGCCTTCGTACTCGTAGACGCTGTCGTCCGCCAACCTGAGCTGGATACGCGAGCGCGCCTTGAGTTCCTCCTCCGACCCGAACAGGGAGAGGTAATCCTTGTTCGACATGGCGAAGGAAACACGCAGCGGATCCACCTGGACGATGGTGGCGATGATGCCGGAGTTGGGGGTCAGATAATTGCCGCGCGTATAATTGGTGACGCCGATTTTGCCCGTGAGAGGGGCGATGATGCGGGTATTCTCGAGATCGTCACGCACGGCGATAAGCTGCGCTTCCGCCGCCAACAATGCCGCCTGGGACGCCTTGAATTCGCTTTCGGCGCTATCATAGGCCTCGCGGGTGTCGGCTCGGCTGTCGAAGAGATTTTTGGCTCGATCGTGGCGCTGGCGGGCATAGGTGAGTTTTGCCTCGCTTTCGGCAATGCGCGCCTCGACGTTCTTGACTTCGGCCTGATAGCGGGTGTCGTCGAGTTCGTACAGGATCTGGCCCTCGGTGACGATATCCCCTTCTTCGAAGCCGACGCGAAGCAACTCACCCGATACGCGGGCGACGAGATCGACTGACGAGGTGGTGGAGATGTGGCCGGTGTAGCGCTTCACGTCCACCGCGTCCGTCACGGTGGCCCGTGCCACAGCGACAAACGGTGCGGGCATCGACATACCATCCATCTCTGCCGCGTGGGCGGCATAGGCCGAGATACCCATGCAGGCAATGAGAATGGGGATGAAGCGGAAAAAGCGGTTGGGCATTTCGTATTCCTCCAATAAACGGCACAGTGGCCGGCGTCAGGCTATTTCGAAAAATTCCCGCATGCACTCCTGGAAATACGTGCCGTACTGGCGGGAACTCTCAATAAGCCCGGTTCGTTGCTTTTCGGTCAGCCTCTCCATGGCCCGGTGTTCGGCCTGGTGAATTTTTGGAACAATTTTGTCGGCATACTCCCGACCCTTTTGGGTTAGGCGTATACACTTGTTGCGCCGGTCGGTGTCAATTTCCGCCAAGGTAATGTGGCCGTCCCGCATCAACCCCGCGACGATGGAATTAACCGACTGCTTGGGCAAAAAGGTCTGTGTGCAAACAGACTTCTGGGTACAGGCGCCATCGTTGTCGGCGATGGCCGTCAGGACCAGGAGGCCGCTTAACGACAGCCCGACCGATTTGGCGCATTCCTCGTAAACAACAGCAGTTGTACGCCAGACACGGTCCAATTCCTCGCTTTGTTGTTTAATACTCATTGCATGGTGTCCTCGGCCGGGATTCCCTTATGGTCCCTGGCGATAATAGTCTGCAAACATGACAGTCTCACTATGGACTATTATGGGCATATCTGTAGTCATGTCAACTATCGTCGGGGTTCCTTCGCTACAACCCAGAAAAAGTGTTGTTCCGTTTCGCGTCTGCCACTGTTGTCGTCACTCTAATGATCGGACCTTCATGAGCGCGATAATGGTCGGTTTGGCCTGGGTCCATGGGGGAAAGATAGTGAAGCACAACACATGCGGTGGCGTGATAGCAGGTAGAAGTCCCGGTTTTTACAACGACTCTCAAAAATGAGGAAAAAAGTTTTGGCGGCAAAACTTTAATCTTGACATAGTGCGATTATGCGGTATAGTTCCTCTTGTTTTAAAGGCAAAACATTATCGCGGTTGGTGGATGTTGGTACGAATAAAAAAATAGCGCCGGGGCGGTGGTTCGGCCTCCTGCGAAGGTCTCTTCTTGCGTGCCGCCGGAACGGGTGGTGAAAGCGTGTGCTTTCTCCCGTTCCGGGGCTTTTTTTATGGAATGACGGAACGGCGCGCAGCCTCTAAAACGCACCACCTACCCATATCATTACGGTTTGAAATAGTGTGGATTGATCAGATTTTCGAAACAGAAGAGTTCGTCCCATTTCTCCTGCGGCAGCAGCTTTTCCTCCACTACCACCACCTCGTGCAGCGATTTCCCTTCTTCATAGGCTTTTTTGGCCACTCCAGAGCACTTTTTATACCCGAGTATGGGCGACATTTGCGTGACGATGCCGATTGAATTCATCACCATGGCTTCGTTGTGGGCGGCATTGGCGGTGATGCCGCCGACGAACTTCTCCGCCAGCGCCTTGACCGCGTTCTGCAATGTGTGATGGATGTCGCGGTAAGATTCACCCCTATGCGATTGTAGCGGCTGGCCCGGTCCGGTCCGAAGGAAAAATCGCCTTTTTCTCCCGGCAAATGCGAATTGACATGCGACCCCGGCTCGCTATTATGGTGGGCGACCCGCGAGCCGGGAGGTCCGGCAGTTTGCATTTGGATAGTGGTAGGTAATACCAGCTACAGGACGAAATTGTGACAGCGCTTAACGCCGCTCCCGGGTCTCCCGCCGGTCCGAGATGATTGGACCGCACCTCGTGTTCCATACACAATCCCAGAAACCTTCCGCAAGAACAGTGGTGAACCATGCTCTCTTCAAAAGCAAATGCAATCGGCTTGATCGCGGTCGTGTTATGGAGTCTTAACGTCGGGATGATCCGTTCTGTTGCCGGGCATTTCGGCGCGGTTGCCGGGGCGACGCTTCTCTATACCGCCAGCGCGGTGATTCTCCTGCTTCTTCTCGGCTTCCCCAAGTTGTCGACTTTCCCGAAGCGCTATCTTTATGCCGGGAGCGCGTTGTTCTGTATATACGAACTCTGTTTCTCCCTCTCGCTTGGCTTTACCCGGGACGGGCAGCAACTGCTGGAAGTGGGCATGGTGAATTATCTGTGGCCGAGCCTGACCATCCTCATGGCCATTCTTTTCAACGGCCAGAAGACAAGCTGGCTCATCGTCCCCGGCATGGTGTTGGCGTTTGTCGGCCTTGGATTGGTGCTGGGTGGCGACCAGGGCCTGGATCTGGCGCGAATGTGGGAGAACGTCAACGAAAACCCGCTCAGCTACGGTCTGGCCTTTACCGGCGCGGTGTTGTGGTCGGTGTATTGCACAATAACCAGCCGTATGGCGGATGGCAAGAATGGCGTCGTCCTCTTCTTTATGGTAACCGCGCTGGCGTTGTGGATTAACTTGCTGCGGAGCGGCGAGTCAATATCCCTGACCCCCACCGCCGGCTTCTACGTGGTGATAGCCGCTGCGGCGCTGGGCCTGGGCTATGCGGCATGGAACTACGGCGTGCTGCACGGCAACGTAACCCTGCTGGCGACAGCGTCGTACTTTATCCCGGTGGTTTCGTCTCTCCTCACCTCGCTCATTTTCGCCACGCCCCTGACCGGCTCTTTCTGGCGCGGCTGTTTGCTGACGACAGCGGGGTCGCTCATCTGCTGGCTGGCGACGCGGGGCAGGCCGGCGAAGTATGGGGGCGGAGGGCATTAAGAAGAAGTATTTGGTTAAGAATTGTGCTTAACAGGAGACACTGTTTTTTTGATTACACAAGTGTCAATAAACTTCCATCCGAAATCGGTGATCAATACTACTTTCCGAATAATTTTTGCCTTCATATTTGGATTAGCAGCTTCGACCTTTTCTATAGTGGACTTCACCATTAGGTCATCGCTAAGGGGTACATAAACATTCTTGTCCGTATAGCTCTTTCCATATGGAATTTCAAGGATACCTAAGCGGCATAGATTGTTGAGGTAGGCTGGAGTTAATTCAGGATAGGTGCACTGTGAGGCAACACCAAAATGCGAGTAATTCGTCAAAATTGTTTGTGCTCCGCCCTCTTCATTTTGCACCTCTAAGTCTATTAGAGGGCGGACCTGAGATTTTACAAGATTATCGAGAAGCTTAGCTTCATCGGGTGTCATTTGTTTGATAATTTCAACAAAGCTTGGGAAAGCTTCCTTTGATGAATCGGAATTCATAGAGGATGTCAGGAGGTTTAGGAAAAGCTCTCGTAATTCTATCTGATGTCCCGTATACCGCAATGCCTCCAATGTCGGAACCGCGACGTTGGGGCTTGGGGTAATAATTTTATCGGGGGCTACGCTTTTTAGACGGTTAGGAAGTTCGTCTAACACGTGCTCTTTTATTTTGTCATATCCCCAAACAAGGCCACGGATTGGTTCAAGTGCTACATTGATAGCCTTGGCCACTACTTCGAGGCCCTTACCGATTTCTTTTGCTGCTGGTTGAATAGCATCTTGGTAAATAGGAACGGCTTTTACCAGATCTGTCACGGCGTTGATTGTGTCATCCACCTTATTGTTACATTCTTCATCCGGCATTCTATTTCCTATCTCTTGTATTATAGGTTATTCGTGGACTATATTGGATTTAGTCGCAAAGGACATAATAAAGATATCGTAGAATTGTCCATTCATTGGAGTACCTTGCTTACTATTCTATATCGGTTTCACTTATTGCAAAACGAAATTCGACGTGCTCAAGACGAAACCCCGCTCCTATGAAGGAAGCGGGGTCCTTTATATGGCACGCCAGAAGGGATTCGAACCCCTGACCGCCGGATTAGAAATCCGGTGCTCTATCCAACTGAGCTACTGGCGTTTTTAATTTTTGCCGGAGCGGCTTAGTGCACCGGAATCTTAACAAAATGTGCCGCAAAAGTGGAGCGAAAACGGGCTCCCTTGGCCATTTTTTCGGCCTATTTCACCGCTATGTTGACCATGCGGTTCGGGACCACCACCACGCGCGCAATAGTCTTGCCTTCCGTGTATATCTGTACCTTCGGGTCGGCCAGAGCCATTTTCTCCAGTTCCGCCTTGTCGGTGTCAGGGGCAACCAGCAGCTTGGCGCGGACCTTGCCGTTGACCTGAACCGGGATCTCCACCACATCCTCTTTCGCCGCTTCGGCGTCGTACTCGGGCCAGGACGATTCGAACACGCTCTCGCTGTTGCCCATCCGCGACCACGCTTCGTCGGCGAAATGGGGGATAATCGGCGACAGGCAGACGATGATGACCTCCAGCGTCTCACGGAGCACCGCCGGATGGGCCTGATCGCGGCTCTGGCGCAGCTGGTTCAGGAGCTCGTTGGTGCGGGCGATGGCGGTGTTGAACTGGTAGCCGCCCTCGATGGAATCGGTGATCTTTTTGACGCACTGGTGCGTTTTGCGGCGGAGCGCCCGGTTGACGTCGTCCAGGTCGGCCGGGAGCGGCGTCCCACGGGGCGCAATGCGGGGCAGGCTCTCCTGCACCAGTCGCCACAGACGGTTCAGGGTACGCCAGGCGCCGTTGATGCCGTCCTCGGTCCAAATCTGCATCCGGTCCGGCGGCGAGTCGGACAGCATATACAGCCGCACCGTATCGGAGCCGAAGCGGTCCATCATCGCGTCGGGGTCGACGATGTTCAATTTCGACTTGGAAATTTTGGTCATCTCGAAATGGACTTCTTCGCCGCCGCACTTGCGGCATATCAGTTTGAAGCCCTCATTCTTCAGACCCTCTTCGTCCAGGCTCTGGTTTTCGATACGCTTCGAGACCGACGCCGCCACCTCTTCCGGCACGTCGGAGCCGTCCAGGCGCACCACCTTCACGTCAGCGGCCGGAATCCATTTGCAGGTCTCGCAGCGGTAAGCGACCTTACAAACCATGCCCTGGCAGAACAGCCTGGTGAACGGTTCCTCGAAATCGATTAACCCGAGATCATGCAGGACCATGGTAAAGAAGCGCGCATACATGAGGTGCATGGTTGCGTGCTCAATGCCGCCGATGTACTGCGACACCGGCAACCATTTCTTTACCTTGTCCGCATCCCAACAGCGCTCGTCGTTGTGCGGGTCGGCGAAACGAATCTGGTACCAGGACGAATCGACGAAGGTGTCCATGGTGTCTGTTTCGCGGCGAGCCGGCTTGCCGCAGGTGGGGCAGGTCGTTTCGACGAACGACTTCGACCGCGCCAGCGGATTGCCCTGGCCGTGGGTGAAGTCGATATCGGTCGGCAGCAGCACCGGGAGATCCTTTTCCGGAACCGGCACGATGCCGCATTCGTCGCAGTAGATAATGGGAATGGGCGCGCCCCAATAGCGCTGCCGCGACAACAGCCAGTCGCGGAGGCGGTAGTTGATCTGGCGCTTGCCTTTCTTTTCGGCATCCAGCCACTCAACGATGCGCGGGATGGCGTCAAAGTTATTCGGTTCTCCGGTAAACTTACCTGAATTGACAATGCGTCCGGCTTCGACGTATGCCTCTTTCCAATCCGCCGGGCCGGAGCCGTCCTCGGGCTGGATGACCTGGATGATGGGCAGGTCGTATTTCTTGGCGAACTCCCAGTCGCGCTGGTCGTGGGCGGGGACCGACATCACCGCGCCGGTGCCGTAGGTCATGAGGGCGAAATTGGCCACCCACAACGGCACTTCCGCGCCATTGACCGGGTTGATGACATTGAAGCCGGTGAAAATGCCTTCTTTTTCCTGCTCGGCCAGTTCTTTTGCGGACGTGCCGGTGGAGCGCATTTTCTTGATCGCCGCCAGCACCTCGGCTTCCTGAGGCGTGCCTTTAATCAGCTTGTGAACAAGCGGATGCTCCGGCGCGACCGACATAAAGGTGACGCCCCACAGCGTGTCGGGGCGGGTGGTGAACACCGGAACCGGGTCGCCTGTCTCCTTGACGGTGAACTCGACCTCCGCGCCGATGGATTTGCCGATCCACTCCTCCTGCATGGCGAGGACCGCGTCGGGCCAATGGCCGCGCAGCTTTTCGTGTCCCTGCAGCAGGCGTTCGGCGTATTTGGACAAGCGGTAGAACCATTGGTTCATGTCCTTCTGCTCGACCTGGGAGCCGCAACGTTCGCACTCGCCTTCCTTCACCTGTTCGTTGGCGAGCACGGTGCCGCAGGAGTCGCACCAGTTGACCGGTGCGGTCTTCTTGACCACCATGTCGGCTTCGTAGAACTTGAGGAAGAACCACTGCGTCCATTTGTAATAATCGACGTGGGAGGTGGCGAATTCGCGCGACCAGTCATAGCCCCAGCCGGCGCGCTTCATCTGCTCGCGCATGCGGGTGATGTTCTTTTCGGTGAATTCGTGCGGCGGCACGCCGGTGCGGATGGCCGCGTTCTCGGCCGGCAGGCCGAAGGAGTCCCAGCCCATGGGCGAAAGGACGTTGTAGCCGCGCAGGAGCTTGTAGCGCACCATGACGTCGCCGAGGGTATAGGCGAGGACATGGCCCATGTGCAGCACCCCCGAGGGATAGGGGTACATGTTGAGGACGTAGAAGGGGGGGCGCTCGTCGTGCCGGTTGCAAAACAGGCCGTCCTCTTCCCAGCGCTTCTGCCACTTTTTCTCAATTGCCTGAAAGTCGTACTCTTCGTCCGCCATTGTTCCGCATGCTCCTGTTGCAGCAAAAGACGCGCCGACGCCGGCGCGTTCTTGGGGTAAACATATAATACTATCGCCCCGCCGGGGGAAAGCAAGTCACGTTCGCAAAATGGAGCGTTCCGGTGAATTGGTTCGCCGCCTCTTTACTTTTTGGCAACCATTTCAGTCCACCGTTCAGGCCGCTCCAACAGCTCTTCTATTTTTTCGAGCAGCCTGGCGATATGCAGGCCGTCGACAAATCCGTGGTGGCTGGTGACGGAGAAGGGCATGACCATCCGTCCTGCCTCCTCCTTATAGCGGCCCCAAACGATGCGGGGAATGGAGTCGTTGGCCGACAGGCCCATGGGTTGGATGATGTCGGAGAAGCCGAACCAGGGCAGGCAGGAGACATAAAAGACGTCGAGCCGGTTGCTGCCGAGGTGCTTGTTCTCAATTGCCACCGCCTTTGCCGCTTCGACGTCCTTGTCAAAACGCGGGAAATCCGGTGTATACTCCGCATAGGCGAAATAGAAGAGTTCCGACGGCTCATCCATGACGTTAAAGCTGGGGTCGGTCTGGTCGCACAGGATGACCTCATCCTCGTACATCCGGTAGCGGAAGTTTTCCACCCCGTTCATGGCGCGGGTCACGACATAGAGGAACGCGTTAAAACCACGAATCCCTTTGTCGCGACACACCTCCAAGAGTCTCGACACATCGACGGTGGTGGTCACGCCATCGTAGGGATAGTCGCCCCGCCCAAACACCTCGAAGTGTCCGCGCCGCTTCCAGGTCGAGAGTTCGATGCGGCGATACTTGTGGCGGAGTTCCATTGCAATCCCCTCTCAATTTCCTTACCGAACCTGCTGCATGCTGCGTGGCACCCATTGCAGGAGCGAGTTCATCTGCCCGCCCTTATAGACGATGGCGTTGCGGTACCGCTTCGATTGGGCGACGGTGGCGGTGCCGGCGATCATGAAGGTATAGGGCTGATCGTGGGCGATGACTTCGTGCAGTTGCCTGTAAATTTCGTAGCGCTTCTGCTTGTCGACGGTGCGGCGGCCCAGTTCGATAAGCCGGTCGGCTTCGGGCGACGAATAGCCGACGTGATTGGAGCTGCCTTCGCGGTTCGCGCCCGACCCGTGCCATATCTGGTAGGGATCGCCTTCGACGCCCCCGGACCAGGCGAGGAAGCAGACGTCGAACTCGCGTTTCTCGAGGAGCTGGGTATAGACCGACCACTCGATAGGCTTGATGTCGACCTTGATTCGAGCCTTGAGCATATCCTGCTCGACGATGGCGGCGATTTTGCGGCTCGACGCCGAACTCGACGGAATAATGAAGGTAAACTGAAACGGCTTCCGTACGCCCGACCCGTCGTAATCCTTGTCGAGAAGGCCGTCGCCGTCGGTGTCTTCCCAGCCCGCATCGGCGAGGAGCTGCCGCGCCGTCTCGATGTCGAAGGGCAGTGGCTTAACGTCGTGGTTATAATACGGACTCGTGGGGATGAACGGTCCGGAGATGATGGAGCCGAGGCCGAGGTTGACCTCGTCCAGGATGCGCTGCCGGTCGACAAGGTGAGTGAGGGCAACGCGGACCTCGCGATTCTGGAACAGCGGCCGGTTCATGTTATAACCGACGTACGACCAGGAGGTGGAATTGTATTGGAATTTCTCAAACCGATAATCCTCGGGCAATTCGTCCGCCTTTTTGCGCCTGTCCCACTCCATCGAATCTTCGTAGGCGGTGTCGATGTCCGGCGTGACCAAACGGTAGTTCGGCTCCGGCGTTTCCTCATGCCATTGACCGGGGGTGAGGCCGTAGACGTCAATCGCGCCTTTTTCGAATTCAAGGAACGAGACGCTGTTGTCCGGCACGACCCAGATGCGCCGGGTGCGGATGGGCGGCTTGCGGCCGTAATAGTTTTCGTCACGCTCGAATACCACCTCGATGTTCTTATCCCACTTCGCGAGCTTATACGGGCCTGTGCCGACAATCCATTGGTTGCGGGGCGAGGAGACGAACTCGTCGGCGAAGCGTTCGTCCGTCCAGGTCTCGTCGGGACGGTAATAGTGCCGGGGCAGGGGCTGGAGACCGAGGGTGAACGATTCCGACATGCTGTAGGGCTGTTTCCAAATCACCTTGAACGTGTGGTCGTCGACAATTTCAAGCCCTTCAAGATCGACGTAATAGGTACGCAAGGCCTCGGCCGGGATGTTCTCGTTTTGCAGCACTTCCCAGAAGAAAAGGAAGTCGCTGGAGGTCACCGGGCGGGCAGGCATTTCGGCCTTGGTGACCGGGTCGACATAGGGCTGCCACATGGCGTTTTTACGCAGATGGATAGTGTAAACAAGCCCGTCATCCGACACCTCCCAGCTCTCGGCCATGAGCGGCTGGTATTCGGTCAGGTCGTTCGGGTTGCGCTCGGCCAGGGTATCGACAACCAATCCCCAGATGGTGGAGACGGTGGCTTCGTTATTGACGAGATAGTTAAGGTTGCCTGGCAGGCTGATGGTGCGGGTGACCAGCGAGCCGCCGTCTTCGGCGTTCGGATCACGGATATCGTCATAGGCAAAGACGCCGTTCGCAGTGGATGAAGGGTTCGCGCCGCTGCCGACGGTCTGCGGCTGGGCGGCGGCGGGCGAATCGCCGGAGGTCAGGACGACGGGTCGCGACGCAAGGTTCTCGCCCAGCCGGTCGAGCGACTCGGCGAGACGGTTCATGGATTGTTCAGTGCGGGCGTTCTGCCGGCGGGATTGATCGAGGGCGTCGATTGCCAGATATGCGGCGAAGGCCACCACGGCAAGATTGACTATGACCAGTAAGGCGCTAACGATTGGATTGTGGCGCATGATTCCCCTTTTATGTCGATGCCGCCGATTTTCCCCCATCACGGCGGGTTGCGAGGCGCGGTAGGTCTGGTTGGGTAAAACCCTTGCTTCCGCACCCCGGAATTATATGATTATCATGATTGCCAACTCAAGGCGAAAATCGTCCGGTTGTTCCCGCACTCTGAGGAGTACACATATGCAAGGTCTTCTTCCGCTGGCCTTTTTCAGTATGCCCGGCGGCTATGAGTGGATAATAATTGGCCTTATCGCGCTTTTACTCTTTGGCAAGCGCCTTCCCGGCGTGGCGAAATCCCTTGGCCAGGCGATGCACGAGTTCAAGTCAGGCCTGAGCGGCACAGCGGCCGCCGAGGACGAAAAAGAGACAAAAGTGAAAAAGGACGACGGCGACACGCCGGCTCCGTAAGGCAATTTGCCGACTATCCATATATGTTACCCATACCGGGCGCTCCCTTGCGGAGCGCCCTTTTTTTGATCCATACCCCGCTCATTAAACTTTCCACCCCTCCATATATTTTTCTCCCGAGCGCGTGAACGGCGTTAGATTCAAAAAGCATGAAGGACGGCGATGGCGATGCCTGTCCATAACCCACGAAGAGGAGAAAACCACATGTCGATGGAACTGCGTCTGGAAGCGAGAAAACGCGAGCGGGAACGCGAACTGCTGCGAAAACGCGAAGCAGAGTTCGCGGGCGACCTCCGTGCCGTGGCGGCGCACGCGGAGGGAAAACGGTTGCTGCGTTGGTTGCTGGCCCAGGGCGAACTGTTCAGCCTCGACTATCTGCCCGGTACCGCCGGCGCGTACCAGGCGGGCAAAAAGGCGACAGCCCTTAGACTGTGGCATCTTCTTCGTGATCTCCTCGCCCCGAACGCCTTCGCCGAAATCGCCCTGGCGGCCGGCAGAGGGGACTCCGACCCCGAACCGGTACCGGACGAGCGGGACGAGGATTTTTATCAGTCGAATCACCATGGAGAAAACGATGCAAGACAATGCTGAACCGGAAGAAGCGCTTCTTTCGGACAAGGGGGCGGAGAGCGATGCGGCAGGACGCGATCCCCTCGACGCCGTCCTGGCCGTAGAGGAACCCAGGCGCGAAGCCGAAGCCAATACCAATGCCAATGACGGTACTGAAGCAGATCAAAAAGACAACGCTGCGGCTACGAAAAGCGAAGACGCCGACGATGGGTACGGCGAGTTCGAATGGCCGGACGGGTATGTGGCCGATCCGGCCGCTTTGGCCAAGTTCGTGCCGCTGGCCCGCCGTCTCGGCCTTCCCAAGGAAGGCGCGCAGGAACTGGCCAAACTCTACGCCGAACTCGACCATGAGCGGCAGGACAACCAGGCCCGCTTTATCGCCAAAAACAACGCCGAATGGCTGCGGGAAATCCATTCCCACCCCGAGTTCGGCGGCGGGAACCTGCAGCGGACAGGCGAAGCGGTGGCGTCGATGCTGCGCCGCTACGGCACGCCGCTCCTCACGGCGCAGATCCGTCAAATGAACGTACAGAACTGGCCGGAGATGTTCTATTTTCTCGCCCGGGTTTCCCAGGCGGTTTCGGAAGACTGTTCACCCTCCGGCAGCGGCGGCGACCGTCCGGCCAAATCGACGGCGGAACTTCTTTTCCCCGGCCTGAAGTAACGACAACCATCATTCACGATTGAAGGAGAATGTATGTCCACAGTAGGAATGCGCAGCCTCACCCTGGCGGATTATGCCAAACGCCTCGGCCCCGACAAGCAGATCGGCAAAGTCATGGAGATCCTCGAGCAGTCGAACGAGGTGCTGGACGATGCCATGTTCCTCGAGGCCAACAACGTCACCACCCACCGCACCGTCATCCGCACCGGTTTGCCGGAAAGCTACTGGCGCACCCTCAATCGGGGCGTGCCGAAATCGAAGAGCAACACCACGCAGATAGACGATCAGATCGGCATGCTCGAAACCTGGTCGGTGGTCGACTCCGCCCTGGCGGAACTGAACGGCCAGCAGGCCGATTTCCTCCTTTCGGAAGAACGGGCCTTCCTGGAGTCAATGAACCAGGAGGTGGCGAAGACCATCTTTTATGGCGATCTGGCCAGCAATGCCGCCGCCTTCTCGGGGCTTTCCTCGCGGTTCTGCACCCTCGATCCCACGATCGGCAGTTCCGCCAACATCATTGATGCCGGCGGCACCGGTCCCAACTGCACCTCTGCCTGGCTGTGCGTCTGGGGCGACTTGTCCCTGCACATGATTTACCCCAAAGGCACCACTTCGGGCCTGCGCCGCGAGTTCCTCGGCCGCTGCCCGGTGGTGGACGAGAACGCCAACGAGTTTATGGGCTACAAGACCAATTATTCCTGGTCCCTCGGCCTGTGCCTGCGTGACTGGCGCTATGTGGTGCGCATCGCCAACATCGACACGGCGCAGTTGGATGCGCTCATGAACGGCGGCGCGGCCGAAGCGAGCGGCAACGCGCTCATCCGCTGCATGATCAAGGCGCACAACCTTATCCCCAACATCCGTCTCGGCCGTCCCGCCTGGTACATGAACCGGAGCGTCAAGACGCTTCTGGACCTGATGGCGGCGGAAAAATCCAACGTCAACCTGACCATGGCCAATTTCGCCGGCGAGTCGGTCACCGCCTTCAAAGGCGTGCCGATCCGTCAAGTCGACGCGCTCGTCAACAACGAGTCCGCTATCGTCAAGTAACGAAACGGCCCATTCCCTACTCAAAAAGGAGCAATGTAATGTGGGACAACGAAACCACCTTTTCCAATCGCCAGACCCTGGCGGACGGCCCTTCCGAAACAGCCGTCGATGTCGGCCCCGACGACATCGGCCTGGGCGAGCCCGTCTACCTGCAGGTGTCTTTGTCGAACGGCGCAAGCGGCGCGCTTGAAGTAACGGTCGAGACCGGCGACGCACCTGATCTCAGTGACGCGGTCACCCTGGTCACCTACCATGTCGCCGAATCCGTTCTCAAGCATGGCGGCACCGTCCTCGCCGCGCCTGTGCCGACCGGTTGCCGCCGCTATCTGCGGCTGCAGTACGACGGGGCAAGCGGCGGCACCGTTACCGCCGGTCTGGTCCAGGGCGCGCAGACGTCCGGCATGAATAGGTAATTGGCGGGACTTCTCTTCAACTCCTTCTCCTGCGGCCGCTCCGAGCCACGCTCCATTCGGGGCGGCCGTTTTTCAAAAAGGAAAATCACGTGGCTTCAAAAATGGAAATCATCAATCTGGCCCTGGCCAATCTGTCGCGGGAACCGATTCAAAGCCTGTCCGAACCCAACCCCGAGGCGTTCCAACTGCGGGTGCATTGGGAGACGGCACTGGCGTCGGTGCTCCGCGATCACCCGTGGGGCTTTGCCATGCGCCGAAAACCACTGGCCCCGTTTCAGGAATCGCCCATCGGCTTCGCCTATGCCTACGGCTATCCCGGCGACTGCATCCAGGCGCGGCGGGTGCTGCCGTGCCGGGGCGGATCGGCGCGGAACGGCCCCGCCTACCCGTTCGAAATCGGCCGCAGTCTGGACGGTCGGCACCGCGCCATCCTGACCGACCTCCCCGATGCGGCGCTCGAATACACAACCATTCAGGTGCCGTGCGAGGAGTTCGATCCGCAATTCGTCGGCGCGCTGGCGTGGCGGCTGGCGGCGGAGATCAGCCTGGCTGTCCACGCCGACCCGCAGTCCCACGCCGCAGCCATCAGCACCTATTCGATGCAGTTGCAACAGGCCAAGGCACTGGACATGCGCGAATCATCGTCGCCGCGCTTGCCTGACGGCGATTTTCTCCGCTCCCGATATTGATGCGATTTGTGAAGGATTACATCCATGAGCAAGGTTACCCTTACCCAGTTCAGCTTCAATCGGGGCGAACTCGACCCCGCCCTGCACGGCAGGAGCGACTGGAAATACTATTACTCCGGCGCGCAAAAGCTCCGTAACCTCATCGCGCGGCCACAGGGCGGGGCGACGAAACGAGGCGGATTGCGCCTGATCGCACCGGCACTGGACGATAGCCGCGCCTCCCACCTCATCCCTTTCCGTTTTTCGGTGGAGCAATCATATATGCTCGAGTTCGCCGACCGGCGGATGCGGGTCATCCATAACGGTGGCGTGGTCGTTTTCCCGGAAGGGCACGAGCGGGCGGGGCAGGAGGTGGTGGTCGAGACGCCGTACCCGGCCGACGTTCTGCCGCTTCTCAATCACACCCAGACAGCGGACGTGATGGTCTTTACCCATCCCGGCCATCCGCCCCGACGGCTGACCAGGCACGACCATCACGACTGGCGCTTTTCCCGCCTGCTAGACAACGCCCGCACCGCCACGCCGGAAAACCTCCGCATCACCAAATCGGGCGGCGACGGGTCGCGGTATGTCGTCACCGCTTTTGCTGAAATGGTAGGCGAATCATCGCCGTCCGATGCGGTCGTCGCCGACAACTCGGATCTGATATCAGCCCCGCCATCGAGCCTCTCGTACGAAGAACTCTACGCATGGTTGCGGGAACGCGACTATTCGTACATGCCGGAAACATCGGCTTTCCATACGATGAGCACGGCCGAACTGCTGCAATTTCTGATCGATTGCGGCTATACCGGTGGCGGCGGCTACACCACCCCGGACGGCAGCTATTGGCCCTGTTCGCGGCCGGGCGAAGCCCGAACCTTCGAACTGTGGTGGTGGGACAACAATAACTCAAACCTGATCAGCGAATGCCTCTACGCCTGCGATCAGGGCTGGGCCGGGTCAGTCCGGGCCGAACTCGAGAGCAAGATCGACGAGTATGTCGCCGCCTACAACGCCGGACTCAGGGGCGACAAAATCACCGATCTTGCATGGGACGCGGTGGACGGCGCGAGCGGCTACCGCGTCTACCGAAAAGGGACGTTTGACGATGCCTACCGCCTGATTGGCGACACCACCGCAACCGCTTTCCGGGACGATACCTTCCCGACCGGGTCGACCAGCCTGCCGGAAGAGGCCGACGCCTTCGAAGGCGTCGACGATTATCCGGGCGTGTGCGCTTTTTTCGAACAACGTCTCATCCTCGCCCGCACCAACAATAAGCCCACCACCTTCTGGGGGTCGGACACGGGCGCGTACAACGCCTTCACCAAGCACTCGCCCATCCAGGATACAGATTGCTACGAGTTCACCCTGGCCAGCGGCGAGATGAACGAGATCCATTGGATTGTTCCCCTCAACGATCTCCTCCTCGGCACCGCAGGCGGCGAGTGGAAGGCCGGGGGCGGCGGCTACGCCATCACCCCGTCCAATATCAACGCCCGGGTGCAAAGCTGGTACGGCTGCTCGGCATTGTCGCCGGTGGTGTCGGGGCGGACGGTGATTTTTGCGGGGCGGGGCAGGCGGACGATTCGCTCGTTCTCCTATTCGCTCGAAGCCGACGGCTATTCGGGCAAGGACCTCACCCTCTTCGCCAGCCACCTGTTTTCGGGCCGGCGCATCGCCGCCATGTGCCACCAGCGCGAGCCCGACGGCATCGTTTGGGTGGTGATGTCGGATGGGGCATTGTTGTCGTGCACCTACGCGCCCGAGGAAGAGGTGGTGGCGTGGTCGCGGCACGAGACGGCAGGCCGATTCGAAGCCTGCGCCGCCTTGCCTGATCACGAGGGCGGGGACGAAGTCTATTTCTGCGTCGAGCGCGTGGTCGGCGGCACGCCGCGCCGTTTTATCGAACGGCTGGAAGACGCCGCCGACCGGTTTAGCAATGAGACGGATGGTCTGTTCCTGGACTGCGGCCTTAGTTACCGAGGCGCGCCGGTCGGCAGGGTCACCGGGCTGCAGCACCTCGAAGGCGAGCAGGTCGCGTGCCTGGCTGACGGCAGCGTGTTCCCCGGCTTGACGGTGGCGAATGGTGCGGTCGAGCTGCCGGACGGGTTTACCGCCGGAATTGTCCACGTCGGTCTGCCCTATGCGGCCGAACTGGTCACGATGGAGTTGGAGCCGGAGGCGAAGGAGACAATCCGCAACCGCGCCCGCTTCGCCGTCGCCGCCACAGTGCGCTTCGCTGGCAGCCGCGATTGTCTGTACAGCCATTCCGACGGTGGGCTGTCGGAAATGAAGTTCAGGACATCGGAGTTGCCCGGCCGTCCGGTGCGGTTGTTTTCCGGCGACAAGCATGTGGCGTTTTCATCGCCGCCGGGCGCACGGACGACGCGGCTGCGGTTCGTCTCCGAAACACCCACCCCCTTCACCCTCTTGGGCATAGTCGCGGAGGCAAGCTGTGGACAACCCGCCTGACCGCCTCATTCCCGCCACTCCAGAACACGCCCGAATCCTGGCGGCGGCCCTCTCAGACGACCACCGGCGCGAATTGACCGCTACAGGCGGTATGTCGCCCCGGGTGGCACTCGAAGTGTCGCTGGCGAGTTCAGTTGAAGCGTACACCTACGTGGACCCGGACGGCGAGCCGCTGTTCATGATGGGGGTGGAGGCGGCGAGTCCGCTGACCGGCGCGGCGCTGGTGTGGATGCTTGCGACCGGCGCGGCCGGAGGCCACCCCCGGGGCATCCTCCGCGCGGCCCGCTGGGGACTGGAACGTGCCTTCGCCGTCACCGGTGCGGCGTCGGTGGAGCAGTACATTCCGGTCTGGTACCGGACCGGCCTTCAATTTGTCCACCGTCTAAGTTTTTACATCCTGCCGGATCAGGCGAGCGGACGCGACGGCGCGCGCCTTTGCCGCGCCATACGGTATGCACGAAAGGAAACACCATAATGGGAGCATTGACCACTGTCATGAACGCCGCGTCGATCACCATGGGCGCGGCGCAAAATTACCAGAACGCGCAATACCAGAGCGCGGCGGCGAAGTTGAACGCCGACGTGCTGGAGACCCAGGCGGCACGCAAGGAGCTTGAGGCGGAGGAGGCCTTGGCAATCGGCCGCCTTAATCAGGCCGAGCATGTCGTCGAGGGGCGTTTGGATATCGCCAGCCAGACCGCGACCTATGCCGCCTCCGGCGTCAAGGTGAATGAAGGCTCGGCTGTGGACGTCGCCGCCGACAAGGCTGCCTGGAATGAGTACGGGCGGCAAAAGCTCCAATACGGGGCCGAACTCGAAAGCTGGGGCCTCCGTTATGACGCCGCCCTGCTTCGGCAGGAGGCGTCCAACGTCCGCGCCGGTGCGGGGAGCGGTTCCAATCTCGCCGCCGTTATCGGTACGGGAACAAAGCTCGCCGGCCTTTTGGAAACAGGGGATTGATTCATGATAAACAAGACAGCATGCGTCGCCAGTTACAGCGGCGGCGAAAACCGATCGGTCTTTCCGATACCGTTCCAGTTCCAGGAACCGGGCCATATCCACGCACGTATCCGCGACGGCGCGGGTCGTGACACCGTCCTCACCGTCGGCATCGATTACGCCGTCGTCAAGCTGACAGACGCGAGCGGCGAACTCACCCTGCTGGGCCGGGTCCTGCCGTCGGGCTGCAGCCTCACCATTAGCCGTCGGTTGCCGCTCACGCAGGAGATCCTGTTCCATAACCAGGGGCCGAACTCGCCCCAGGCGATGGAGGAGGCGGTGGACAAACTCACCATGATCACCCAGCAATTGCAGGCTGACATGGAAGAGGCGGCGGCAGAGACCATGGCCACGACGGCGGCGGAAATCGCCCAGATACGGGGCGAGACAGCCGCTGTCCAGCAAGCTCTCAACGCCACCGCGCCAAAGCTCCACCAGCACCAGTCCGCCGATGTCACCGATTTCGCGGTCCGGCTTGCCGGCAAGGCTGAACAGGGCCACGAGCACGCGATGAGCGACGTGACCGGCCTGGTGGGGCAATTGTCAACAAAGGCGGAGAAGGGCCATCGCCATTCCGCCTCGGAGGTCGACTCCCTACCCTCACTGTTGTCGGCAAAGGCCGATGTTGCCCACAGCCACCACATCGGCACTATCGCCGGATTGGAAGACGGCCTGTCAGCAAAGGCGAACCGCTTCCACACCCACGCGTGGGACGACGTCGACGGCCTCGACGCAGGCCTGGCGGGGAAGGCGGCTGTCAGTCACCGCCACGCCCCAACCGAGGTGGAGGGCCTAGCGTCGCTCCTCGACGCCAAGCTGGATGCCGACGACCCTCGACTGAACAACGCCACCGCCGGCCCGCACGCTGCGTCGCACGCGAAAGATGGAGAGGATCCGCTCACGCCCGAAGCCATCGGCGCGCTGCCGGCTCCTCCAGGCAACGGCAAGACCTACCTCGCCTCCGGCGGCGGCTGGGTCGAGTATCTGCCGCCCAGCGGGGGTGAGGAGCCGGGCGAAGGGGTCGGCACCATGGACCACGCCCAGCTCCTCAACCGGGACGCAGCCGACCAGCACCCACAGGCCGCTATCCAGAATTTGACCCGCGACCTCGGCGCAATTCAGGCATCACTGAATGCGCTGGCTGACGTCGATACCGCCTTGTCGTCGTCCATCGCGGACAAGGCGGACCGCGCCTCCCTGCCCGGACTCGCCAACGCCACAGCAGACGGTCTCCTCGCCAAGGAGGACAAAACCAAGCTGGACTCGCTCCCGACCAGGATAGCCGCCCTCCCGGCTGGAGGCGACGACGGCGACGCCCTTGTCAAAGGCGGCAACGGGCTGGCGTGGCGCGGCGTGGCCGAGCGGGCCAATACCCTGCCGCTGATGGCTCCCTACCAGAAAGGTGTGGCGCGGTTGTCCGAGGGGATGGGGCTGGAATTGGACGGCGGCGGCGCGCTCCGCGTCAGCGACGATAACCTGGTGAGCAAGGCCAACCTCGAAGGCAGATTTTCCGCACTCGACGGGAAGGTGGTGTCGGCCGAACACCGGCTCGATGGTCTCGACACCACGGTCGGCGGCTACGACACCCGACTGGGTAATCATGAATCCCGAATCGGCGCGGCCGAGACCGGTTTGTCCGGCCACGAATCGCGCCTCGGCGGCCACGACACCCGCTTGGGCAGCCTCGATACGGCGGTAGGGGCACTCAACGGCGTGGTATCGGGATTGGGTGCACTGTCGCGAACTGCCGACGCGCCCCGGGACGGCAAGCCGTATCTGCGGCGTGACGAGGGCTGGCACGAGTATGTCGCCCCCTCGGGTGGCGGCGGCGCGAGCGCTATCGTCGGGGAGATTCGTTTCCTCCCCTTCAGGAAAACCGAACTGCCGACGGGCTGGTATTTCTGCAACGGCGACCGCTACTCCGTCGCAGGCGCTCAGGGTGCCGTCCTGAACAGTTTGTCAGCCACGATGAAGGCGGATTGGGGCATCGCCGCTTCCGGCGGGACCATCAACCTGCCCAGCCTTATTGCCAACGGCGGCTATTTTATGCGCGCCGCCAACAATGCCGACCGCTTTCCCGGCAGCGCCCAAGGCGACGCTATCCGCAACATCGTCGGGTCGTTCGCCTTTTCCGAGCAGATCGGTATGGTTCCGCAAGGAACGAGCATCGGCACCGGCATCCTCTCCGGTGCGCTATGGACCGGCGAAGCGACCAAATCCTACGGGCTGTACCGGGCCAGCCTGAGTGGCGGCAAAGGCTCCGACCTGCATTTCGACGCCTCCCGCTGCGTCCCCGTGGCTGATGAAGTGCGCCCGCATAACATCGGCATGACCCCTGCCATCTACCTGGGAGTATAACCATGGATAATCATTATTATGACGACAACGGCATCTACACCTGCTCCGCCCCGGCCAACGAGGGATCGCTCCCTCCGGCCGGAGCGGTCCGCGAATCGCCTCCGTCCCGGCCGGGCTACTGGCCCAAACGGACAGCCGCCAACGACGGCTGGGAACTGGTGGAGGATCACCGGGGAGAACGCGGCTGGCTCGCGGGCGTCCCGGCGGTGGTACGCGAACTCGGGCCACTGCCCGAGGGCTGGTCCTCCACCCCGCCTCCCCAGGCGAATGAGGACGCCTGCCGCGACAAGCGCCAAGCCGCCTTTATAGAACAGACCGACCCCATCCGCGACCAAGCGCTGACCTATTGGGCCGAGGCCCAGGGCTGGCGGTTGGCAGGGGACGAGGCTAAATCGCAGATCGCCCTGGATAAATGCACTCGCCTCCTCACCGATTACGTCACCGCAAAGGAGGCAATCCGCGCCGCCATACGGAAGGAGGCGGCAGAAGAATCGGTCCAGGCTGATGCAGGTGGAGAAAGCGAAAAGGGCGGTGATGTGGTCAACCCCGCCCCCGCGTCCCTCTACCTCACGGCATCCGGCACCTACCATGCGCCGGGTTGCCGTTATACCGCCGGGGCGGGCGAGTGGCTCCAGCCATCGGCGGTACGTAGCCGCCGGCCCACTGCCAAGGCGTGCGGGCTGTGCCGTCCCGGGGCGGTGTAGGCGTTCCGATAACCGTCAGGTCTGTAACAGGTTGGACGGGTTGGTCGCGGCAGGGCGGGTTGGAAAAAAACGCCGGCGTCGGCTTCAACGGCTGTCGGACGGCCATGTCCTGATGGATTCACGCATTGGCTGAAGAAATCACCACTTCGCTCATGCCGCGCCACACCGTTCGCCACAATACGGGTGAAGAATCGGGACGTGTTCGACCGATAACAGTCTTGAGTGCTCTCCGCGCGAGTTGTCGCGGATGGCCTATGGATCTGAAGCCTCCAGACGAGGAGACGCCTGTGTCAAAACATTTACCCGCCCTTATAGCCGCCGCGGCCCTGCTGGTGCTGCCCCATGGTATCATCGGGTGCATGCCGTTCGGCAGCCGGTCGGACACCGTCACCACCGGCGATGCGCCGGGCGGAGGCAGTTGGCCCAAAATGGGCTGGACCTCCTCGGACAAACGCTCCCGCCCAGTCGGGTCGTCGTCGGCGGACAACCCCCTCTATCCCCCGCCCATGCCGGTCTACGGCAGGGATTATAACCCCTTCTCGAGCGGCGACAGCGCCCTGGACGGCGGCGACAGCTGGCAACACGGCGAACGCTATCCCGAAATGGACCCGGCCAACCCCATCCAGAAGGAACAGATGGGCATCGAGTACCAGCCCTACCAATGGGCGCAGGGGATGTACAACCCGAACACCATGGGCGCTCGCACCCACGGCGCGGGGTTGATCAACGGCCTGACGCAAAACACCTTCGCGCCATCGGGCGGTGATCATAACATCAGCCTCGACCCGTCCGGCAAGACGATGTACTACTCGACGACCCGCATGTCGAAGAATCCGAAGCTGGCCATGCAGGACGTGGACTCGAAGGCCTGGACGCTCCTGACAGACGACAGCATGGCTGACATGATGCCGTCCGTGTCGACCCGTGGCGACCGTATCGCCTGGTGCTCCAACCGCTACGGCAACTGGAGCCTGCTCCTGCGCGACCTGAACGCCCCGTCGTCCTCGGGCGCGCGCCAGGTCACCCGTACCACCGACGACGACATCCACCCCACTTGGTCGCCGGACGATAAATATCTGGCCTTCAGCCGGTATAATTCGATGGATGGCCAGTGGCAGATTTGGGTGATGGATCTCGAGCGGAACACCTTTACCGCCATCACCGAAGGGTTGTTCCCCAGCTTTAATCCGGTCATGAACCGGGTCACGGCTGACGGGCGGACCATGTACACAATCGCCTACCAGCGCCACCGCCAGCGCGATGTGCCCTGGTACTCAATCTGGACCCTGGATCTGGCGGTACAGCCGAACGGCCGTCTCGAGGCTGTCGGCAGCCCGCGGGAAATCGTCTCGTCGAACGAGTGGGCGGCTATCACGCCGGCCTGGGCGCCGACCGGCGACTACCTCGCCTTTGCCTCGGTGCGGAAATCGCCCCTGTCGGAAATGCAGGCCCGTATCTACCGTGCCGACGACATCTGGGCGGTGCGTATCGACGGCACCGATTTGACCCAGATTACCGACCACCCCGCGCCCGACTGGTACCCCTTCTGGGCGCGCGAGGAAGGGAATCCGGTGGGCCGTATCTACTTTACCTCCAGCCGTAAGGGCAACCCGACCATCTGGAGTGTGCGGCCGCTACTCCCTGGCATGCTGAACGATCTCCAGAACCGCGCCGAAAGCCAGTCGCTTCGGCAGGAGGGACTCCCGGCGGCACCGGTGCAGACGCCAGCCCCGGGCGGTGCGGGCCTCTAGAGCGGTAGGGCGGTTATTCATTCACTCAGTGTCGTATTCTTTTTGAACCCTCGGGATGGACCAATGACCAACCCAAGCCGCTACCGCTTTATCCTCGCTCTTGTACTGTGCGCCCTGGTCTCGGGCTGTGACGAGGCCAGGCATGTGACAGCGGCGCTCGGGTCGTCGTCGAAACCGTATCACGAATATCTCGAAGACCCGGTCACCCTCACCACCATCAAGACGGTGGCGGTCCTGCCGTTCGCCGACAAAGCGCCGCAGCCGGGGTTCGACTCCACCGCTTTCGCGAACAAGCTGGCCAACGAACTGGCTGCCTACGGCAAGGTGCGGGTGCTGTATCCCCGCGACATCCTCGCCGCAGTTGAGAAGGACAACCGTAACGCCCGCCGCCACAATGCCCAGTTGCGGGAACGCATCGCCCTTGGCCTTGCCACGCCGGACGCCGAGGGTATAGACGATGGCGAGAACTCGCCCCGGAGCTACTACAACCCAATCGAGAATTACGATGAGGCGGTCAAGCTGGCGCGGCGCGCCAAGGCGGACGCCGTCATCGTCGGCGAAGTGTCGGACTACGACCCCTATATGCGGCCGCGCCTCTCCATCGTGGTGTAGGGCCGGCATTACAGCCAGCCCCCAACCCCAAACCGGACGTGCAAC
>JAJPXZ010000029.1 GCA_021205245.1 Planctomycetaceae bacterium
ATGAAAAAACTCTCCAATTTCATCGGAAAGTACCTTATCGGCAGTTTAAGCCTGACGACGTTACCAACGAAATCCCCCAACGCCTCATGTGAATATGTTGTCAAGTTTGCCGCTACGCCGTCGCCATCGGCCGCACCGAGCGAACGGTCGAGTTTGACCTTCGCGGAACCATGATCCCGGTAACATCATCGTTTTTGGGCTACCTAGAGTCGCTTAGCCGCTTTGAGAACTGACCTTGTGGTTGATTGTGGCCCGCCTTCCGTCTGTTTTCCGTGCCTCATTCCTCACCTGACACATTACCAGCCGCACTTTCCATGCCCTTCGGCCTGGTCACGGATTGCTATTGACAATCCGGTGTTCTATGCTACATTGCTAGATAGTTTTATCAAACATCAAATAAAGTACATTCGAAGGGACTTCTATGAAGAAACTGTCAGCCAGCAATATAGATGTCAGGAAGGTAAACCGCAATCGGATTTATCGCCTCATTCATAGTAGCGGCACCATCTCGCGACCGGAAATTGCCAAGCGTTTGACGATGAGCCTGCCCACGGTTTTACTCAACATGAAGTCCCTGCTTGAGCAAGGGTTGGTGGAAGAGACGGGTAGCCTTCAGTCAACCGGTGGTCGAAAGGCTGCGATCATTTCTATTGTCCATGACACGCGGCACGCTGTCGGCATCGATATTACCCGCAACCGCATAGTGGGGACACTGGTGGATCTGGCAGGTAAAGTCTGCGCGAGAACGGAAGCGAGTGCCGATTTCGCACCCTCATCGGCCTACGTGGAAAAGGTGGGCAAGCTGCTTGATACAATGCTTGAGGATTCCTGCATCGCACCCGATCGCCTCGTCGGTGCGGGTATTTCTATACCCGGTGTTTTGTCCGCGGATGGAAGCGTTCTGACGACATCACATGTTCTCAAAACGCAAAACTACTCATTTCATGAATTGGATGCCCGAATTGGTCTGCCTTGCACCCATGTCAACGATGCCAACGCGGCAGGCATAGCGGAAATGTGGAGCGTCGGTCCCGATCGCCATTTTGTCTACCTTTCCCTCAGCAATTCCGTTGGCGGCGCACTGGTCTGGGATGGTAATCCTCGTCTCGGTGACAACCGGAGGAGCAGTGAAATCGGCCATATGACCCTTGTGCCGGACGGCAAGAAATGTTACTGCGGGAAAAAGGGTTGCCTTGACGCCTATTGTGCGGCGACCACGCTTTCGCGGCTTTCCCGTGGGGATATAGGGCGATTTTTCACGCAATTGAAACAGGGAGACGCAAAGGTAGTTGAAGCATGGAATGCGTATCTCGACTGGTTGGCGATTGCAGTCAATTCGCTCCGCATGATATTCGACTATGATGTCGTGATTGGCGGATATATCGGCGCGTATATAGATGAATACCTGGGTGACCTTCGCCGCCGTGCGGCATGCCGCAACACCTTCAATGATTCAGGCGAATATATCACCGCCTGCCGGCATAAAACAGAAGCTTCCGCCGTTGGAGCGGCTCTAATGCAAATTGAAAAGTTTATCGATTCCATCTAACCGATGCCATAGAGAGAACGTGTAGCCGCCGTCAGGAATTTACCAAAAAATATACTTTTCGGTTGACTAAGCAATACCATCACGTAATATAAATAGACTTTAATAAAACACTCTACATAAGAGCGAATCCAGACTCCGAGCGCCTGTGTTCTGGATCAACCTTCCCCTCAATAACTCAATTACGCTCCATCAAGGTCCAGGAAGTTGCGGATGATTTGCGTTAACATAATTAGGCAGATTTATTAAAGTGTAATGTCATCGACTCTTAAATCCAAATTTCACCGAATGGCCGCGCCCGATAAAAAGGACATTGCCCCACATCAGGCACCGGAATGGATGGCCGGATTCGGACTGCCATTAGGAAAGAGGGACTAATGAAAGCCGTCATACTCGAGCGCAAGGGCGAGATACGTATTGGCGATATGCCGATGCAAGGCACAATGACGTCCGATACCGTCCGCATCAGCGTTAAAAATGTGGGCATCTGCGGCAGTGACGTCCACTATTACACCCACGGCCGTATTGGACCATATGTGGTTGATAGCCCCATGATATTGGGGCATGAGGCCGCGGGAGAGGTTGTTGAAATCGGCGACAACGTCACCAGTTTGAAGGTCGGCGACCGCGTGTGCATGGAGCCGGGCATTCCCAACGCGAAGTCGCGCGCGGCGAAATTGGGCCTGTACAACCTCGACCCCGATGTGGTTTTTTGGGCAACGCCGCCTGTCCATGGTTGCCTGATTGAGGAAGTTGTTCATCCAGCCGAATATACCTACAAGCTACCCGATTCGATGAGTCTTGCCGAAGGCGCCATGGTCGAACCGTTGGCCATTGGTTTGCAGGCCGCCAAGAAGGCACGCATCGTTCCCGGCGATAGGGCGGTGGTGATTGGCGCCGGCACCATTGGCGTCATGTGCGCCGTATCGGCGCTTGCGGGTGGGTGCAGCCAGGTTTTCGTCATCGACAACAAAGCTGAAAAACTTGCGATTGTGGGCAGCTATGAAGGCGTGGTCCCCATCGATTTTAGCAAACAAAACCCCCTGGATGAAGTTATGCGTGCGACAGACGGTTGGGGTGTTGAGGTGGTGATGGAAGCCAGCGGCGCGCCTCCGGTATATCCCGACTTTGTCGATTACGCCTGCCCGGGCGGCAAGGCGGTATTGGTAGGGATTCCCATCGACGCGGTGCCATTTGATATCGCGAAGATACAAAGCAAGGAACTGGATATTGCCTCTGTCTTCCGCTACGCCAACATGTACCCGCGCGCCATCAGCCTGGTTGGTTCGGGGATGATCGATGTCAAACGCCTTATCAGCAAGGTGTACCCGCTGAATCGTGCTGTCGAGGCTTTCGAACACGCCGCCAAAATGGAACCGGATGTGGTGAAAATCCAAATCGAAATGTGAATCGCGGCGCGCCTTGTTGACCCATTCATGGAGAAGAAAAATGTCGTACCTTGAAAAGATGTTCAGCCTTGCCGGCAAAGTGGCCATAGTCACCGGCGGGGGACGTGGAATCGGGCAGGTCGTTGCACGCGGGTTCGCCTCCGCTGGTGCCGAGGTTGTGATTCTGAGTCGTTCCGGCGCCGACGAAACGGTGTCGCTTATCGAAAAAGACGGAGGACGGGCCTACCATATTACCACCGACGTCACGAACGAAGAGAGCGTTGATGCGGCGCTCGCCGAGATTCTCAAACGGTCAGGATCCATTGACGTCGTCTTCAACAACGCAGGCATATGCAAACATCAATCAACGTTTGAAGCCACGCTTGCCGATTTCCGCGAGGTCATCGATGTCAATCTGACCGGTGAGTATATCGTCGCCCGCGCCGCCGGCAAGATTATGGTCGAGAGGGGAATCAAGGGATCCATTATCAATATGGCCTCGATGTCCGGGGGTATTGTCAATATTCCGCAATGGCAATGTTCCTACAATGCTTCCAAGGCGGCCGTCATCCACATGACCCGCTCGCTGGCGGTGGAGTGGGCCGAGCACGGCATCCGGGTCAATTCCATCAGCCCCGGCTATATCGGCACTCCCATGTCCGCAGACACGCCGCAGGAACTCCGCGACGCCTGGATGCCGCTCATCCCGATGCACCGGATGGGCAAACCGGAAGAACTTATCCCGCCCATGCTCTACCTCGCTTGCGATGCCGCCGGCTATACCTCGGGAAGCGACGTCATTGTCGATGGTGCCTACACCTGTCTCTAAGGTGATCGGGACCGAACAACCGCGAGGTTGAGAGGTGCTCCATTTACTTCGCACGAGAGATGTGTGCAACGCTTTCAAGGTAACTACTTCAGCGAGAAACATCGCGAAGGAGGCGCGCCGTGGCCGCAGAATACAAACTGGAACTCCGTAACATTTGCAAATCCTTCCCCGGCGTCCGTGCCCTGGACGGAGTCAACCTTGCCCTCCGTAAGGGCACGGTTCACGCTCTGGTAGGGGAAAACGGTGCAGGCAAGTCCACCCTCATGAAGATCCTGGACGGTGTTCATCAGCCGGACGAGGGTCAGATCCTGCTGGACGGAAAAGCGATTACCATCGCCAGCCCCATCGAGGCGCGGCGCTACGGCATCGCCATGATCTTTCAGGAATTGACCTATGTCCCGGATCTCACCCTCGCCGAGAACCTTTGCCTCGGCGACTGGCCTCGGGGCAAGTACGGGGTGGATTGGGCCGCCCTCCGTAAGAACGCGGTTGAGTTGCTCCGCAAGGAGGGTTTGTCCTACCCCCACGACACGCTTATGCGCAGCCTGAGCGTGTCCGACATCCAGATGATCGAGATTCTCAAGGCCGTCAACCACAACGCCCAAATCGTCATTATGGACGAACCCACCTCCGCCCTCACCGACCGCGAGGTTGAAAACCTGTTCGAAAAAATAGCCGACTTGAAATCACGGGGCGTGGCCATCGTGTACATTTCCCACAAGATGGACGAGATCTTCCGCATCGCCGACGACGTCACCGTCCTCCGGGACGGCCAGTACATCAAAACCATGCCCATCGGCGAAGTAACCGAAGACGAACTGATCGAACTCATGGTCGGCCGCAAATTGGAAAACCAGTTCCCCAAGGAAGCGGTGCCTCTTGGTGAAGAGGTCCTGCGGGTCGAAGAGCTGCGGGTCGACGGGGTGTTCCAGGACATCAATTTCCACCTGCGCGCCGGCGAAATCATCGGCTTTTTTGGGTTGATGGGTGCGGGCCGCACCGAGATCATGCGGGCCATTTTCGGTCTCGACCGCTATGACGGTGGCCACATCTTTATCGAAGGCAAGAAAACCGGCAACCGCAGCGTTGCCGAAAGCGTTCGCTCCGGAGTGGCGATGCTCACCGAGGACCGCCGCCGTTCCGGCATCATTCCGATGCGGAGCGTCAAGGAGAACACCACCATATCCTCCTTGGGGAGGTACTACCGGAGCGGCCGCTACTACAAGGCCCGAGAGCTGCAGGAGGTCTCCGCCGCCTGCGCCTCCATGAACGTCAAGACACCGTCTCTGGACACTCACATTTCCACCCTCTCCGGCGGCAATCAGCAAAAGGTACTCCTGGCTCGTTGGCTCTTATGCGAGCCGCGTGTCCTCATTCTTGACGAACCCACCCGAGGCATCGACGTCGGCGCGAAGAAGGAAATCTACCAGCTCATGACCGAGTTCGCCCGCAAGGGAAACGGCATCATCATGGTGTCGTCGGAAATGCCCGAGGTGATTGGCATGTGCGACCGCATATACGTACTGCACGAAGGCAGGTTGACTGGCGAGTTGGCCCGGGAACAATTCTCGCAGCAGGCCATCATGAACCTGGCTATCCAATAACGGTAGACTCTGAAAACATCGAACTATTGCCAATATAACCCGTGGAGAACAATGCCATGCGCGAGAGTTTCAATTACCGGCGTATCATGGAGCGATACAGCCTGGTACTTATCCTGCTTCTCTTCATGATCGTCTGTTCCTTCCTGAACGAAACGTTCATGACCAAGACCAACATGTTGAATGTGCTCAGGCAACAGTCCGTCATCATCATCCTTGCCATCGGCGAAATGCTCCTGATCATCAGCGGCATGCTGGACCTGTCGGCCGGATCGGTGCTGGCGCTGTCCGGTGTGCTGTCGGTAAGTACCTACAAGGCGACCGAGAGCATGATGCTGGCCATCTCCGTCGGCATCGGAGTGGCTGTCATCTGCAACATACTGAACGGTATTATGATCACCTACTACAAGGCTCCGCCGTTCATCGCCACCCTGGCCATGCAGGCGGTGGCCCGGGGCGCGGTGCTCTTCTACTGCAAGGGTGTGAACATCTACCGCATCGGCGATTTCACCATCATCGGCCAGGGTTCGTTTCTGGGCATTCCGAACCCGGTGTATATCCTGGCGGCCGTCATCCTGGTGATGATCTTCGTCATGCGAAATACCCGCTTCGGACGATCCGTCTATGCCGTCGGCGGTAACGAAGAAGCGGCCAATGCCGCCGGCATCAGCGTGCACGGCGTCAAGATGCGCGCCTTTATCTTGAACGGCGTCCTGGTGGGCATCGCCGGCATCATCTTCATGTCCCGCGTCAACGGCGGCGTGCCGAACGGCGGCATGAACTACGAGTTCGACGCCCTTACGGCCACCATCATTGGCGGCACCAGCTTTTCGGGCGGGACCGGCACCGTGTTCGGCACGGTCATCGGCGCTTTCCTGGTCGGCTTCCTCAACAACATCATGAACCTCCTGTCCATCAACTCCTACATCCAGCAGATGGTGCGCGGCATCATCATCGCCGTCGCCGTCATCTGGGACATCTACTCCAAGAAACAGAAAACCTACAGCATCAAGAACGCCCGGCATGACAAGGACACGGGTACGACCCAGGCGACGCTGGCGCGTGGCCTCCTCATCGGCGTCAGCCTGATGACCTTGTTCAGCGCGTTTTAGTTGTCATAAAACGGTTTGACCACCCCAGAATACACCCCGGATGCTTCCGGCGGCTCGGTGCCGCCGGGACGGGGGCTCCATCGCAAGACTAAGGAGAAGCAAAATGAGAAAAGTGGCTGTTATGTTGTTGTTCGCGTTCGCGCTCGTTGTTCCTTTCGAAGCCACGCAGGCAGGCGAAAAAAAGCGGGTCGCCTATATCGCGCGTAATCTTTCCGATCAGTTCGCCGCCTGGCTGGCCGATGAGATGAAGAAGGGTGCCGAAAAGTATTCAGACACCTTTACCCTGGACATCATGGATTCGCAGGAAAACAACGAGAAGCAAAACGGCATGATCGAGAACGCCATCGCCATGCAATACGATTGCGTCATCATCCAGCCGAATGACGGCGAACTGCAACGCCCGTACGCACAGAAGGTGCTGGACGCCGGGATTTTCTGCATTACCACGAACGCCCGTATTCCCGATCTGCCCGGTGCCTCCTCTGTTGACGCCGACCCCTACGAACAAGGCGCGGCTCTGGCCCGTGACGCCCTGAAGCGCGTCCCCGAGAATGCACGCGTGGTGCTGCTCAGTTGCATGCCCGGCAACCTCCACACCACCTCGCGCTTCAATGCCTACCACGAGGAATTCCTGGACAAGCGCCCCGACGTCACCCTTTTGGCCGAGGCTGTCTCCGAGCGCCCGGACGAAGGCATGTACATGTCCATCGCCGAAGACTGGATTCAGTCCTACGGCCACTTCGACGCCGCCCTCACCGTCGCCGACGCGATTGCCCTGTCGTTCCAGGAAGTGGTGAAGGACGATCCGCGCTTCAAGAACCTGATTACCTATGGCGTTGACGGTCTGCCGCACGCCCTCCTGGCGGTCAAGGACGGCAAGTACACCGCCACCGTCATGCAGAACTGCGTCGACCTGGCCACCCTGAACATGAAGGCGGCCTACGAACTGCTCACAGGTCAGAAAGAAGTGTGTGAATATAACATTTCCGCAGACTTTATTGACGCGTCGAACATCGATGAATACCTCAAGCTCTACGTGCAGTACGGCCTCCTCACCCAGGAAGAGGTGGATAAGCACATGTAATGCACAGGTGGTAATACAAACTTGGCAAGACGAATATGTGGGGCCGGATCTTAAGTGATCCGGTCCCGCATTTTTATTTTGTAACGCTTATTCATTCCTCACCGTTTTCTTATATTTTTGTAATGCCGTAATGGCAGTATTCCTTTCGTCGCTCACCCATATTGAAATCGAAAGGATACTCAGATGTCAAATCGAGGGTTATTTCATTGCAGGAATAAACTGGCCGCGTTTGCATGGATGGTGACGCTCCTGGTCGTTGCCGGGACGTTATTTGCCGCCGAGCCGGTAATCCTGCCTATTAACAAGGCGAAATTCCTTATTGGTCAACACTTCGACTTCGTTGTCGAGTCAAGGAACGGGGCGGTTGATTCCTTGGACGTAACGGTGGACGGCATACCGGCTGAACAATACTTTGGCAAGCCAGGAGAGTTTAAGACGGTGGACGATATATCGTCCTTCCGAATCAATCAGGTTCAATTTACGTCGCCCGGTACCGTGACCGTTGCGGCAACCGCAAAGCAAGGTGCATCGGATGCGACCTCGCAGGTCACGTACACCGTGACAGACGAGAAAATCGCCCAGCCAGCCCGCAACGTCATTCTGTTTATCGGCGACGGTATGGGATTGCCTGTGCGCGATATGGCCCGCATCCTGTCAAAGGGAATTGTTGAGGGTAAATATAACGATATCCTTGAAATGGAGAAGCTTCCCAATACCGCCATCATCACCACTTCCGGATACGACGCGTTGGTGACCGATTCGGCGAATTCTGCTTCCGCCTACGCGACAGGCCATAAGTCGGTCGTCAATGCCATGGGTGTCTACGAATCCAGCGATAAGGATCCGCTGGACCATCCCAAGGTTGAGAATCTGGCGGAAATCGCCATCCGCAAGCGTGGCATGTCGGTCGGCCTCGTCACGACGTCTAACATCACGGACGCTACCCCCGCAGCCATGATCGCCCACACCCGCCGCCGGGCGGAGCAGAATTTCATCGCCCAGGACATGCTCAATCCCGCGCATATGCCCGATGTCATCCTTGGTGGCGGTTCTCGCCATTTCCTGCCCATGGATATCCCGGGATCGAAGCGGACCGACAATCGCAATCTTATTGAAGAATTCAAGGCGAAGGGTTTCAGCTTTGCGGGCAACCGGACGGAGATGAACGCGGCAGCGGGCGAAAAAATTCTCGGGCTGTTCCACCTGGATAATATGAACGTCTATCTGGATCGGGAGGTCATCAAGAACCCCAAGACGCTTGGCTCATTTACCGATCAGCCGACCTTGATGGAGATGACGGAAAAGGCTATCGAAATACTTTCCCAAAACCCCAATGGGTTCTTTCTTATGGTCGAAGGCGCCTGTGTCGACAAGCAACTGCACACCATGGACTGGCAACGTTCGGTTTACGACGCCATCGAGCTTGACCAGGCGGTCGGAGTGGGAAGACGATTCGCCGCCCGCAATAGCGATACGCTGATACTGGTCACCGCCGACCATTCCCACGGCGCCAGCATCACCGGCACCTATCACGAACGCGACGGGAAAACCGGCCGGCACGGAGTCCGCACCTATGCCAATTCCATTTTCCCCACCTTTGTCGACGAAGACAGCGATGGCTTCCCGGACAACCCCGACGCCGAAGTGACCTTGGCCGTTCAGTATGCCAGCCACCCGGACTACAACGCCGATTACCGGCTGAAACCCGTACCGGTTGTGCCGGCCATTAAGGACGGAGACAAGGTGGTGGCGAACCCCCAAACGTCGGGCGACGCCATGGTCGGCAATCTGCCTTACAGTGAGACCCAAGAGGTGCACAGTGCCGACAGCGTCCCCCTGAACGCGGGTGGTCCTGGAGAAGAATACTTCCGTGGCGTCATGGATAATACGGAGGTCTTCTTCGGCATGGTGCGGGCGTTGGGATTGGACGGTAGCAAGCAATAACATCAGACGCGTGTGGAATACTCCTCCTCACAGTGCTGGGGAGGAGTATTCCCAAGGAAATTGGCATGCATACCGAACCGAATACAGCAGACATGGCTGGATACTTCTCCAAGGGTTTTGGTCCCATATTCGTCACGCTTGTGTTGCTAACCTGTATAGGCGCGCTCATTTTCTTTCTGCATCAAAACGTCGTTTCCCGATCCGCGGAGACACTTGCTTTTGCCGAAATGTACGCCGGAGCGGATTCACTGGGCATTACCCTCTCGGAAAAGCTCGTCTACCTTAAGGGGAAAAGGGTTCGCATGACCGGCTTTATGGCGCCGCCCCTCAAACCGACGCTCTCATTTTTCGTCCTGACCGATATACCCATGTCGATTTGTCCGTTTTGTTCAAGCGACGCGGACTGGCCGTCCGACATTGTGGTGGTCAAACTGGCGGAGCCGGTGACGGCTATTCCATTCGATCGGCCCATATGGGTTGAGGGCACGCTTGAGGTGGGCTCCGAAATGGATGAGGAAACCGGCTTTGTCAGTCTAGTGAGGATCCGGGCCGATGCGGTTGGCAAGGAAGATGAATAACGGAGCGTTATATGATCGAGGTGATAAATTTGGAGAAGCAATATTTCGCGCCGAATGGAAACCATGTCACTGTTTTGAGCGTCGATAGGTTAATAATCAATCCGGCGCAGCATACGGCACTGGTGGGTCCGAGCGGATCGGGAAAAAGCACTATCCTCTCCATGATCGGCGGGATGGTGACGCCGACCTCAGGCGATATGTTCTGGAACGGCAAGCCGTGGCCCGGCAGGCCGGGCGAGCTAACCGCGAGGGAACGCGCGAGGCGGGTTGGCTTTGTCTTTCAAGAACTGAATTTATTGCCGAGCTTGTCTCTCTTTGACAATCTCGTCGCGGCTTGCTGGTTTCTCGGTCTGCAGCATCCTGAATCGCTGGTTCGCGAGGCGCTGAAATGGGTCGGACTTTCTGATCAAAGCGAAGCCAGGCCGGAATGCCTGAGCAGGGGCGAACGCCAGCGGGCCGCCGTTGCCCGTGCGATCATCTATCCGCACACGCTAATTCTGGCTGATGAACCGACCGCAAGTCTGGACGAGGCCAACGCCGAACTGGTCATGGATTTGTTAATTGGCAAGGCGGCTGAAAATGGAAGCGCCCTGCTGGTGGCTACGCACGACCCCCGGGTGGTGGACAAACTCCCGCATACATACGACCTCCTGGAACACTCGGCGGGCAGTTCTGAAAAACAAAAACAATCGTGTGGAGGCAACGGCGCATGCTGCGTATCCTGACTCTCGCCCGGAAAAACATCACCTACCGGCGGCGGCAAACAATGGCTGTCACGCTCCTCGCCATGTGCGCCATGGCGCTGATGATTATCGGCGGGTTTCTCGGGAACGGTATTCAAACGGCACTAACGGCGGCGGTCGAACCCTTCGACATGGTGGCAGGATACGGCGGCTCCTACCAAATGGTTCTTAACACCGTATTTCTTCAGGACTATCCTGCGGGCAATATCTCGTATCGCCTGGTCACAGAGTTGAACAACGACTCGCGAATTGAGCAAGCCATACCGTTGGCGTTCGGGGACAACTTCCGTGGGTACCGCATAGTCGGAACCGACTCGACCATATTTTCCCATTATGCCCGCAACGGTGATTCGGAGCCGTGGCTGCGATTTGCTAGCGGCGGACCGTTTGCGACGGACAGTCGCGAGGCTGTTGTCGGGAACCGGGCGGCAGCGGATCTGGGGCTTCGGATCGGGAATACCATTGTCTCCACGCATGGATTTGCTCACGGCGGTGAAGAGCACGCCAGCGCACCGTATGTGGTGTGCGGCATTCTGGAAAGCTGCAATGGACCATACGACCAGGCCATATTTGTGGATCTCCGCTCTGTCTGGGCCGCACACGGCATTCATTGCAACCATGACGAACCAATCCATCCTGAAGGCCTTCGTTCAGTATCGGGCGACGGCCACGAGGAGGAAGATCACGGGGACCATACGGATTGCAATCACGTTCATAGTGATCATGACGGTCACGACGAGAGAATGGTGACCTCCATTATGGTAAAGCCGTCCGGCTTTGCGGAGGCGTATCAGTTGTATGCCGATTTCGGCAACCGCAAGGACGCCGACCTTGTTTTCCCATCTCAGGTCGTTATTCGGCTGCTGTCAATTCTGGGACAAGCGGACTGGCTGCTGAAAGGTCTTGGATATGCAACCGGTATCATCGCGGCCGTAACCATCGGGTTGACGTTATACGGCTCGGTGGCATCGCGAACAAACGAGGCGCTTATTGTCCGGCTTATCGGCGCGGAGAGACGGGACGTCGTCGCTATGTTCGCGTGGGAAGGGATATTGTCGGTTTTACCCGGTTTGGTGGCGGGGTGCGCCATCGGGCACGCGGCCCTCGGTATCGTCGCCTCCGCATTGGAGCGCGGTACTTCGTTGCACGCCCAGGTAGGATTGTCCGCTATGGACGGCATTATATGCATTCTCCTGTTGGGAGCGGCGCTGACAGGTGAAGTGGTGGCCGCGTTGTACATAACGCGGAAGAGCGTTTAACGCCAAGAAAAGATACAAAAACCTCATACGATTCTCACGATATTCCCATTTCTTCCAGGTAGAACCCTCGGGAACTAATTTGGCGTTACGATGTCTGGTAAACAAGGAACGAATAGAGTCGATTCCGGTGTGTTGATCACATTCGATTGCCCAACAAGGAGATTTTGCATCATGGACATGAGGAAGAGAAACTTTCTTAAGGTAACCGCAATGGCTGGATCCGCTCTGGCGGTTAATTGCCTGTTGCCGCGCTTGGGGTTGGCTGCGGCCGGCTCGGTTGCTTCCCCCATGGCTGCTGCCGCTACGCCGTCTGGTCAGTCCATGGCGGCGCAATCACCTGCCTGTAAGGCTGTAAGCTTTGAAGAATGCCAGAGCCTGGATTGCAGGACAATAGCCGAGCGGTCGGCCATAGTGCAGGCTGCATGGAACTATTTGCTGGAAGAGACAGGCAGGATCTCTGATCCGTCGTTGCGGGGTTTGGTTATGGATGTCTATAACGACCCCACGCCTCGGATCTCCGAAATGGATTCTGTGGAACGCAAACACGTTGGGAATAGACTCAAACTGGCTGGATACACGTCGCAGGAACTGGATTTCCTGCCGCCCGTATTTGCGAATATGCGAGAAAGAATTCCCACCATCGCCGCACCCGGCAGCGGCTACGGCAGCCATCACGCCTATCCGGGCGGACTCATTACGCACGTCGCCACCAACGTCAAAATTACCGCAAATATTGTGGATGTATATCGAGACGTGTATGGGTACGATGTGAACCGGGATATTGCCATGGCTGCGCAACTCCTGCATGATCTGCACAAGCCGTATGTATTCCAGTGGCAGGAGGATGCCTCTTCCCGGACCGAGCAACAGCTCGCGGGGACGGGCGAACACCACGTTCTTTCTCTGGCCGAACTGCTGGTTCGGAATGCTCCGGCCGATCTGGTGGTCGCCCAGGCATGCGCGCATACGCATCCCGGGACCGAGGCGGACGAGGCGCAGGTTGTAAACTGGTTGACCGCCGCGTCCATTATTGCGGACGTTGAACCGGTGCAATATGGGTTGCTGGACAAATCGGGTAAAACGTTGCCGATGCCGCGTCGGCAGGAGGGATTCATCTGCCACTTGGGCGATCACGATTTCGTTCTTTCCGTGCCTGCGGTCCAATGGACTCTGCCGGTGCTTCGTGAAATCGCCATGACGGATTACAAGCTGAGCGAAACGGATCTCCAGGGCAAACCGTTCAACACTTTCCGCAATATGGTGTATTCCAACCTGAGCGCAATGCGGCTGCAACAGGCATACACCCAGGGTAGGGAGAATATGCGTGCGCTGGTTCACTCGCTGGTTCAACCTGTGTAGATCGAGC
>JAJPXZ010000006.1 GCA_021205245.1 Planctomycetaceae bacterium
TGCTCCTACTCTACCTGCTTGCCCACCACCTTCTCAAGCATCGCCAGACCGGGCGCTTAATCTACTACATCGGCGGCAACAAGGAGGCGACCCGCCTCTCGGGCATAAGCGTCAGGAAGTACGAATGCCTGGCATACATCATGAGCGGCGTCACCGCGGCCTTGGCGGCCATCGTCCTCGTGTCCAAGTTAAACGCGGTCCAGGCGCCGGCGGGAGCGGCTACGCGATGGACGCGGTGGCGGCGGCGGTAATCGGCGGCACCAGCCTCAGCGGCGGCGTCGGCAGCATCTGGGGCACCATACTCGGCGCGGTGATGATCGGCGTCATCCGTAACGGCCTCAATCTGATGAACGCCAATTCCTATCTGCAACAGGGGATCATCGGGGTGGTGATCATCATCGCCGTCCTTATCGACATGATGAAGAAAAAGTAGGTTCGCCGGCCATGCGCCCGGGAGCGTATGGCGGTTCAGGCTTTACATCTCAAGGAGAGGCACATGCGTACATTTGCATCCCGCGCCGCCAGAGTGCTTGCAATTTTGGCCCTGGTCGTTTTTCTGCTGCCGGTTAGCGTCTTTGCCGGCCAGTATAAAATCGGCTATGTTTCGAAAAACCTCAACGACGACTTCATGATCAGTCTCAAGGAAGGGGCGGAAGAGCACGCCGCGAAGCTGGGCGTCGAACTCTATTACATGACCGCGAACAATAACACCGACATAGAAAAACAGATTCAGCTCGCCGATGACATGATCACCCTCGGGGTGGACGCCCTTATCCTCGTTCCGATGGAACCGGCCTCACTCATTCCCACCATCATCAAGGCGAACGAAGCCGACATTCCTGTCATCCTGGTCAACGACCCAATCGACGACGAGGCGGCGAAGGAACAGGGCGCGACTTACGTCACCTATGTCGGCACCGATAATGTCATGGGCGGCAAGGTCGCGGCCGAGTACGTGAAGAAGAACTACCCGAACAGCGCAAAGGTGGCGTTGATCGGCGGCGTGGCCGGTCAGACCACCAGCGACCAGCGCCTCGACGGGTTTAAATTGGGCATCAAAGACCAACCGAACATCGAGGTTGTCGCCGAGCAGCCCACCGATTGGTCGCGCGATCAGGGCTTCAATGTCATGCAGAACATGCTGACCGCCAATCCGCATATCGATCTCGTATTCGGCGCTTCCGACGTCATGATCATGGGCGCGAGCGAGGCGATTATCCAGGCCGACATGCAGGACAAAATCAAGGCCCTCGGCTTTGACGGCTCGGCGGAAGCCCTGGAGATGGTCAAGAACGGCGATATGCTTGGCACTGTCGCCCAATACCCCACGATCATGTCGTCCACTGCGCTGGACGCCGCCATTGACACCCTGAACGGCAAAACAGTTCCCAATCCTATCTACACTCATTTGGAAGTGTTGACCAAGGAAACCATCAAGTAACTGTGCGATCGGATTCACATCATGACGAATAACACAATGAGGGCCGCCGTCTTCAAGGGAGACGGTAGGCTGGAGGTGGAATCGGTGCCGATGCCGCGCATCGAAAGCGATTCCGACGTTCTTCTGAAGGTGGAAGCCGCCAGCATCTGCGGCAGCGATCTCCACATCCTCCATGTGCCACCGGGACAGCGCGGTGATCCCGGCACGGTGATGGGACACGAGTTCGTGGCAACGGTGGTTGCCGTAGGGCAAGGTGTGGAGACGGTTCATGCCGGCGATCGGGTGGTGGTCGAGCCCAACATTTCCTGCGGAACCTGCCCCGAATGCCGTGGCGGCCACGAAAACCTCTGCGCCAACGCGCAAAATATCGGGCAGTGGCGGGACGGCGGTTTTGCCGAGTACTGCGTCGTGCCAGCCAGCCAGTTGCACGCGGTGCCGGACGGCATCCCGATACGGCTCTGCGCCTTGGCCGAGCCGCTGGCTTGCGTCATGCACGGCATGATGCGTCTGAATCCCATGCCCCACGAGCGAGTGGTTCTTTTCGGCGCAGGCGCGATCGGCCTCATTTTCCTCCGGGTGCTGACCGTCTTCGGCGTCAAGGATATCGTGGTAGTGGAAACGATGCCGAGCCGGCGGGAAATCGCCGCCAAGCTGGGCGCGAGCCGGGTTGCGGACCCGGTCGCCGAAGATGTTCCGGCGCTTCTGAAGGACCAATGGAGTGGCTTGGCCGACGTGGCAATCGATGCGGTGGGCGCGGGGCCGGTTCTCGGCCAGGCCATGGATGCTGTCCGCAACGGCGGGCGCATTCTCGTCTTCGGGCAAAACATGACCCAACGCTCCACCATCAGTCCGGGCCTCATCAATGCCAAAGAGTTGACTCTCTTCGCCACCCTTGCGGTGAAGAAGAGCTTCCCGGCCGCCCTCGCCATGCTGCGCGACCCACGCTTGCGGCTTGATGAGCTTATTAGCCATGAGTTCACCTTGTCGCAAATCGGAGAAGGCGTCGAGTGCATGCGCCGCCAGGAGGCGGTAAAGGCGGTCATTTACCCGGGCCGATGAAAATTTTTAGAATCGGACAAGGAATCATGGAAACAAAACTACGATTCGGCATGGTCGGCGGCGGCAATGGCGGCAATATAGGCAACAGCCATCGCCGGGGCGCGCTTATGGACAGCCTCGCTGTGCTGACGGCGGGCAGCTTTACCCGGGACGGCGAGCGCAACCGCCGGGACGGCGAAAGGTGGGGCGTCCCGGCCGACCGCATTTACTCGGATTACGCGGCCATGGCGGAAGAGGAGGGACGGCGACCGGACGGCATCGATTTCGTCAGTATCGTCACGCCGAACGCCTCCCATTATCCTGTTGCCAAATGTTTTCTCGCACACGGCATCAATGTCGTGTGCGAAAAGCCGTTCACCTTGTCTGTCCCGGAGGCGGAAGAATTACGCCGGTTGGCGGCGGAAAAGAATCTCGAAATATGCGTCACCTACACGTACGCGCATTATCCCATTATGCGCGAATGCCGCCATCTGGTCGAGTCGGGCCGGATCGGCCGAATTATCGACATCGTCGCCGAATACCCGCAGGATTGGATGATACTCGGCCTCAGCAAGGATGCGGATAACTTCACGAAATGGATTGGCGACCCTGCCACGTCGGGCAACTCCAATGTTACCGCCGCCATGGGGGTGAATCTCAATTACCTTATTACAGCCATGACCGGCCTGGAACTGGAGAGCGTCCTGGCGCATTTCGGGTATTATCCCGAGGACGCGCCGTTGGAGACGACGGCCCGCATTTTCCTCCGGTACAAGGGGGGTGCGGGAGGGTTGGCCTGGACTTCCAATGTCGCCATCGGCCATGACTGCACCATCGATCTGAAGCTGTACGGCGACAAGGGTTCGATACGGTGGTCGCACGAGGATCCGACGCGGCTCACAGTGTCGTATCTCGGCGGACCGGTCGAGATTTTGGCCGCTAACCGCGACTATCTGGATGAATGGAGCAGGGAGGCGTCGCGGCTGCCGGCCGGCCATCCGGAGGGATTTTACGAGGCATTCGCCAATATCTATCGCGAGTTCTGCCGCCATCTCCTCGACAAGAAAAACGGCGCGGCGGGCCAGTCCGGCGACTATTTCTATCCAAAGGCCCGCGACGGCGTCGATGGGGTTCGCTTCGTCCATGCGTGTGTCCGAAGCCAGCAAACCGGCAATGCGTGGACGAATGTGGCTGATGGTTAACCGGCTTCCAGTCGTCGAGGTAGCCCTCACTTTACCATGGGATTGCGTTGAAGCGTCTACACTTCTCTAAAATCCATAGGCTCCAATGGGCTTCCAGCCGCACTCGATGAATTGCGTCAGTGTGCGATTCGTCGCCCCATATGTTACAAATTCCTCAAGTGCCATACCGTCGGGTTCATAGGCGCGGCGGAATTCCTTCATGGTGAGGAGGCGGTCCAAGACATCCTGTGATACCTCTTCATTACTATGCGGCATGAACGGTTTTGATTCTTTGGCCAGTGCTTTTTGAATGGATGGGCCGATTGACATGATCATTTTGGCTCCGGCTAGACTGGTGACATGATATGCGCCACGGCAGCCCGCCGGCATGAGAAATGTATCATACCCTTTGCTTTGGAATATCCTGTATGCTCTTTTAATGCAAGCGGTCCCGGCTTGGATTATATCGCTTTCCGGAATTGACAGTGCACTGTCTTTTGCCACGTCGCGAAGATAATCGTCCAGCCTGCCCACCATAATGACGGCAATAGACAGACCAGGTTTAACACCATTTTTTTCTGCCGTTTTCTTGCCGCTTTCCCTGGCCTCCGCTACCGCAAGAACCTGCGGTACGGTAAAACTCACCGAGGCCGCTACGTTCATGCCCAACGCGACGCACTGTTCAAACGCGCGTATGCCTGCTGCGGTCGCGGGAAGTTTGACGACGATGTTTTGGGACCAGGATGCCAAGACCTTCGCCTGCTCGACCATATATTCGGTATCACCATGGAAATTCGGATTCACCTGCGCGCATACATAGCCTTCGCCAATACCACCCATGGTGAATATCGGCATGGTCTTTTGGGCGTAAAAGCCGGTGACGGCATGCATCAACGCGAGAGCTTTAGCATCGCCGGTCAGCGTTTTATCCACTCCCGACGTTTTTTCCTTCCACATGTCCCTGTCGCCGGAGAGAGCACCACTCACCAAAACCGGATTGGTCGTCATGCCGGTTGCACCGTTGCCGTAAGCCTGTTCCTGTTCGGCGAGTATGGCGGAATCATTCCACCACACCGTCGGTGTTTCATGCGCAAGCCATTTCAGATAGACATTGTTTTCCATTTATTGCGGTCCTTTTTGGGATGTCAATATTACGCTGGAGGTCAAGTCCTCTAGCGTTCAATTACCTTCAGGGAGGCTCCAGTTGAAAAATCCTAGATAGGGTTGTGCCGCGCGATTGCGGAAATCTTCCATATCCACATTCTTCCAGTCGTACACGCCTTTGCCCGTCTTCTGGCCAAGGTCACCGGCTTCCAGGCGGGAGCGGATATACGGCTGCGCCGTGGTGGCGTTACACAGATCCGGATAGAGGTAGTCATGAATACTGACAATCATGTCGAGCCCGGCATAGTCGAAGTGTTCGAACAGGCCGATTGAGGTATAACGCGGAACAAAACTGTATTTCAGCGTCTTGTCGATATCTTCGGCGCTGGCGATGCCCTCCTCGATCATATGGACCGCCTCCCGGTAGAGGGCATGCTGAAGTCGGTTGCCGATAAAGCCGGGAGCCGGCTTCTTCATAACCACGACTTTTCGTCCGACCGATTCAAGAACGTCGTAAGCGACCTGGATAGCTTGAGGACTGCTATAGCGGCTGCCAACCAACTCGATGGAGGGAACCAGGTGCGGCGGATTCCAGGGGTGAGCGCCAACCAGCTTCGCCCTATCCTTTGTCATGCCTTCGGCGAGATCGTCGGCCGAAAGAGCGGATGTCGATGAAGCCAAGGCCTGGTAGTTATGGCAATGCTGTTCAATAAGTTTGTAGACGGCGTGTTTGACATCGATGCGCTCAAAGACACTTTCAAAAATGAAATCGGTATGCGCCACATCTTCGTATTTTTGCGTTATACCAAGGAGCTTGGCGCATGCGGCATACTGTTTTTCCGTGACCAATCCCTTGGCGATGAGGTCGCGAAAGCATTCGTCATAGCGTTTTTCCCCAGCCTCGGCTTGTTGATCGTCGATGGCGAGCATGGTGGTGGGATAGCCATTGCCGGTGAAAAGGGCGGCCATGCTCGCGCCGATCATGCCGGTGCCGATAATGGTGATGTGGTTTATTGAATCCAGTTTCATGGCTGGCGTGCTCCTCTTGGTGTTTTCTATGGTGATCCCTGCCGAAATTCTTCTCTATGCCCCTATCTTCCCAGCCAGATAGTTGAAACATTTGACGACGTTAGTGCGCTGGATGTACTCCATCATTTCGTCCTGGCCAATATCCACCGGGAACCGGTCGGCAAAGCTGATAGTAGCGATGCACTCCTCGACGGTTTTCCCTTCGGCCATTGCCCTGCCGACAGCGGCCAACCATTCGTAAATGAACGCCAACTGTTCCTGGATATACTCCTTGCCCACTATCGGCCCGTGGCCTGGAACGATTGTGTCCACATCCAGTGTGTAGATGAATTTGAGCGAGGCGATGAGTTCGTCGATATTGGCTGAGTGGAGCCAGGTCTGGCAGCCGGAAAAGACAGTGTCGCCGACAAACACAACGCGCTCTTCCGGCACATGAACCGCTATCTGCGAATCGGCGTGACCAGGGGTGTGATAAAGGTTGAAGGTATGCTTGCCTACCTTGAGGGTCATGTTCTGGCTAAAGGTAATTTGTGGCAGGTTGACTATGTACTGCTCGCGTGAGGGCATCTTTTTCAGCCCTTCGGGATCCTGCCGGGTGAGCACGTCCACACTGTAGTCATAGCCGTCCATGGTGCCTGGCACGAGGAAGAAGGCGTCCTTCATCTTTTCGTGCCCGACAACCGGACACTTATCAGCAAACCAGTGATTGCCGAATATATGGTCGATATGCGGCTCGGTGTTGATGAGGTACTTAATCGGGCCACGGCTCTCGGCGAATTGGATCATCTCGAGAAGGGTGGTCAGCCACTGGGCATTGTCGATAAACACCGCGCCCTCGCTGGTGAAGACAATACTGGGATTGCAGCCGCGAATTTTCGTTTCGCTAAAGACATTCGGGGTGATTTGTTCCATGGAGAGCTCTTTTCTATTGTTGAATTGCCTTGCCGTATGCCTCTTTCAACACATGCTTCGTCCAGACCCGGACCATCTCCTTGCGGTAATCCGCAGTCGCACGGGCATCGGAAATCGGCTTGATACAGTCGGCCGCCGCTTTTCCCACACTCACGGCAAGTTCATCCGTTAGTTTGTGTCCGATCAGCAATTTCTCCACATCCGGTATACGAAGCGGAACCGGAGCAACCGCTCCCACGACAAAGCGCGCATCAGTCACCACGCCTTCCGCATCGACCTGAAGCCGGGTGGCAACGCCGATAATGGCAATGTCGGTGTCGCCGCGAATGGCGTATTTCTTGTAGGCTGTTCCATTGCCGGCCGGGAATTTCTCGATGGTACAGCCGAGGAGGAATTCCCCACGCTCGAGAGCGGTTTGGCTGGGGCCTTTGAAAAATTTTTCGAGCGGCACTTCCCTCTCACCCTTTGGTCCCCGGATGGTTGCGACGGCATCCAATACCATGAGTCCGGGAATGGTGTCGGCACTGGGCGAGGCGTTGCAGGTATTGCCGCCGATAGTGGCGATGTTCCGCACCTGGGTGCTGGAGACATGCCCGGCGCCGCGTTTCACCACCTCCCATGGACCGGTCAGCAGAGGCGATTTGGATAGATCCATCAGCCTGGCCATAGCGCCGATTTTTATGCCGTCGTCATATTTATACACGCGTGCCAGTTCGGGTAATTGATTGAGGCTGACGAGTACCTTGGGCCGAAGCAGGCGGTTCCGCATCTTGACGACCAGATCCGTGCCTCCGGCGAGCAGTTTGGCATCGGGTCCGTATTCGTCCAGCAATTGCGCGCATTCATCCACCGAGATGGGTTCGAAGAAATAGTCGAATCGCATGGCTTACCTCCCCGCCAGAATGTGGTCTCGGGCCGCCTCGACAGCCTCGATAATCTTGACATAGCCGGTGCAGCGGCAGAGATTGCCGTGCATGGCTTCGCGAATGTCCTCTTCGCTGGCGTGCGGGTTTTCGTCCAATACCGCTTTGGCTATCATGATCATTCCCGGTGTGCAGAATCCGCACTGAATGGCGAAATGGTCGATAAAAGCTTGTTGGATGGGATGCAGGCCGTTTTCACCCTCAAGACCTTCTATGGTGAGGATCTTCGCGTCACGTGCCTGACCGATGAGTATGGAGCAGCACTTGACGGCCTTGCCGTTGATGATGATGGTACAAGCGCCGCAGTTGCCGTCTTCGCAGCCCTGCTTGGCGCCGGTCAGTTGCAGATCGTCCCGAAGCACTTCGAGCACGGTCTTGTAGGGTTCAATATCGATGGTGTAGGGAGCGCCGTTGACTGTGAAGGAAATATTGATAGTTACCGCTTCCGCCGTTCTCATAATCCCGCCTCCTTTTCCTTGATTAACTTCAGAATTCGTTCCGCAGTCATCGGCATGACCGTGGGCCGTATGCCGACCGCCCTGTTGAGGGCGATGGCGATGGCCGGGCCGACGGGAATCGTGATGGATTCGGCCATGCCTTTCGCCTTGTACGGTCCGTCGGGAAGCGGATCCGGGCAAATAGCCCGCTTGAAGTCTTTGGACAAAGGCGTCTCCAGCACGGTGGGCACCCGGTAATCCACGAAATTCGGATTCATCAACACACCGTTTTCGTCGTACATATGCCCGTCGAGAACGGCAAAGCCCACGGCCATAATGACGCCTCCGTCGATCTGGCCTTCGACCAACTTCGGGTTGATGGGATTTCCTGTATCAGCGGTGCCGACGATGCGGAGGATGCGAATCTGGCCCGTCTCCACATTGACCTCGACCTCAACGCCGGTGGCGCTGTATTGATACCAGTTCCACATGCGCGGGGTGCGGCCGTCCTCATGACCCGGACCGGACCAAGGCACGGCGGGTGCGGGGCAATACACGCCGCGACCGCGAACCGGCGTCCCCTTTTGCAGTCCCCAGTTCTGGTCGGTGAAGAAGGAGAAGGGCTCGAAGAGATCGGCAATGGGGATTTCTTCGATGTGGGAACCGACGATATAGGCTTTCCCGTGCTTGATGGTCACCTGCCTGGCGGCGACGCCGACTTTGCGGCCGGCTGCTTCTTTGAGCTGCTCGATAGCGTCGGCGCAGGCAATGAGGACGGCGTTACCGGCGGTGTAGGTGGTGCGGCTGGATGCGCCGAAATTGTCGAACGGAGTGCGACCGGTATCGTTCCGGGTGATTTTGATCGACTCGAACGGGATCTGGAATTCGGTGGCGGCCATCTGTTGCAGGGTAGTTTGCACCCCCATTCCCTGTTCGTCGACGCTGATTAGCAATTCGATACTGCCGTCGCTATGGACCAGAACTTCCGCCTCCGAGCGGCCGAGCGGGGTGTTTTGTTTGCCGCCGATAGCGACGCCGCGCCCGCGCCGCCATGGTCCGGGCCGTTGCTCGCAGGGCTCGTTGAACTTAATTTCGTCCGCCACAATTTTGAGAAGCGAGGCGACGCTGCAACTGGTCAGCTTTTCACCGTAGGGATTGTGTTCGCCGACTTGGATAAGGTTTTTTAAGCGCAGCTCGACCGGATCCATATTCAATTTTTCGGCGAGAATATCGATCACGTTTTCCATAGCCCATTCGGACTCGGGGCAGCCAAGGCCGCGATAGGGAGCGCAGGGCATGGTGTTGGTGGCGACGGCGTATCCGTCCAGGAAGACATTGGGGACATCGTAGACGCAGACCAATCCCGAGCCGGAAAGTCGGCCGTCGTAAACGTTGTTCATCGACGCGCCGGTGTGCTCGACCGTTTTGAATTCTTCGGCGATTATGGTGCCGTCATTTTTCGCGCCGACTTTAATGTGGGTCCAGGCAGGCCAGTTGGACGGCGATGAGGTGTACATTTCCTTGCGACTGAGGACATAGGAGACATTCCTTTTCGTCCGTAAGGCCATGAGGACAGCCATTGGTTCGATAGTCGGAAACAGGCGATTCCCAAAACTGCCGCCCTGGAACGGCTGGATGACCCTCACCTTGGACTCGGGCAGTTGCGGGAACATGGTGCAGATTTTTGTCTTCACTACACCGTGCGCGCCGCAGCAATTGGAGTAGATGGTTACGCCGCCATCCTGATGGTTGTATTCGACGATGGCGCTGTTCTTTTCAATTTGCGATGCCGACTTTTTGTCGTTGTTGTAGATCCCTTCGACAATGACATCCGCCTCGTCGAACGCCGCTTTCACATCGCCCACCTTGAGCTTGTAGCTGCCAAGGATGTTCGGGCCTTCTTCCTGCGGACCTTGGTAGCCCACCGGGATTCCGATTTCCGGGCCAATGACCGGTACCGAATCTTTGTGCATGGCTTCGACATTGTCGGTGACAAAGGGAAGCGGCTCGTACTCCACCTCGATCAAGTCGATTGCGTCCTCAGCGATCTCGATCGATTCAGCGCAGACGAGCGCCACCGCTTGACCGGCCCAAATGACTTCGTCGCGGGCTGGGTTGCCGTAATAGCTGGAGGCGTAAGGAATGTATGCCCACGGAATATCGGGATCGGTGCCGACGGCGATGGTCACGACACCGGGAAGCGCCATTGCCTTCCTGATATCCACCTTCAACAGCTTTGCATGGGCGTGGGGACTCCGCAGTGCCCGGATATGCAGGAGATCCTTGAACTGGTGTTTCAAGTCATCGACAAACATGGCTTTGCCAGTTGCCTTTTCGTAGGAATCGACTCTGGGAACGCTTTTTCCAATGTAGTTATAGTCTTGAGTTACCGCCATGGTCATCTCCTGTTAGTACCATTCCAGCAAATAATAATGCGCGGTCGGAAAGCGAGTAAAACTGACCGTGCGGAACAAGAAGGCTGATATCAGGGTTGAGGAAGACCATGGAGGATGGCCAAAAGGTGATTCCAGGGAATTAGCAGGTGGTCGTGTTTTTTTGTTTTCGGATCACACATAATCGATTATGTGCAATTTACCGCATGATGGTGCTTTGTCAAATTCAAACTGGTTAGAGAGTGATTGGGTGGCGGCTGGATAATTGGCTATCTTTTTAATTTTTAAGCAGATGTGAGTATATAGAAATATAATTATCTGGAAATAAATTTCCTTTCAGGTTGACTTATCAGGATTTATGCGTTACAGTTATTATAGCATATAATCGATTATTTGATTATGCCGAGCCGCATCCTGAAACTCCATCTTCTCCACGAATGGTGACCACTATGACACCCAAAACTGCTATCAAGCAGCTGCGTAAGCGCCCCTTGTTTAGCCAGGAAATACGAGATACTATCCAGCGAGCCATCTTGAACGAAGAGCTCAAGCCTGGCGATAGGGTGGTGGAAACGCGGTGGGCCCGGGAACTGGGAGTGTCCCAATCCCCGGTTCGGGAAGCCATACGTGAACTGGAAATGATGGGGCTGGTGGAATCAAGGCCATATCAGGGCGCATTTGTGCGGACTATAGACAAGTCAAGTATCGTCGATACCTATAATGTCCGTCGCGGTCTTGAATCGGTGGGTATCGAGGCTGCCGTCGGTAAAATCACCGATCAGCAGCTTGTGGAAATCTACATTGTCATGCGTGAGATGGAACAAGCGGTCAAGGATGGAAACTACGAACTTTTTGTCGAGAAGGACGGACTGTTCCACGAGAAAATCCTGCAGGTCTCAGGCAACAAGCTTCTCATGCAGCTTTGGAATCAATGCAAAATCCGGGAGTTTACCCGTATCAGCACCTATATGTCCAAAATCGGCGTCGACTTCTTGGCGCAGCGCCATGGCACGATGTACGAAGCCCTTGCCAAACGTGACGCGATCGCCGCTGTGGCCTCGGTCAACGAGCACTTCGAATTCCTTATCGAGCAGATGCAAGGTATCGACCTCGAGGATCTCCAAAATCGGCCCAATGGTAATGTCGAAGAAAAGGCTTCGTGACCATTATATAAATATCACCAGTAACGACCGTATTTGGAAGTCCACCCAGTGGGTGCCTCTGGGTGTCTTTCGATGGAGTCACCCTACTGTTCACCCGCCATGTCTGTCGCCGCGTATTTGTTTGTGGCGTGACATTCCCTCTGGACGATCGGGAGTATATCGAGAAGATCATCCATCACTTTGAGTCGCAAACGCTCAACCCATGCCATGTGCTGCAGACTGCATGTTCGTGCACGTTCCGTCCACGGTTGTCCACCATATCCACTCTGACGCTCACCCCAACTCAGGTACGCGTCGATAATCTCCCGGACTGGCTCGAGTACGATTTGTTTCGCTGGCGGCGCGTCTCCTCGTGCCCGGAGTGCCGCGCTGAGACTTGGGCCAGGTATTTGCGTGCCGTTTTTATCAAGCACCTGGTCTCGGTTGCCGGTTACCGTGCTGGATGTGGTTTTGCAGGTTCTGTAGCCATGTGCCATCATTCTCTTCCCGCTTGAGCGGCTTTTTCGCGTCACGTACCCTTTCATAGGTCATTCGTCATTCAAATCCCACAGACGGTCCTAATACCGTGGTGGGCGGGGCTGGCGCTGTGTTTGGCGTGACTGGCCGCGCCGATAAGACCGGCGTTGCCGCCCAGTTTGGCGGGGACGATGCGCATGGTTCTGCCGGGGTGGTCGTTGCGGTCGAGGCAGGTTGTGCGGATGGATTCCAGGAGCATGTCGCCCGCTTGCATCATGCCACCCGCAATAACGCAGATCTCCGGGTTGAGAAGTTCGGCGACTGCCGACGCCATGATGCCGAGATAATGGCCCGTCTCCTGGACTATTTTCATCGCCACCGCATCGCCGGTGAGGGCTGCTTCGAAGATGGCTTGGCAGGTTAAGGTTTCCCGCCGTTGCGCCAGCTGGGACACCCAGCCGCGATCCAGGTATTCGGTGAAGCGTTTGACCACCGCCGTCGCCGAAGCGTAGGCCTCGACACAGCCGCGCGCACCGCAGCCGCATTGCCTACCGCCGTCGATTATGCAGACATGCCCTAGCTCGCCCGCCGACCCGTCCCGGCCCACATGCAGCTTGCCGTCGACGATGATGGCGCCGCCGACGCCCGTACCTAATGTGACCATCATCATGTGACCCGAACCGACGCCGGCACCGGCTACAAACTCGCCCCAGCCGGCGCAGTTGGCGTCGTTTTCGATAAAGGTGGTCACACCGGTTTTGGTGGCGATCGTATCCGCCAGCGGTACGTTCTTCCAGCCCGGCATGTTGGGGGCGCTATACACGGTTCCGGTCACCTGGTTGAGCGGACCCGGGTAACCGATTCCGGCCGCCCGGATCTCCCCCAGGTCCAGCCCCGCCGTGGACGCCGCCTTGATCATGCCAGCCACCAGGCGATCGATAACTGCTTCCGGGCCTTCGTGGGCGTGGGTGGGAGACTCCACCCGGGACAAAACCTGATTCTCCTCGTCCACAACGGCGCATCGGAGATTCGTCCCGCCCAGATCGACGCCGAGATAAGTCGAATTCATGCCGTCTCCACCGGAATGTCCACCCAGCGCCGCGACCGGCCGCTCTCCAGACAGGCTTCGACTAGGCACATCATCTGCCAGCCGGCGGCGAAGTCGGCATAGTCTGTCTCGCCGGTTTTGTAAGATTCGCTCCGGATCGCCTGGTAGAAAACGCCGATCGCGTTCCTGAGCGCGTCATGCCACGCCACCGCATGGCCGCCCGGCAGGGTGGCAAAGGGACGCGCGAATGGGGTGAGGAGCTTGGCGTCGGCATAGATTTCCTCGTTACCACCGTTGCGATGGCCGACATGGAGACGGTCGGCTTGTTCCTGATGCCACTCGAGCGAGTATTCGGCCCCGCTCAGGGTAACAGCCAGGCCGTTTTTCTTACCCGCCGTCACTTGGCTGATATGCACCAATCCCGGCGTGCCGTCCTCGAAACGGAGTATAATGGACGCGGCGTCTTCGGACGGAACCGGGATCTCCTCCAGAACCCTGCCGGCGGCACCGGAGAAGGTCTCGCCGGTTGTTTCGCAACGCTTCCGCACCGGGAAGACATTGATGATGTCCGCGTTGACCGAGGCGATGCGTTTCCCCAAGGCGTACTGAAGCGTATCGAAACAGTGCGAACCGATGTCGGCGACGGCGCGCGACTCGCCGCCCACGGCCGGGTTCATGCGCCAGTCGTAATCGGTGTCGTACATAAGCCAGTCTTGCAGGTATTCGCCAAAGGCAAAGTATGGTTTGCCCATGGTGGTGCGGGCGCGCTCGCGCATCTCCTTGACCATGACGTTGTGGCGGTAATTAAGGTTGACGCCGTTGGCGACCCCGGCCCGCCGGGCGGCGACGACCAATTCACGCGCCTTTGTGGCGGTGAGGGTCAGGGGTTTTTCGCAATATATATGCTTCTTCTTGTCGAGGGCATCCAGGTTGACTTGGTAATGCGAGGAGCTGGGGGTGCAGTTGTGGACGACGGCAACCGCCGGATCGTCCAGCAGTTCGTGGTGATCGCCGTACCAGCGGGGAATGTAGAATTGCTCCGCCACCGCCCGGGCGGCATCGGGATTGCTGTCGGCGACAGCGACCACTTCCGCGCCAGGTATGCGGCGGATGGCTTCGATATGTTGCTTGCCGATAAATCCCACGCCGACAAGCCCAATTTTCAGATGGTCCATAGCGTTTTCCTGAAGAAGAGTGAGAAGAATCAGTCGGCTGCGAAGGCCCCATCGAAGGCAAGGGTCGACGGCGGAAAATCCACCTTCCGCACGAATTCACAGGATTCCTTTGCGCCGAATTCGCGGTCCATGCCCGGGTCTTCCCATTCGACCGACAGCGGCCCCTGGTAGTTTGCATCGTTGAGGGCGCGGATAACGCCGTCGAAATCCACCTGACCGTGGCCAAGGGAACGGAAATCCCAGCCGCGCCTGGGATCGCCGAAGTCGAGATGGGATCCGAGAATGCCGCTCTCGCCGTCCAGGAGCACACGGGCGTCCTTCATGTGGACGTGGTAAATGCGGTCCTTGAAGCGGCGCAGGAATTTGACCGGGTCCACCCCCTGCCAGAGCAGGTGCGAGGGATCGAAATTGAAGCCAAGGACCTCGTCGTAGTCGAATTCCTCCAGCAGGCGCTCGGCCGACCAGATGTCGAAGGCGATCTCGGTGGGGTGGACTTCGAGGGCGAAGCGGATGCCGTTCTTCCGGAACTTTTCAAAAATGGGCGTATAGACCTCCCGGACAAAGCGGTAGCCGGCGTCTATTTCCTCCTTACCGACTGGCGGGAAGGAATAGAGCATATGCCAAATGGGGCTGCCCATAAAGGCGGTGACGACCCCGACACCCATGTTCCGGGCGGCGTCGGGGGCTTTCAGCATCTGATCAATGGCCCATTGGCGTTTCTTCTCCGCGTCGCCCCGGCAGGAAGGGTCGAGGCAAAACGCGTCGGAGCGGGCGTCAAAATTGGGATCAGTTGTGAGTTGACCGGCGAGGTGATTGGAAATCGCCCAACAGCCGAGTCCGTTGTCGGCGAGGGTTTTCCGCTTTTCCTTACAATAAGCGACGGACGAGGCCGCCTCGTCGAGGCTGAGGTGATCGCCCCATGAGGCGATCTCCAGCCCGTCGTAGCCGAAAGATCGTATTTTCGGACACAATTCCGCAAAAGGAATATCGGCCCACTGGCCGGTGAAGATGGTGACATGGCGAGGCATCGGATCTCCTAGAGCATTTGCCTATTTTCAGAACTCCATACATGCCTTAATTCGTGCGTTGGTTGGAACGGCTGCCGATAGCGGTGGCGATGATGATGATCGCACCCCTGACGATGGACTGCTGGGCCACGCTGAGGCCGCCTAGGACCAGGCCGTTATTGATGACGCCCATAAGGAGCGAGCCCATGATCGATCCGACGATAGTGCCGTTGCCGCCCGCCATGCTGGTGCCGCCCAGGATGACGGCGGCGATGACCGACATCTCGTCGCCGGTGCCGTAGGTGTAGCGGCCGGCCTGCATGCGCCCGGCGTAGAGGACGCCGGCCATGCCCGCCAGCGCGCCGCACATCAGCATCACCTTGACCTTGATGGCGTCGGTGTTGATGCCGGTGAAGCGGGCGGCGGTGACGTTGCCGCCGGTGGCCAGCACCTTGCGGCCGAAGGGAAGGTGATTGAGAAGAAAATATCCGAGCACGGCGAACAGGACGGTCCAATAAAGCAGGATGGGAATGCGGAAAAGATCGCCGGTGCCGAAGTAGAAATTGAAGGTCTTGTTCTGAATCGGCACCGCCGCCATGTTGGTAATCCACATGGCCCCGCCCCGGACAATGGACATGGTGCCAAGAGTGACCAGGAAGGCGGGGATGCCGGCCCAGGTGATGAGGTAGCCGTTGACCGCGCCAACCACCGCGCCAAAGCCGACGCCACCGACCAGACCAATGGCGATGGAACCGGTGGCATTGATGAGCATGGCCGCAAGCAGGGCGGCAAAGGCGGTAATCGAGCCGATGGAGAGATCGATCTGGGCCGCGCCGATGACGAACGTCATGCCCACGGCCATGATGGAGATCATCGCCGTTTGCCGGGTGATGTTGAGGACATTGTTGAGCGACAGGAATTTAGGGCCCAGCACGATGGAAAACAGAATAACCGTCAGCACAAAGGCAAGGTAGACGATGACGTTGTGGCGGGCGAAAAAACTCGCCGGTTTGCCAAGGCCGTTACCGGGTGACTTGGATGGCATGTTGCAATTCCTCCTCGCTCGAGATAGCGTCGCGGGGAATGTCCCCGGTCAGACGTCCGTTGTAAATCACCAAAATTCTGTCGCATACGGCGAGCATTTCCATGAATTCAGACGAGATCATGAGAACGGCGTTCCCTTCGTCGGCGAACGTGCGGATGATCTCGACTATCTCCGCCTTGGCGTTGATATCAATGCCCGCGGTCGGTTCGTCCAGCACCAGCACTTTGGGTTGGATGGACAGCCATTTGGAAATGACCACCTTTTGCTGGTTGCCGCCGGAGAGGAGGGACACGACCTTGTCGCGCCCGTCGGTCTTGACGTTGAATTCCCGGATAAAGCGATCCACCAGAGAGTCGGCGTCGCGGTGCCTGATTAAGAATCGGCCGCTGAGGTCTTTCAAAACCGGGGTGATGATGTTCTCCCGCACCGAATGCCCAAGCACCAGCCCCTGCCGCCGGCGATCCTCCGGCACCAGGGCGATGCCCGCTTCGATGGCGTTGGCCACGTTGCGGATTCGTACCTCTTTCTCGTCGACAAGTATCTTCCCTGACGACGCGGGCGCAATGCCGAAAAGCGCCTCGGCCAACTCGCTTCTGCCGCTACCGAGAAGTCCGGCCAGGCCGACGATCTCGCCCTTTTTAATGGTGAAGGATATCGGCTCCGCACCCCCCACCACCAAATCGCGCACTTCGAGCATCGGCTCGACGGCGACGGTGTTGCGAGGCTTCCACTCGAGCCCGTGGGACTGTGAGGTGAATCCGAGCATATTGGAGATAATGTCGTTCAGGGTCATTCCGGCCAATGGCCTGGTGACGACGTTGGCACCGTCGCGGAGGATGGTGATGCGGTCGGCAATGGTCATGATCTCGTTCATGCGGTGCGATATGTACACCATCGACACCCCGCGTTTTTTCAACCGCTCGATAATGCTGAACAGCACCGCCACCTCGGGGTCGGACAACGATGCGGTCGGCTCGTCCAGAATCAGCACCGACGCCTCACGCGAGAGGGCCTTGGCAATCTCCACCATCTGGCAATAGCCGACGCCCAGGGTGGAAATGCGGGTGCGGGGGTCGATGTCCACCTCCAGATCGTCCAACAGCGCCTTGGCGTCGCGGTTCATGCGCTCCTTGTCGATAAGGCCGTGGCGGGTCTTGGGCTCGCTGTTCAGGAAAATGTTTTCAGCCACGGTCATGGTGGGAATGTTGGACAGCTCCTGGAAGATCATACGGACGCCGCCCGCGCTGGCTTCCTCATAGGAATGGAAGGAAACGTCGTTGCCGCCCAGGACAATCCTCCCCGCGTCGGGCCGATAGACGCCGGTGAGGATTTTCATCAAGGTGCTTTTGCCCGCGCCGTTGCCGCCGACCAAGGCGTGGACCTCGCCCGGCAGCAGTTCGAAATGCGCGTCCTTCAGCACCGGCACGCCGAAGGTCTTGCATATGCCGGTCATGGTGAGAATTGGTTCGCTCATGATTTCCCGCCTGTATGGAGAGGACGGACCGGCACGGCAAGCCGAGCCGGTCCGCAATCGGGTTGCTCCTAGATGACGGTCCAGTTGCCGCCTGCGTCGTTCGACCTGAAGACGGCGTCGCCGATGCGCTCGATTTGATAGCCGTCCTCGAAGTTCGGGCTGGGGTCCTTGCCTTCGGCGATCGATTTGAAGAAGTCGTAGCATTCGACAATCTTCGTTTCGCTGTAGCCTATGCCGAGAGCGGGAATGGGCCAGAGGCCGTCGCCATAGGGATGGGAGGGGCCGGTATAGATGGTGCGGAAGCCGCGCCGGTCGCCCGGATCCGAGGCGAAGCAGACCTGGAGTTCGTCGCGCCGTTCGTAGTTGAAGTAGATGGAACCGATTTCACCGTGGATTTCGAAGGTGATGAAATTGTTGCGGCCCCAAGCGTTGCGGGTGGCCTCGATGGAGCCGGTGGCGCCGTTGGCGAAGCGGATGGCGAACTCGGCTTCGTCGTCCACATCCACCTTGCCCTTGGGCGCGTCGGAGCCGCCCTTGACCGTGCCCAGGTTGTCGATGGCACCGGTCTGGACCGGGCGCTCGGGGATATAGGTGGTCAGGCGCGCCGCCACTTCGGTGAAGTCGCCGACGAGATAGCGGGCGATGTCGACCACGTGCGTGCCGATGTCGCCGAGCGCTCCCGAGCCGCAGACCTTTTTCTGGAAGCGCCAAGAAAGGGGCGAATCAGGCGAAGCGGACCAATCCTGGAGGTAGGTCCCACGGAAGGTACGAATTTTGCCGATTGCGCCTTCCTGAATGAATTTGTGGGCCAGGGCCACGGCGGGCGTGCGGCGATAATTGAAAGCCAGCATGTTGCGGACGCCTGCCGCCTTGACGGCGTCGCGCATCGCCTTCGCTTCGTCGAGGGTGCGGGAGATGGGCTTTTCGCAGAATATATGCTTGCCCGCCTTTGCTGCGGCGAGGGCGATTTCGCAATGGGAGTCGTTCGGCGTCACGATGTCGATGATGTCGATATCCGGATCGTCGATAAGGTCTTTCCAATTGGCGGTATAGTTGGCAAAGCCGAGCCGGGCCGCTGCTTCCTTGGCCGTGGCCTCGGTGAGGTCGGCGATTTTGTGGCGGACGGGAATGCCGGGCGCGGGCCAGAAAAACATGGGCATGGTGGCATAGGCGAGGGAATGCGCTTTGGCCATGAATCCGGCGCCGATCATGCCGATGCGATACTGTTTCATCGTTCTTTTCTCCTGGAGAATGGTGTGCATCACCCCTCGTCGGGCGCGGCAAGCGTCGTCCGATTGGCGATGCACGAATTTGTGATGATGGTGTTACAAAAGTGGAGGTGTCGTGAATAGCCCAGTGGAGGTGTCGTGAAAAGCCTCAGTTTTTGGCGGCTTCGACCAGCCAGTCCGGCGCATCCTTGTGATAGACCTGCTTATAGGCGTCGAGGATATTGTCCTTGGTCACCGGCAGGGCGGGAACGGCCACGTAGGGCGGGCATTCCTTTCCAAGCAGGGCGTAGGCGGCGAGAGTGGCTTCGGCCTGGCCCTGGTCGTACGGCAGCTGCGCGCCAAGACCCTTGATGAGCCCACCCGAGGCGATGATGCGGGCGACGTTGTCGCCAAGGTCGATGGTGGTGACGACGATGTCGTCGCGGCCCATGGCGATGGCGGAGGAGACGACGGCTTCGGCCGGGACGTCCCAGTTGGCGAAGATGCCGTTGATTTCGGGCGAGCGGACAAACATGGCGTCGGCGATATCCGCGACCTTGTTGGGATCGTCAAAGCCGCCCCGGTCGATGATTTTGATGTCGGGGTACTTTTCCTTGATGGTCTTCTCGAAAGCGGTGACGCGCTGGTTGGTGACAAAATAGTTGGCATCGTGATAGATGACGCCGATGTTGCCCTTGCCGCCCAGGGCATCGGCCATGATGTCGGCGGCGACGACGCCGTTGCCGTAGTTGTCGGCCGAGACGATGGAGACGTAATCCTTGCCGTGTTCGACATCATCGGGGCAGTTGTCCATGAAGATGATCTTCATCCCGGATTCGGCGGCGCGCCTGAAGGCAGGGGCGGTGGAGACGGGATCAACGGGAATGCTGATAAGGATGTCGGGGTTGAGCGCCATGACGCTTTCAATGTCGGAGACCTGCTGCTCGACCTTGAAGTTGGCATCGGTGACGGCGAGGACTTGGATGCCCAGCTTCTCAAAGCTGTCGCGCAGGCCCTGTTGCTGAGCCCGGGACCAGTCGTCGCCGGAGTAGTGGAAGCAGATGGCGGCGGTATAGTTGCCTTCGCGGATTTTTGCGATCTCGGCGTCGGTAAGGGTCAAGTCCTTGGCGCTCGCTGCTTTTTCGCCTTTGGGACCGGTCGACATAATTTGCATTTCTTCGGCCGACGCCGACAGGGCGAGGAAGAACGACAGGCAGACTGTCATCACGATTTTCTTGAACATGAAAAGCTCCTGGTTGGATATATGGGTGATGGTGCGATTAGGCGATCTTGTCTTCCAAATACGCATAGGCCTTGGCTGCGCCGTCTTCCGGCGTGCCGGGATAGCCGTCGATTTCGACCGTATAGTCGATATGGCGGCCGGTACTCTTGAGGAGCGCGAGGATGGCGTCGAAATCTATCTCGCCGTACCCGGGAGGATACGCCGCGCCGCCCTTGATGTCCTTGAGGTGGATGTAGCGGATGCGGTCGAGGTATTTCTTCACCACCACCAGCGGGTCGCCGCCGCCCATCTGCACGTGGCCGCAGTCGGGGCAGATGTCGATGCAGGTCATGGTCATGACCTTGTCCAACTGCTCGGGCGACTGCACCGCGCTGCCCATGTGCGGGTGGATGCTGGCGATGATGCCGTAGTCATCCGCCATCTTCTTCACCGCGTCCATGCCGCTTGCCACCAGCTTGTAGTCGCCCTCGCGAATACCGTCGTGACGCACAGCGCCGCCGCCGACGCAGAGGTGTTTTGCCCCCGCCTTCTGAGCCAGGCCGAGGACGCGCTTCACCTTGGCCAGTTCCTCCGCCAACGCGTCTTCGAAGATGAAATTGAGGCCGGTATAGACACCCAGGAGCTGCAGGTTGTTTGTGGCCAGGAGGTCCTGTAGTTCGTTCATCCTTCCTTCGTAGGCGATGAGGTTGCCCTCAAAGAGTTCGACATATTCGAACCCGGCTTTGGCGATGGCGGGGAAGGTGGTCGTCTCCGGACCAGTGGAGATGTAGTAGGAATCAACGATGGAGGTGACGCCGCCGCCCCCGCCATAGATGGTTCCCCAGGCGTTGGTCATAAACCCGACTTTCATAACACGTCCTTTCACGTTGCCACTGGCGATGGGAAAGCGTCCCGACACCGGGGTCCGGACCCGCATTCCGGCTGGAATGGAGACCCGAAGGGAGAGCCGGTTCGCAAAAGAAAAATGACGATGTGCGCACAGTGACAATCTTATGCAATCGGCTTACCAGCAATGAAGTTTTTGTGATGAACCTTCTAACTCGGGAAAACTCCGGGGTGCCGACGGTGATGGCGAACCGTGAGGCAATCCTTTGACTGTGAAAAATTTTCACACTGTAACCACAGTGTGCAAGAAGTTCACAGTAACTTATGCAACCGGGGCGGTGGGAAATTCGAGGATGAACTGACAGCCGGCATGGGGCAGGTTGGCCACGGTGATGATGCCGCCGTGCTCCCGCACCAGGTTGTAGACAATGGAAAGACCGAGGCCCTGGTTGGGCCCGTCGCCAAGCTTGTCGGAGACAAAGGGCAGGAAGACGTCCTCCACGTGATCAAGCCCGATGCCCGGTCCGTCGTCCGCCATGGTGATACGGACCTTGGTTTGATCGAACTCGCGCACCTCCTCCGCAACGATACGGATATGGCCGCCCCGTTCCTTCAGCGCTTCGATAGAATTTCGCAGGAGATTGAGGAACACCTGGCGCATCTCGTTGTGGTCGGCGTTGATGAGGAGAGGCTTATCGGTCGCCTTGAAGCTGAATTCAATATTCATGTCGCGGACATGGAATCCCAGGAGGTCGAGCGTCTCGCCGATGAGCAGACGGACGTCCATGGTGTCCACCGGCCGATCGCGGCGGCCGGAAAAGAGGACGAGGTTGTCGACGATGCGCTGGATGCGTTCGGCTTCCGCCTCGATCTTGCCCAGCAACTCCGCTGTTTGCGGTTCCTTGTTGGTGAGGCGCAGGTAACTGATGAGGTTGGTCATGATCTCAAGCGGATTGTTGACCTCATGGGCGACGCCGGCGGCGAGCAGGCCGATGTTTTTCAAATTTTCCGATACCATGGCGCGCTGGCGCAGGTGCTCGGCGTCTGAGACGTCGTCGATACTGAGGAGATGGCCCACCGCTTGGTGACGGTCGTGGATAACGCGTAACTTGACGTCGGCGATTTTACGGCGATCGTACTCGTTGCAGACGATGCTGCGAGCGTTGAAATCCTCGTACCCGGCGGCGGCGTTCATAATTACTTCGTGGAGTCGGAGATTGTTGCCGCCGAGCACCTCCAACAGCGACTTGTTGGTGACTTTTTCGCCTTCGAGCGAGAACAACCGCTGGGCGGCATGGTTGCAGAAACGTACCCGGCGGTCCAGGTCCATGACCAGGACGCAGGTCGGCACGTCGCTCAGGGCGGCGTCGATGAAATGCATGAGTTCGTAGAACTCGGGCCGGGAGACGACGTCGCTATTGGAGAGTTGATCGTAGCAGAGACGGATGATGTAGAGTTGGTTGAGGTTGGCGACTTCGTCAGTGAGAATGATCTGATTCTCGCGCATGACGCTGATCCGGTCGGCCTGGAGCAGCAGGTATTCCACCTCGTTGGCGGTCCAGAGGACAGACATGCCGCGCTCGCGGGTGTTGCGGCGGAATGCGGCTAGTATCTCGCTACGCCGTTGTTCAGACAGGCGGTCCAGCGATTCGTCGATAACCAGCAGGCTGGGCTTGCGGCGGAGCCGGTTCAGAATCTCGATATAGGTGAAGTCGGAATAGGGCAGATTTGATACGCGCTTGCAGGCGTCGAGATCGAATCCTTCAGCGTCTAGCCATGCCTGGATTTCGTGGTTGAGGGATCGGCGGGTGAACACCCCGCCGGCGCTCCATTCGCCACCCAGGGCCAGGTTTTCGGCGACGGTCATCCCTTCCTGCAGCATGGGCTGGCCGCCGGTGTACTCAACGCCGCGCGCCAAGATTTCGCCCTGGCTCGCGGTGGTGATGTCGGTCCCCGAGAGAAGGATGCGCCCGGCCTGAATAGGCAGCTCGCCGGTTATGGCTTTGCAGAGCATGCTGCGTTCGTCGTGCTGGCGATTGACCAGGCCGTGGATTTCCCCCGGCTCGATGACCAGATCGACGCAGTCCAGCACCTGCCGCCCGTTGATATTGGCGGAGACGCCGCTGAGCGTAAGTTTGGGTGTGCCGTTACAGTCCATAGCGAGCCATCTTATTGTAAAGCGTGCGGCGGCTGATCCCCAGCTTTTCCGCCGCCAGGCTTTTGTTCCCGCCCGCTTCCTGAAGGGTTTGTTCGATAATGTCCCGCTCGGCAACGTCCAGCCGCCCGGACATGGACGCTTTTTCCTTCCCGAGTCCCATGGGCAGGGACTCCTCGCCGATAACTTCCCCAGGCGTGGTCGCCACGGCGGTCTGGATGACGCCCCGCAGTTCGCGGACGTTCCCGGGCCAAGTGTGGGCGCGCATGCGTTCCCACGCTTTGTCGGAGAAGCGCTTTATCCTGCCGTCGGCGGCTAAATCGCGCAGATACATGTCGGTAAGCAGTTCGAGATCGCACAACCGTTCCCGCAACGGCGAAAGGGAAAGGTGCGCCGCGCTGAGTCGGAAAAGGAGGTCTTTGCGGAAGGTCCCCTTGTCCGCCATGTCCTCCAGGTTCTTATTGGTCGAGGCGATGATGCGAACATCGACCCTGATGTCGCGGACACCGCCGAGACGGCGCAGTTCGCCGTTTTCCAAGACTCGGAGCAGTTTGGCCTGAAGCGGTTGCGACATGTCGCCGATTTCGTCGAGGTGGAGGGTGCCGTTGTCCGCCTGCTCGAACAGCCCGGAATGGGTTTCGACAGCTCCCGTATATGCGCCTTTTTCGTGGCCGAAGAGTTCGTTGTCCACCAGCGTCTCCGAGAAGACCGAACAGTTGACGCGGACAAAAGGCCTGTCGCGGCGCGACGACGATTGATGGAGATATTCGGTCAGGAGCTCCTTGCCGGTGCCGCTCTCGCCGGTGATGAGGACGGGGATGTTGGTGGCGGCAAGCATGGAGGCTTTGGCGATGACCTCCAGGGTGGCGGGGTCGCGGCTTTGCAGCGGGCAGGGATTGTCTTCCTCCTGCAGCGGCTGGTCGCGCCGCGAGCGGTTTCGCAGGGCGGCGTCAAGGGCGGCGACCAGCTTCTCCGCCTTGACGGGTTTAGGCAGGAAATCCACCGCCCCCAGCTTGACCGCCTTGACCGCCGCCTCGAATGTGCCGAAGGCGGTGATCATGATAATTGGCAGGCTTGCGTCGATGCGGGTAAGCGCGACCAGAACATCGAGACCGCTCTCGTTTTTTAAGGAAAGGTCGAGGAGGACGGCGTCGATCTTTTCGGAACGGGTTATGGCCTCGGCCTGCTTGCCGTTTTCGGCCCAATGGCATGAATAGTGGTAATAACCCAGGATGAGGGCCAAGCTGTCAAAGACATCCTTGTTGTCATCAACAATGAGCACGACCATATTCATACGTGACCCTATACCTGTTGGCATGAAAGCGGAAAAGGTGGCGGACAGCACGTACCGGCGTGCGAAAGCGAGAAGAGACGAGGCGATAAAGGATCCGGTTATCCCCGATACCATATCCACCCACTCCCGCCCCGTCAAGCGCGCCCCACGAGTTCGTTACGGTGCGGCACCAAAGTTTTCAGGACTGTGGGTACCACTCGGGTAATGCACCGAAGCGATCTGGGTAGTCTTACAGCGATTGCGAGGATGTGCGCGGAAGAACTTCCGCTATTCAGAAAATTTATTTCTACACGGCGCTTGACTAAGCGCTTTACTATGGTATTATCTTTATTAAAGACTCGAATAAAGTAGACGGGCCTTCGGCCCCACCCCTTTGCCCTTGCTTTGATCCCTTCACGTGATTCAATATGTCAATGGTCCCCCTTCCGGCCTGGTGCCGGTCGGGATTGTTTTCTTATTGGAAAATCCATGGTCGCATTGCATCCGACAAACACACTCACCATCAGGAAGCATAACCAGAGTCAGGTGCTTCAAGCACTGTGCTCGTGCGATCGCATATCACAACAAGAAATCGCGGCGCGATTAAATTTGAGTGTACCGACAGTCCTCTCTGTCGTCAAAAACCTGCAAAACCAGGGACTGGTGCGGGAAGTGGGCGCTTTCGCCTCCACCGGCGGACGCAAGGCGAAGGCCTTTTCTCTGGTAGCCGATTCGCGCCATGCCATTGGTGTGGAAATTACCCCGATATGGGTGGAGTTCATCGCAGTCAACCTTGCCGGCAAAGCGGTGACACGACAGCGCCACGACTTCCCCTTTGTCTGCGACGACGCCTATTTCAAGAAGGTCATCAGGCTAACGAATTCTTTTGTCGCAAACGCCCCGTTCGCCCCGGGCAGCATAATCGGCATGGGGTTTTCTATTCCCGGAATTGTCTCGTCAGACCAGACGATGGTGGAATTTTCCCATATTCTCGGGTTGGAAAACTTCCCGACAGAGCGGTTTTGCCGTGGCCTGCCCTGGCCCATTTCGTTCATCAACGATGCGAATGCCGCTGGCTTCGCCGAGTTCTATAACCGGGTGGATACGGGCAACGCCATCTACCTGTTTCTCAGTACCAGCGTGGGCGGTGCGATATTTATCGGCGGCGAGTTGTATTACGGCAATAACCAGCGTGGCGGCGAGTTTGGCCACAACACCGTTATTCCCGACGGCAAAGCCTGCTACTGCGGCAAAAAAGGTTGCCTCGACGCCTACTGTTCGTCCAAGGCGCTGGCCAAGACGAGCGGCGTCGGCATGGACGAATTCTTTCCACAGCTTCGCGCCGGCGACGCCAAACTGCAGAAAATATGGGACGAGTACGTCTATCACCTCGCCATCGCGGTCAATAACATCCGCATGACCTTCGACTGCGACGTTGTCCTGGGCGGTCATATCGGCAGCCGCATGGGCGAGTATGTCGAGGATGTCCGCAAGAAATTGGCAAAGCTCAATGCCTATGAAAAGAACGCCGCCTATGCACGCACGTGTCTTTTCAAACCCGGATCGTCGCCCGCGGGAGCAGCGATGAAACACATCGAAGCTCTCCTGAACGGGGATACATTGCAGTAATTCTTTTATAGTACCGTGTCACACACAACTCAGCCGGTTCGTCGACCGGAACGGTCTCCCATTGTCCCTTTGCACGAGAATCGGAGTCGACCACCTCTTATGAAACAAGTGACGTAATACCCGACGGCGCTGATACCGCGCCCCCCTCTCCTCTTTCCGTATGCATCACCCATGTCATGGCCGGAACGCCGGCCTGGACAGGATTGCATTGTCTTATTAGTTAACACATTTGTCCCCGATTGGAGTCGCAATGGAGTCTCGACAGAAGAAAAACGTCGTCTGGTTTTGTACCGACCAGCAACGCTACAACACTATCGCCGCACTCGGCAATTCGGAGTTCCCCACCCCGAACCTCGACCGACTGGTGGAGGAAGGCGTGGCCTTTACCCAGGCCTATACCCAGTCGCCGGTGTGCACGCCCAGCCGGGCGTCGTTCCTGACCGGCCGCTATCCGCGCTCCACTCGCGCGAGTTATAACGGCAATGACGTTTTCTCACTTGATGAAGTGTTGGTGACCAAGATGTTCGCCGACGACGGTTATACCTGTGGCTTGACAGGCAAGCTGCACTTGACCGCCGCCCAGCGCGATATGGAATGGCGCGGGGACGACGGCTATTCCTCGCTGAAATGGAGCCACCATCCCCACGACGACTGGCCAAAGGGCGGCAACCACTATCAGGAATGGCTGAAAGGGAAAGGGCTGAAATGGGCCGACATTTATGGCGGCAAATACCTCTCCATGTCCTCATGGCCGCCCATCCCCACTCCCGGCTTCACCGGAAAGGAAGTCGGCCCGACTGCGGAAAACCACCAGACCACCTGGTGTGTCGAGGCGGCGATGGAGTTCATTGAAGAGTGCGGCGACAAGCCCTGGCTGGTATCAATCAATCCCTTCGACCCGCACCCGCCCCTCGATCCGCCGCAGGCTTACAAGGATAAGCTGGATCCGTCGACGCTGGCCACGCCGGTCTGGCAGGAGGGCGAGCACGACAACAAACCGCCTCATTATCTTCGCGACTACATCCAGGGCGGACAGAACGGAGCGGCGGAATCGGTTGTCGGCATGTCGGACGAGATGCAGCAGGAACTGCGCCGCGATTATTACGCCGAGATCATGCTGATTGACGATCAACTCGGACGCCTCATCGGCTATCTCGAGGAGAAGGGCCTGCGGGAAAACACCATCATCGTCTTCCATTCCGACCACGGGGAAATGAACGGCGACCATGGGCTGCACTGGAAAGGCGCATACTTCTTCGAGGAGATGGTGCATGTGCCCCTCATTTTCTCCTGCCCCGGGTTGATTCAACAAGGCGTCGTGTCGGATGCGCTGGTCGAATTGGTGGACATAGCCCCGACTCTGTTGGAGCTGGTCGGCCGGGACGTGCCGGAACGTATGCAAGGGGAGTCGTTGGCTGGGTTACTAACCGGCAAGAGCGACCCGCACCACCATAAGGACGCCGTCTATACCGAATGGTATGCGGCATTGCTGGACACGTGCCACGGCGACCTCTATGCGACCATGTACTACGACGGAAATTTCAAAGTTGTCGTCTACCATGGGCAGAGCTACGGCGAACTCTACAACATGCGCCGGGATCCCAACCAATTCGACAATCTCTGGGACAACCCGGCCTATCGGGACGTCAAACACGAATACATCAAGCGCGATATGGATCACGCGATTCTCTGCAATCAGGACAGGTGTCTTGGCGGCGGCTATGGCTACTGATGGAACTGAGTGAAAGGGATAACATGCGAAGCCTTATGAAAATGGTAATGGTTGCGGTTCTTGTATGCGGCTGCGTTTTCGGCCACACAGAGGCTGGGGAAAAACTCTCCGGCAAAAAGCTCATCGTCGGGACCATGGCGAACTGTCTTGGGTTGCCGGTGCGGCAGGCACAGGTGGCAGGGTACTTCGACGAGGTCGGCCTCGATGTCGAAATCTTGATCTTCGCCACCGGCGCGCCCATCAACGAAGCAATGTCGGCGCAGAAGCTCGACATGGCGGTAAGCGGCATGGCGACGGTCCACGCCCTAGCCACCGGACGCTTCACCTATATCGGCGACGGCATGATCACCATCGGCGGCGAAACGATCTACGCCCGACCGGACAGCATCTATGCGAAGACGGAAGGACCGCGCCCCAACCTCTACGGCAATGCCGAAATCGTCAAGGGCGCGCGCATTCTCGGCCCGCTTGCCACTGCCGCCCAGTTCAACGCCATCAAGTATGTGGAAGCCCTTGGCCTGACCGCCGACGACTTCGATATGGTCGGCATGGATTACGCCGGCGCGCAGCAGGCGTTCATCACCGGCGAGGGCGACCTGGTCGCCAGTTCCCCGCCGTATTCCAACCAGCTCGACAGCCTGGGCTATTTTCCGGTGAGCGATCTCTACCGCTCCCTCGGCATTACCCTGGTCGACGCCAACTACTGCCAGAATTACGTCCTTGAAGAACGCCGCGCCGACCTCGTCGCATTTCTGGAGTGCTACTACCGCGCCAGCGAAGACCTCAATAACGATCCCGAAATGCGCCGCCGCGTCGGCAGGGAATGGTACAGCGAAGAAGGCCGGACCGTCACCGACAAGGAGATGGACGACGAAATTCGCCAGAAGTCGTACAACACCCTGGACACGCTCCTCACCCCAGGCCATGAGTTCGGCGACTGCATGGTGTCGATTGGCCAGTTCTTCACCGAACAGGGCATGATCCGCGAACGCAGCCTGCCCAACGTCCAGAAGAGCATGGATCCGTCGCTTATCCAGGAATTGAAAGCAAAGTGGGGTAAGCAGTAGTTATCGCATCTTCCGTGCGCCTGTCCGGGACCGGCCGGGCGCACGGCGTTGTGAACCAGAATTGAAGGAAAGCCGCGATGAAAGTCAGTCTTAAGCAGAGCCAATATTTCTGGCTCTCCGCCATCTCGCTGGGCGTTATCATCCTCGTCTGGCACCTGTGCACCGATGTGTTTGAAATCAAACCGCCGGACATATTTCCCGGCCCGACGGAAATCCTGGAGACGTTTATCGAAAAGCTCTACTCCAGGCGGCCGGACGGCGCGACCCTCCTGGTCCATTTAGGCGCGAGTCTGTATGTGACCATGGTCGGGTACCTCCTGGGCGCGGTCATCGGGATTCCCCTTGGCATCGCCATGGCGTGGAACCGGTACGTCGACAAGATCGTCAAGCCCTTGTTCGACCTACTGCGGCCTGTTCCCGGCATCGCCTGGATTCCGTTGTTCATCCTCCTGTTCGGCATCGGCACGTTCTCGAAGGCGCTTGTCATTTTCCTCGGCGCTTTGGTGGCATGCGTCGTCAATACCTTCACCGGCATCAGGCAGACCAAGGAAGTACACCTGTGGGTGGGCGACATCTTCGGCGCGACCCGGACGCAGAAATTGTTCAAAATCGCCATTCCCACGGCAATCCCCATGATCTTTACCGGTCTGCGGGTTGCGCTCGGCATGTCCTGGGCCGCATTGGTCGCGGCTGAACTGCTCGCATCGAATATCGGCCTTGGCTACATGATTCAACAAAGCCGCGCGCTGTCTCGCACCGACATCATCATCGTCGGCATGATCTCCATCGGCATCGTCGGCGCGGTTCTCGACAAGGTACTGCACATCATTGAAGTGCGGGTGGCAAAAGGGATGAATGCGGAATGAAAACAACACGCATACGGAGCGAGCACCTCTCCACCCTCATGTGGGGCTCGGCCTCCATCGGTTCGTTTTTAGTGATTTGGTACGTGCTCACCCAGACGACGCGATTGGGGACGCTGATTCCCGGTCCCGATATTGTGCTGATTTCACTTTTCAAAGGTATCTTTGGCCAGGTGGGGCGGCATAGCATCCTCATGCACGCCGTGTACAGCCTCGGACGCGTCCTGGCCGGCTTTATCATCGGGAGCGCCCTCGGCGTCACTGTCGGACTGATCATGGGCTGGAGCCGGGTGGCTGAGGCGATAATGGCCCCACTCTACCGCATTATCCGCCCCATTCCGCCTATCGCCTGGATTCCCATATCGATCATTTGGTTTGGTCTGGGCGAGAGCGCCAAGATATTCCTTATATTCCTGGCCTCTTTCGCCAACGTCACCCTGAACGCGTGGAGCGGCGCCCGCAACGTCGACCGGCAATTGATCGGCGCTGCCAAAATGCTGGGCGCAAACCAGCGACAGATTTTCTTTTCTATCGTTCTCCCATCTTCTGTGCCGCAGATCTTCGCCGGGCTGCAGGTCGCCATGTCCAGCAGTTGGTCGACCGTGCTGGCCGCCGAGATGGTGCGTTCGTCCGAAGGGTTGGGCTGGATGATTGTCACCGGCATGAACAACAACGACATTGTCCAAATTCTGACCGGTATCGTCGCCATCGGCGTGGTTGGGTTCCTACTCGCGAATATCATGAGAAATTTGGAGGCTGTGTTATGTCGGTGGAACAAAAGCGGCCAGTAAAAACGATGATTCAATGCCGGGGAGTCGGCAAGACATTCACTACGCCGGCCGGGCCGATGGATGTGGTGAAATCCCTCGATATCGACGCTGACGAAAACGAGTTCCTGGTTCTCTTCGGGCCTGGCCAATGCGGCAAGACGACGATAATCAACCTGATCGCCGGGTTGGAACAGGCGACCGAAGGCAGCATTACCGTCAACGGAAAGGATGTGAAGCGACCGGATCCCGAACGGGGCGTCGTCTTCCAAACCACCGCCCTCTTCAACTGGCTGACCACCATGGGGAATGTGGAATACGGGCCGCGCGTGGCCGGCATGGGCAAGGCGAAGCGGCGTAAACAGGCGCAACGCTATATCGACCTGGTCGGTTTGCAGGGCTTTGAAAACTCCTTTCCCATCCAGTTATCTGGCGGCATGCAGCAGCGTGTCGGCATTGCCCGCGTCTATTGTAACGAGCCGAAGGTCATGCTGATGGACGAGCCGTTCGGCGCGTTGGACGCGCAAACGCGTTACCTTATGCAAGAAGAGTTGCAGCGCATCTGGCAGGCTGAAAAGCGCACCATCGTTTTCGTCACCAACAATATCGAAGAAGCCATCTATCTGGCGGACCGGATTATCGTCTTGTCCAACTGTCCGGCCACAGTCAAACGCGAATACATCATCGATATGCCGCGTCCGCGCGATTACGTTTCGGACGAATTTCTGCGGCTTCGCAAGGAAATCACCGGCATCATGGACAGCACGCGGTAGAACAGGAGAAAGGCGATGAGCGACAGAGTCAAGGTCGAGGTCAGGAACCTTACCAAGAAATTCGGCGATCTCCTGGTGCTGGACAATGTCTCGTTCAACGTGGACGAGGGCGACCTCCTCTGCGTGGTGGGGCCGACCGGTTGCGGCAAGACCACCTTCCTGAACAGCCTGACGAAGATATACGACATTACCGCCGGGCAAATCCTCATGGACGGCGAGCCAGTCGATCCGAAGAAGCAGAATATTTCCTATATCTTTCAAGGCAACTCCACCATGCCATGGCTGACGGTGGAGCAGAATGTCGCCTTCGGTTTGGACATCAAAGGGTATTCGCAGGGTCGAAAACGTGAACAGGTGGACAAATATCTGGACATTGTCGGCCTGACGAAATACCGTAAGTATTATCCCAAGCAGCTGTCGTCGAGTATGCTGCAGCGGGTCGCCATCGCTCGCGCGTTCGTCACCGAACCGGAATTGCTGCTGATGGACGAACCGTACGGTCAGCTCGACATTGAGCTGCGCTTCAAGCTTGAAGACGAACTGGTGAAGCTGTGGCAGCTCACCGGCACGACGGTGATTTTCATCACCCACAATATCGAGGAGGCGGTCTACTTGGGCAATAAGATAATGGTGCTGACCAACAAGCCGACCACGGTGAAGGAACTTATCGTCAGCGATTTGCCCCGGCCGCGAGACATTACCGATCACGAGTTCGTTGAACTCCGCAACAAGGTAACCGAACTTATCAAATGGTGGTAACGGCCTCAGAGAAAGGCGCAGCCAATGTCAACCTATACGTGGCTTCATATCGGAGCGGGATCGTTTCATCGGGCGCATCAGGCATGGTATCTGCATACCTTGCGGCAGATGGGAAAAACGGACTGGTCAATCGCGTTGGGGAACATCCGGGACGATGTCACTCCGATACTGGAAAAGCTGGCTGCCCAGAACTGCGAATACACCCTCGAAACAGTGACGCCGTCGGGCGAGCGCGCTTATGAACGAATTACGTCTATCCGGCAGGTGGTCGCGTGGGACAAGGATTTGTCGCAGCTCACCGCTCTCGGCGCGGCCGCCGATACGCGGGTCATCGCCTTTACCGTGACGGAGAGCGGCTATTACCTCGATACCTCGTTCAAGCTTGAGCAAGGCAACCCGGACATTAAGGCCGACCTCGGTGGTGGACATACGACCATCTACGGGACCATTGCCCTGTTGCTCAGAGCGCGCCGCGAAAACGGCGGCGGTCCGGTAACGCTGCTGAGTTGCGATAATGTGCGCCACAACGGCAAACGTTTCCGCCAGGGTCTCCTCGAGTTTCTCCACCTGAGCGGGCAAAGCGATCTGGCCGCGTGGGCCGAGGCAAATACCACCTCGCCCTGCTGCATGGTGGACCGAATCACGCCGAGGCCTTCTCCGGATATCGCGCCGCGTGTCCTGGCCGCAACCGGCTTTGTCGATGCGGTTCCGGTGATGGGCGAGTCGTTTATCCAGTGGGTGGTTGAGGACGATTTCATTGCCGGGCGGCCCGAATTGGAACTGGCGGGCGTTGAGATGGTGCAGGATGTCGAACCATACGAAGAGGCGAAGATCCGCATCCTCAATGTGACCCACGCCGGCGTCGCCTGGGCGGGAACACTGCTGGGGATTGCCCATATCCATGAAGATATGGAAGTGGCGTCCATCCGCGAATTGGCGTACCGTTACGTCACCGATGATGTTATTCCCTGTCTCCTGCCGTGTCCGCTGGATCTGGTAGCGTATCGGGATACCGTCATGGAACGCTTCGGCAACCCTTATATCCTCGATACCAACCAGCGCGTCGGCGCGGACGGGTTTTCAAAGATCCCTGCCATGATTACACCGACCCTGCGGGAATGTTATGCACGCGGCAAGCAGCCGGCGGCGACCGCGATGCTGGTGGCGCTATTTTTTGAGTTTATGCGCTTGTGGCACAAGGATGAACTACCGTATCCCTATCAGGATGGGGTGATGGATCCGGAGGCGGTGCATGCAATGTTCGAGGGCGAGGATCCCGTCGGCGCTTTCACCGCCGATGCGGCGTTGTTCGGCGAGCTGGCTGGTGGGGCGGACTTCACCACACTCCTTCGCGAGAGCGTGGCTTTGGTCCAGACTTTATTCCACCAATAAAGCAGTAATTATCGATACTATTTAAGAGCCCTGCTTCCCGTTATGGGACAGGGCTAATTTTTCGCACTATACATCCACCACGTGTTCCTTGCTTCCTAATGTATAATCTCTCAACCACAATGCGTCATTTTGTCGATGATATTATCAGATTCTTCCTTTGAGGAGCAAAATGATGTCAAGTATTCATCCAATGCTTATTGACCGGCGACCGCTTAAGCCTTCCGGACTATAGCGGTAATCAAAAAACCGAGTGGCATCATATTATTCCAAGAGAACTGGGAGAAAAGTATCCGAATTTAAGCAAGGTTATTGAAATCGAGGATGACGACAATCTCATCGAACTGCAGTCTCATCAAGGGTCACATCCGGCATATACCGCAGACATTGAGAGCAAGATTTTTAAATCAAGTGATCCAAGTGGCATTCCGGGTAAGGTTAGAGTCTTCCTCGAGCAACATGACCGAGACAATTATAAGGTTGGCTATCACACACTCGATGAAATGATACGGAAAAACCTGGCCGCCTGGCAGGACGTACTTAATACCCTATGACCACAAACCGAATTGCGTTCACATGTTGTCAGGGCCACATTCAATTAATCCGAAATTCACTTTCAGATCCTTACTCAAACTCATACACCACCGCCCGTGCGGGTGAACCGCCGCAGCCCTGAAGGAGAATGGGGAAGGCGCTGATGAAACGTTTCTTGCCATCGAGGATTTCTTCCGGAACGCGTAATTCTTCGAGGACGAAGAGGCCGTTACGGAGAAGGGTCTCGTGGGATGGACGCGACTTCTCGTCTGTGCCGAAGCCGCCGACGCTTAGGGAATCGATGGCCACGCCCTTGGCTCCGGCCTCGACCAACAACTCCGCGCCAAGGCCGCTCAGGTAGGGATAGTGGTGCAGGTAGTCGTCGTCAAAGGCGCGGCGCAGACCGTCGCCGGTACACAAGAGCACGATATCCCCTTTCTCCACACGACTCAAGTGCGGTCTCAATTCCGCTTCGCCAATGCCTTGGTCGCGCTGCACTACCGAGCGCAGATCCATAACCACCAGCGGTCCGGCGAAAAGGTCCACCGGGAGCTGGTCGATAGTCTTGCCGTCGGCGAAGAAATGATAGGGCGCGTCGATATGCGTGCCGGTGTGGACGCTCATCGTGATGCGCTCCGAATTGAACTGGTGGTTGGCGTGCTGGAACTCCCAGTTAAAGACGGTGAGTGCATGACCGGGCCAACCGGGACAATTGTGGTACAACGGTTGCGAGAGATCGTACATGCGTTTGGGAAGATTCATAACATTCTCCGATTTCATGATCAACATCTATTTCAGGCGAATCTTCTCGCCGCTCAAGAAAATTATACCGACAATCACAACGCCGGTGAAAATGTACCGCAACCCCGCTTCCATGCCGAGAATATTAAGAAGATTGACAATAAGGTAAAGGAGCACGGCGGAACCGATAATGCCGATGGCGTTCGACTTGCCGCCGGCGACGCTGCTCCCGCCCATAACCACCACGGCGATGGAATTAAGCATATACTCGTCACCCATGTTCAAACCAGTGCCGCCGGAAAACGCCGCCAGCAGGATGCCGCATAAACCGGCAAACACCCCCGACAAGACATAGGTGACCAGCTTGCATCCCTTGACATTGATCCCGCAGAGCCAAGCTGCTTTGATGTTCTGGCCTATCGCTTGAATGCACCGCCCATAGCCGGTGCGGGCCAGCACCAGTTGAATAACCAGCGCCGCCGCCACCGCGACGAGAAAAATGACCGGTATGTGGAGGAGGCGGAGGTTGACAAACCACGCCAATCCGTCGGGCGGTTTAATCTGCATGCCGCGAAAATAGATGATCGTTATCGTGCGCACGATAAGGCTGGATGCAAGGGTGGCGATCATCGGCGGCATACGGATGGCGCGAATCAATCCGTAGTTGAACACACCTACCAGCGCCCCGCCCACCAGCCCGACAATTAGGCCCAGCGGTATGTTGGCGTTGGCTTCGTTCATGATGCTGAACGAGAGTGCGCCGACAAAGCCGATCGTATTGGGAATCGACAAATCAATGTTGCCGGGGCCGGTGGTGATGACCAGCATCTGCCCAAGGCCGACGAGGATATAGAACGACGCAAAGGTGATGGAGGCGGAGAGGGTGAGCAGGGAGTTCTGCGAAATCGCCGCGATTATGGCGAACACGGCAACCACGCCGATGTACGACCACAGCCATTTTCTCTCTGCCAACGCGGTGAATATAGTCACGGTGCTGCCTTTATGTGTTAGATAAAACGGACCTTGCCTCTACACTTGAAAACGCCGCCGATATAGAGAGCGAGCAGGATAATCACGCCCTGCGCGCCGGCCTGCCAATTCGGGGAAATTTTCATCGCCATCAGCAAATTGGTGACCAGGTACATGGAGAACGCCCCCAGTACCGCGCCCACCGCCGAGACCTTGCCGCCCGCAAACGATCCGCCGCCAAGAATGACGCTGGCGACAGACAGGAGCGTGTAGTTTTTCGCCAAATGGGAATCGGCGCTGGTGGTCAAACCGGCGAGGGCGATACCGCTCAGTATGCCGAACACGGCAACCAGCCCAAAAACCGCAATGCGGATACGCAGGACCGAATGCCCTGCCTGCTGAATCGCCTTGACATTGCCGCCCACGCCGCGGCCGAGAATGCCGAAATTCGTCTTGAAGAGAAGAAAATGGCCGACCAGCGCCAGGACCGCCGCCGCAACGATGGCAAACGGCAGGAGCGGGGGACGGATGCGCATAAAGTCGGCAATCACCTGCGGGATGTCTCCGCCCGGCTGCGGCTGGATGGTGACGGCGATGCCGGTCCAGATAAACGACATGCCTATGGTGACAATGATGGAAGGCAACTTCTTCAGATGCACGAACGCGCCGATGACCATATAGACGACGACAATCCCCAGTAACATAAGAACGCCGAGGACAACGTTCTTGGACAAGACCGCGCCGACAATACAGGCAACAAGGCTGACCAGGGTCTCCATGGAGAAATCTATCTCGCCGATTGACATGGCCAGCATCTGCCCGAAGGTCGCCAAGGTCAGCGGAATGGCGAGGCCGGTCATGAGATTCAGGGTGTTGTAGTAGCGTGCGGCGGTGAGGTTGTTTGAGCGGATTATCAGGATCGGCACAAGCACGACCAGCAGCGAGATCAGCGGCACCATGCTTTCCGCCAGTTTTGCCGCCCTGCCTGTTTCGTTTTGAAGTGGTTTCATTACTGTGTCCATCAAAAAGAGGAGCGGAGAATGGCTTCTTCCGTGGCTTCCGAACCGGGCATCTCGGCGACTATCTCGCCGTTTTTGAAAACATACACTCGGTCGCAGTATTTCAATTCGTCCATCTCCGTGGTGTACCAGACAAAACTCCGGCCCCGTTCGCATTCTTCGACGATGAGGCGGTAGATGATTTCCTTTGTCCCCGCGTCCACGCCCCGGGTCGGATCGTCCATAAGCACGATGCGGGCGTCGGACTCGAGCGACCGGGCGAACAGTACCTTTTGTTGATTGCCGCCGCTGAGGCTGAGGATATTGTCGTCCATGGAAAAGGCGCGGATGGCGACGCTGTCTTTCCAGCGGCCGGATATGCCGCGTTCTTTCTTCAGGTCGATGATGCGGTACTTGCGGATGCGATGATAGACCTGCACGCTGATGTTGTTCATGATGGACCACAGCGGGAAATTGCCGTCGCGTTGCCGATCGCCCGGGATAAAGGTGAGCGGGCCGTCGATGGCGTATTCACGGTTGTTCTTGTAGTCGAACAGGTCGACAAGCAGATCCGTCTGTCCGTGCCCGGCCAGACCGGCGAGGCCGATGATCTCGCCCTGACGCACGGTGACCCGCCCCTGCCCGCCTGGACGGGGACGGATGAGTTCCTTGTCGGCGTTGCGGCGGACCGAGATGCGGCCAGGCTCTCCGCTCGTGGCCGGCTTGGCCCCGACGCTGCCCATCAGGTCGATGAGCTGTTCGCGGCTGGCGTTGGCGCTGACGACATCGCCTGCCAGTTTACCGTCTTTCATAACAACGATGCGATCGGTGCAGGCGAGGACTTCGTCCAGCATGTGGGAGATGTAGACCAACGACACCGTGCCGCCCTTGAAGGTGTTGATGTAGTCGACCAGTTGCTTGGCTGTATGGTAATCGAGGGCGCTGGTGGGTTCGTCGAGAATAAGCACCCGCAGCGTCCCGCTCCTCGTTGTAAACGCCTTGGCGATTTCAAGCATTTGCCGCTGACCTAGGGAGAGGTTCTCCACCTTGGCGTTGCCGCGAATGCCGTGGCCTGGGAAGATATCGTCCAGCGTGCCGAGAATGGCGGCTTCGGCCCGTTTGCGCCAGCCAAAGCCGCGAAACTCGGGATGGAACACCCGCATGTTTTCGGCGACGGTGAGGTTCAGGCACAGGCTGAGTTCCTGAAATATCGCCCAGACGCCCTGATCGTTGGCGGAACGGACGTCGTAGTCTCCGCCCTGCTCTTTGCCGCCCAGCGTCAGCGTGCCGGCGCTGGGCGGAAAGATACCGCAGAGCACATTCATGAGCGTCGACTTGCCGGCGCCGTTATGCCCGACAAGCCCCAGGCATTCGCCTTCGCGAAGGTCCAACGACACGTCGGTGAGTGCCTGGGAGATGCCGAAGTTTTTGGAAATGCCACACATCTGTACGATGACCATATGGTTTTCCTTGCCCTGACGCGGCTTAACGTAAGAGCTACTTATTCCGGATCGGGAGGCGGGGGCAGACCGGCCTTGGCGTTATCGATCATCTGCCGGGTCCAGTCCTGGGTGTACATGATGGTTGCGACGCCGCCCTTTTCGGTGGTCTGGAGATAGTGGTCAAGCTTGTCGGCGGTGATGATATGCGGCGGGAGCAGGATTTCCTTTGGCACGTCGTTGCCGAGCAGGATCTCCAACGCGGTCCAGAACGCGACGGTGCAGGAACCGGGCGCGATAGCGAGGGACATGGTGTCGTAGTTCTGCGACTCCCGCAGTTCTTTCCACAGCTCGAGTTCGTCGTAGCGGTTACCGAAGACGATGAGGGGCAGATCGCGCCCAGCCGCCTTAAAGGCCTGGTAGATACCGTAACCGTCGCCGCCCTGGGCCGCAACCGCGTCGATTTTAGGCAACGAAGGCAGGATGCCGGCCACTTCCTTTTGGGCAATGGACTGGGTCCAGTGGCCGTAGACGGTGTTGACGATGGTGAGGTTGGGGTGCTTCGCCATGCCTTTTTCCACGCCGCCGTGCACCGCTTCGTCGGCGAAGGAACCGGGCAGGCCGCGCACCTCGAGGAGATTGGCTCCGTCGGGGAACTTGCCGGCGATGAAGTCGATTTCGGCAATGCCGAATGAGTCGAAGTCGGTGACGAGCCGCCAGGCACGGGGTTCGGTGACGGCGTTGTCGAAGGAGACCAGCACGATGTCGTTGTCGAGGACGTCCCGGACCGCGGCGTTGAGGGCGGTGGGGGAAGCGGCGTCGAGGACGATGGCGTCGTAGCCGTCCAGGACCAGACTCTGCAGTTGGGCCGCCTGTTCGGCTGCCGAGCTTTCGTTGGTGGTGAAAACCGGCGCTTCTTCGATAAGGCCCATTTCCATGGCGACGGCGGCGGCCTTGTTCCAGTCGGCGATCATTGTCTGCCGCCAGGAGTTGCCGGCGTAATCGTTGCACAGGGCAATGCGGAATTTCTTTTCGCCAGCCAGGCCGACGCTACAGAGCATCAACAAGGCTAGGATCACGAGGCACGGTTTTCTCATGGTATTCTCCTCTATACTGCAGCAGGCTTCCGATACGCTCGGAATAGACAGACATGTCGTGGTGCGCCGTCACCATGTGGTGACTCTGGACAAGGCCGTGAGTCGAAACAATGGCTCCGGAAACGGCGTACTATTACATCGAATTGTAGGGAAGAGAAACCGAACTAGCGGCGGCTATAGGAATATGTAATTAGCATACTATCTTATGGAGTGTTGGTCATACCATTCACTATACCGCACGGCGGACGATAGTCAAGTCGGTTTTACAACCACGTCATTAAGAATAGTGAGGTTTGGCAAATACATTATGATGGAAAGTGAGACATTTTCCGTACTGCTGTAAAAAATCCCGCCAGAGACCGACTTCAGGTCACATGCTCCATATGCTTGCGCTAATGCTTTCGGGTCAAATCGGCAGAGGGGGTATCGATGTGAATCATGAAGACATCATCAAACCATGTCGTGAATCATAAACATCCCTCGGCAACTTTCGGCAGATATTTTTCGTGCTCTGGACCAACTTCCGCATCTAAAAAAATAACCGCCCAAGTTCTCAATCATAACATGTAACCATTAATCCAGATACACTTACGGAGAAAATGGAAGTCGAGCCTCAACTTATTACAACGCTCACCAGAAAGTGCAGAAACCCTCAAATTAAGGTTTGAAAGTCCTCGCTCCTAGTCGTTAATTATTAACGAAAAGGAGAATTTGCATGTTTAAAACAAACATTTACTATCCTCTGACGGCGGCCGCCTTGATTGCTGCGGTTATCCTGTTCCCCTCCTCTGCGTTTTCCGCCACGGTTGTAACCACCGAGGCAGAGTTGAACAGCGCGCTGGCCGTTGGCGCAAATACCGCCATCGAGATCGGGCCTGACGCCCTCACTCTCACCGATACCATGCGAATGCCGTCGGCAGCCGCACTCAACCTCTCCGGCGGAACGAATGGCGCGGTCCTCACCGGGGCTAATGCCAAACGTATTTTCTATACGACCCGCAACATCGGGTCGATCAGTAACCTTACCTTCACCCACGCCCCGGACGCCGACCCCTTTGTCGGGCCGGGCGGCGGCGTGTATATAGGCGGCGATGTAACGGGCAGCATCCAGAACAGTACATTCTCCAACAATAAGGTGAACAACGGCACCACCCAAGCCACCTACGGCAAGGGCTCGGCCCTCTATGTCGGCGGCGCCCTGTTGGGCGGACTGGACGGAGTAACCTTCAGTAATAATTACACCCAAAACGTCTACACCGTTTATATCAAGAAGAATTTGGAAGGCGGCATCAAAAATACCAAGGTGCTGGACAACCGGGTCGACAATCGCTACCCGACCAGCCTCGCCCCGGGCGGCGGCGGCATCACCATCGACGGCATCCTGATAGGGGACGTCGTCGACTCGGAATTCCGGAACAACTATTCCGCGCAGAATACCGGCGGAGCGCTGTCCATGACCAACAATAATATCCAGGGTAATATCATCAGGACCACATTCGAAGGCAACACCACCGGCGATTTCGGTGGCGGCCTGAGCGTTTGGGGCGGCCTCACCGGTTCAATCGAAGATTCGACCTTTACCAGCAACACGACCGCCTTTGGCGTGAACAACAACGACGCACACTGGGGCGGCGGCGCTTTCTTGTACGCGGGTATCGGCGGCAACGTCGTGAACACCACATTTACGGACAACCACGCCAACAACGGCGGCGGCCTTCTCACCTACGGCCTTATCGGCGGCGACATCACCGAGAGCCGTTTCATCGCCAATGAAGGGAAGATTGGCGGCGGCGGCATATTTCTGAACAACGGCATGGCCGGGTCGATTATTGATTCCACCTTCGATGGCAACTATACAAGCGATACCGGTTCCGGCGGAGCGGCGTATATCAATAAACAACTCCACCATATCCGGGGCAGCACCTTTACCGGCAACCGGGCCGGCACGGGCGGCGCGCTCGCGCTGTCAGGTCTCGACGTCAGCATACGCGGTTCTGGCACCAACGCCACCACCGTGTTCTCCGGCAACGCGGCAGTGGTGTCCGGCGGCGCTATCCGCGCCAGCAACGCCACCTTACATATCCTCAATCCCTACCTCGTCAACAATTCGGCAGGCGAATACGGCGGCGCAATATTCACAAACAGCGAGGTGGAGCTGGTCATCGAAGCCGGGAAAAACGGTATCCTGCGCGGCAATACCGCCATTGGCGCGGCAAACGACATTCACTTCAACGGCGCAGGCGAATTTATCGCTACAGTCGCGAGCGGATCATATCTCGACATGCACGGCGGCATCAACGGCGTGGCCGCGCCCGGACAAACGATTTCCGTGACCAAGACGGGCGACGGCACCTGGTATCTCGGCGGCGCGAGCACAACCCGTATTGCCGACGACCCCGAAAACGTCGGCCCCGGCACGACGAACTGGTCTGTCTCGGGCGGCACCTTCCATCTGCGCGGCATTGGCGAAACAATAGATGGCGCAACCACCAGCGAAAACGGCAGCATCGCGTTGGGCGGGGTGAACAGTTCCTTCGTCCTCGGCAAAGACGCCCCGACGGTCCTGGTCGTGGGCGGCGACAACGCCATCGCGGCCGGCGGCGAATTGCGGCTGGCTGCGGGAACCAGCATCACCACCACCGATACCGGCACCGGCCTGCGCCTGAGCGGCAAAAACGGCCAGACCACGGTGGACGGCCCGCTTTCCCTAAACACGGGAAATGCCGCCACCTTCAATCTGGACGCGGCCTTTGTCTCGGAGAATGCCGTTACCAGAACCGGCACCGGCAAGCTCGTCCTGGCGCGGCAAAACGTGTTTGCGGACGCGGCCCTCAACCTGCGGACCGGCGATCTCTCCAGTGAGTTGGCCCAATCGTTTAAGCAATTGACGACAGCGCAGACCACCTCCGCCACGCTGAACGGCGCGGTGACCATAGCGTCCGGTTCGATTCGCGGCAATTTAACGGCCGGGTCTTTGACCAAGTCGACCTCAGGCACTTTGTCCCTGTACGAGCCGATCACGGTGACGGGGACGATGACCATGGACGGCGGCAAACTTGATCTTTACCTTGACGCAACCAAACCGATCATCAAAGCGAATGAATTCGTCTACAACAGCGGCACATTGAATATCGTCGGCTTCACTGGAGCAGCAAATCTTTGTGATGCCGAAATCGAGGTCATAGTAACGACCCAAACTATAGGCGCGATTCCTGATCCCGAGAACATCACCATCGCCAATGTGGAAGAACCGACGTGTCGATTCATGATAATCACCCTTAAAAAGGTAGACGGCAACAAGCTGGTTCTCGGTACCCGATTGAACTGGTACAACAATGTTGACAATTTGGCCAATGGCTTGTTCGGTATCGCCGATGAGAATGAGACTTTCGAACTGGGTGTGAACCTTGTTGACAATGAAAATTTACAACCAAATAATGCCAAAGGTTGGGATGGTACAAACCTGATGAAAGAAGGTTCGGGCGCATTGCGATTAACCGGAACCAATGAGTACACCGGCGGCACGAGCATCAGGGGCGGCACACTCATTGCAGCGAACGCGAGTGCACTGGGCGACAAGGACGGAGAGGTTAAATTCGAACACAACACGAATTTCACCGCCCCGGAACTGCATCTGGATTTCGATGGTTCGTTCGAGAACAAAATCAGCGGTCAAGGCGATATTGAAGTTTCAGATAATGTCACCTACGCGGGTGACCGCTCGGGCCACACCGGTAAAATCACCATTAACGAAAATAGCACATTTACCACCACCGCCGCAGCCGGCAACCAACAGTTCGACGAACTGCAAATGGTCTCCGGCTCCAAACTCGACGTCGACGGCAACATCACGGTGGATAAGGGAACTATCGTCGGCAGTGTTGTCGGAACCGGCGATTTCACCAAAACGACCGACGGCGCGCTCACCATCGACGGCTCCGTCAATGTGGGTGGCAACTTTACCTTGGATGAGGGCAGCCTCAGCGTGAACCTGGACCCCACCACCGTTCCAGCCATATCCGCCGGCGGCGATATCGATTTTAACAATAATGCGCTCGATATCACCGGCCACTCCGGCGAACCGGATGGGGCGAGAGTCCTGGTTGCCCATGCAGGCGGCACGATTACAGGGCCGTCCCACCTGACGATTAACGGACAGGAAACAGACACCGTAAACTTCCTGCACGTGGGATTGGTGAAAGATGCGAACGGTCTCTATGTCGCCACCAAACTGGCATGGTATAACAATGACGACCGCGCGGACGATAGTACCAAGTGTGTCGCGCATGGCAATTTCAATATTGTTGGAGCGACCCCGTTCACCTTGGGCACCAAACTCACGAACACCACCGTTGCGGCAGACAGGCTCTTGGATTGGGAGGGGAACATCCTCACCAAAACCGGCGACGGCACCCTCATCCTCACCGCCGACAATTCCTTCTCCGGCGGCGTCGCCCATACCAAAGGCACGCTGATTGCGCGGCACGAAAACGCGCTGGGCACAGGCGAAGTGGCGGTAGGCCCCAACGCAACGCTCCGCCTCGAACACGACGAACTGTTCGACAACGATGTCTCCGGTAGCGGCAAAATCGCCGTGCGGGGCGAACAAAGCTGGACCGGCGACTGGAGCAACTACAGCGGCGACATCACCCTGGAACGCGGATGGATTTCGCTCGGCCAAAGGCCTGTCGGTTCAGCCACCAGAAGCGAAAACGGGATCATCACCGACGGCAATTTCTCCATCGCCAAACGCGCGCGCCTGACCGGCAACGGCACAATCGGCAGCCTCGTCGTCGAAGAAGGCGGAAGTTTGGAAATCGGCCACTCCATCGGCACCCTCAACGTCACACGGGACGCCACCCTCGCCGCCGGATCGCACTTCATCGTGGAGGTTGATCCGAATAATACCGATACAAACGACTACCTGAACGTCGGCGGACAGGCGACAGTCACCGATGCAATCGTCTCGCACATCGGCCTCGGCAGCGCGGAATCCTATTCGCCTCTCGGCGAATGGACCATCCTCACCGCTGCCGGCGGCGTCAACGGCACCTTCAACCCGGAAGTCCTCAAGGACGGCGAAACATATGCCCTGCTCCGCCACACCATCCTTTACCCGGACGCGAACAACGTGGTGCTGCGCGTCGAACGAAATGAAAACGCTATTACCGATTTCGCCACCACTGGCAACCAGAACGCAGTCGCATCGGGCCTTGAATCATTGGGCAGCGATTCGGGACTGTATAACCAGATCCTCTCGAACGCCAGCGACACGTCCCTGCAGCCGCTCCTGGATCAGCTCTCGGGCGAAATGCACGCCAGCTTCCGTGGCATGCTCCAGGATTTCGACCGTGCCTTCGGCAACACCCTCCTGGGCCGCGCCGGGCGCACACAGGCCGAAGAGGACGAGATGCCCATCTGGGTGCAGGTCCAGGGCTATAGCGACCGCATCGGCGGCGACGGCAACGCGGCCCGCTCCACCATGCGCGGCATCCGGAGCAGCATCGGCGGCGAACGACGGCTCCTGGGCGGGTGGCTGGTGGGCGGCGCGTTCCAGTACGGCGACAACACCCTGAAGACCCGTGACCGCTACTCCAAGGCCAATGTCGACAGTTTCAACTTCGGCCTTTACGCCGGCCGCGAATGGGCCATGCCCATGGGTCTGCTGCGCCTGTCCTTCGGCGCCGGCTACGGCTTCCATGACGTCGACGCCGAGCGGAGCGTGATATCGCCCATCCTTTCGGACCGGCTCACCTCCGACTACCACGCCCACACCGCCCAGGCATTCGCCGATATCGGCCACGCCTTTGACGTCGGCTTCCAGACCTCGGTCGAGCCGTTTATCCGCTTGGGCTGGAACTCGGCCTGGACGAACAGCTTTACCGAAAGGGGCGACGTCGCGGCCTTGTCGGCCAAGAGCGAACACCAGGGTAACCTGACCCAGACCCTTGGCGTCCGCGCCTCAAGGCAGGTCAATACCACCGCCTCCATCCACGCCAGCGCCGGCTGGGTCCACCGCTATGGCTCGGACACCGTGTCGAACGGCTTCCGCTTCGTGGACGGCGGCGCCGGACTGGTCATCGACGGCGTCAGAACACCGGCCAACATGGCGGTGGTGAGCGCGGGCGCGTCCTTCACCGTCAATGCCAGAACGCAGGTTCACCTCGGCTATGACGGGTTGTTCGGCAGCAGGGCACAGAGCCATTCAGGGAACATCGCCTTGCAAATCAGTTTTTAAGCATGCGTAACGGACGAGACGATTGGCGAAAAAATAGTCTGCCGCAAACGTAGTTTATGAGTACACTGCATTCATAACCTTTTTATGGAGGAAATCCATGTCCGTACTCTTTTCGCCAATCGCCATCGGGCCGCTCACTCTGACGAACCGCATCGTCGTGCCGCCGATGTGCATGTACTCCGGCACGACCGACGGCCATGCCACCGACTGGCACCTGCAACACTACGGCTCGCTGGCTCTTTCGGGAGCGGGACTGGTCATCGTCGAGGCGACGGCGGTTTTGCCCGAAGGCCGTATCAGCAACCGTGACATCGGCCTGTGGTCTGATGATTCGGCCGCGTCCGTGGCTGATCTGGTGAAGCGCATCCGCGCCTTTTCCGACACGCCGCTGGCGGTACAACTCGGCCATGCCGGCCGCAAGGGCGGCCGCGACGGCATTTCCGACGACACCCTCCCCCCCGAGCGCGGCGGCTGGGAGCTTGTCGCGCCGTCGGCACTGTGCTACGGCGGCGCATTCCCGAAGCCGAAGGCGCTGGATACAGCCGGCATCCTTCGGGTCGTCGACGCCTTCGCCGCCGCAGCCGCACGCGCCGACGCGGCCGGGTATGACGCGGTCGAGGTCCACGCCGCGCACGGCTACCTATTGCACCAGTTCCTCTCGCCCATCTCAAACAAAAGAGACGACGAGTACGGCGGCTCGTTCGAAAACCGCATCCGCCTCACCCTCGAGGTGTTCAAAGCGGTACAAAACACTTTGCCCAAAGGCAAGCCGGTGGGCGTTCGTATTTCCGGGTCTGACTGGGTCGAAGGCGGCTGGAACGTGGACGAGTCCGTCCGCCTTTCCCGCGAACTCGAGGCGCTTGGCTGCGCCTATATCCATGTCTCGGGCGGTGGCTTGTCGTTGGATCAGACCCTGAACGTCGGGCCTGGGTACCAGATCGGCATGGCTGCCGAGATCAAACACGCGGTATCGATTCCGGTCATCGGCGTGGGACTTATTACCGAAGCGGCGCAGGCGGAAACGATAGTCCGCTCCGGCATGGCCGACATGGTGGCGATTGGCCGTGGGATGCTGTTCAACCCGCGCTGGCCGTGGATGGCGGCGGCTGAACTGGGCGCGTCGATTCGCGGGCCGATTCAGTACGTGCGCTCAAGACCGCACGGCAGTCCGAATTTGTTTATTAAGGAATAACGAAAAACGCAGCGGCGGCCGTGAAAGCGGCCGCCGCTCTTAGTTTTGGCGTTTTTCCAAACCAACCCACGGTATTTATACAAAAACGCTAAACTGGCTTTGGCGTGGACCCCGGCCGAACAGCCCGTTTGCGCGCTGGTGGAGGTCTGCACGCCGGGGTGACGGTGGGGGTAGGTGCGGGGATTATTGGCAGCACCGGAGCGGCGACGGGTTGTCGGGTATGTACCACCGTTCCTTTTTTGATCTGGCCGCTGGGCCCCCGCGTTCGCGGGGGTGACGGGGTTTTTGAGACGAGTGGGGGATGGCGGAACGCGTGCAATGAAAAACGCACCCCTTTGCAGGGGTGCGTTGTGGATTGAAAAATCTGTATGGCGTTGATTATTAGAAGCTGACGCCGTACATCGCGGTGAGCGAGTGGTTGCGGTACTTGTCGCCGGCGGTGAAGTCGTAGTCGACGGCGAAGATGTACTTGTCGGCCAGCTTCAACTTCATGCCCGCGCCGACCGTGCCGTAGGAACCGGTGAATTTTGCGCCCGTGGTTTTGAAGTTGGCGTTAGTGGCATCATTGCGGAAATCCACTTCCGGCCGCTTGTCGCCAACCACGCCAACATACCCGCCGCGAATTTCCGGCGTCCACAGGGCAGGCGCGCCACGGAAGGTCAGGAAATTGGTCGAAAACGTCTTGTTGGCCGAGACCATGACCGGAATCGACAGGTTGTTGTAGGTGCTGCGGCCGCTGCGAAGTGTAGATGCGGCGTTGCCGCTGTGATTCCGTTCGTTAATGCCTTCCATCCGCACGTGGCTGAAGTCGAGGCCGACGGACGGAGTAATGCGCATGTCGTTCTGGAGAATCCACACATAGCTGGCCTTGACGCCAACCGAGTAGACGTCGTCCCGGAAGTTGTCCTTGTTCAACGCAACACGATTCATAGTTCCATCGACAACTTCGCGCTCCATGCGGTTCCAGGCGCGAGACCAGCCTGCATAGCCGTCGATAAAGAAGTTGCCGATATTGGTGCCGCCGAACAGAGCCATGTGCAGGGTGTCGGCCTTGTTGCGGAAATGGTAGCCATCCTTGCGGGCCAGGGTGCGGGCATCATAGCCGACGGCAAAACCGATGGCGCTGGTGTCGCCGATCATGCGGCTGATGCCGGTGGCAAAGCCGGAGACTTTGTTGGTATAGCCAAGCGCGCCGTCCGTCTCCTTCTGCACCTCGCGGAGGTAGAACGGGACGTCCCACATGACCCAACGATTGCCGGGGGCGCACATGGTGGTGGGGCAACCGACATAGGTTACGTCGCCGCCGTCGATATTGGCATAGGCTTCGCCCGAGACGGACGCGTCGGCTCGGTCCTGATAGTGCGCCGTCTGGCTGTAGCTATAAATTGAAGGCAAGGCGCGGCGGAACTGGCGTTGGCCCGAAATGGACGCGCCCATGACGTCGGCATAGCCTTCGCCGGCAAAGGAATTGGCGAGGTGTTCTCCGCCATTGCGTAAAATGTCGCCGAATGCATTATTCACCGCATTGCCGCTGTTGGTGAAATCGACGGCGTGGGCTCCCCCCACCGCAACGACAGCGACAAACGCCGCGACGATTGCGGCAAAACTCCATCTCCTCATGATCCTCCTCCCTGGTGCTTCTATATTATCAGTCATAAAACTTTCAAACATTGACAAACCGTGTCCACTCCCCCGACACGATAATTTGAACCATTATAAGGCAGAATCTCGTGATCGCAAGGGTTTTTCCCCTTTTCCCGATATAATTAACCAGCTTTCCATCAACAGGTTATGGCTATCCTTCGCGTTATTTACAAGCTTTTTCGATAAGTGCTTCCGCAATCGCCACCCCTGCCCCATGAGACAGACTGCAGTGGATTCGACCAGCGCCAAGAGCCTCGGCCTTATCGGCCGTCGCGCCGTGGAGACGGATCTCCGGCTTGCCTTCGCCCTCCCGTATCACTTCGATGCCGGTAAAAGCTACCCCTTGCGCCCACCCCGTCCCCAGCGCCTTCATCACCGCCTCCTTGGCGGCAAACCGGGCGGCGAGGGACTCGTCCGTGTTGGCCCGGGCGCGGCAGTAGTCCAGTTCGGACGGGAGGAAAATGAGCGATAAGCCCTTTTCGCCCTGTTTTTCCCGCATTGCCGTGATTCGGGCGATGGAGACGATGTCGATGCCTATCCCGAATATGCCAACCATTGGTAGCTCCTCTCTTTATGTTTTCGACAAAAGTTGATGGGGACTTTAGACTAATTCACAATTCACAATGCATAATTCACAATTATTGGGCAATGGACTCATTCACAATGGCTTAGGGAGCATTGTGCATTGTTGCATTGGTCCATATTTGTGAATTGTGAATTATGAATTGTGAATTGAGTTGGGTGCCTTCGCTCCTCCTGGTGTGGACCCCGGCAGAACCGCCCGTTTCTCGCGCTGGTGGGTGTCCGCA
>JAJPXZ010000123.1:0-40930 GCA_021205245.1 Planctomycetaceae bacterium
GGGTGGTATGGAACAATTGCCAAGTGGTGGAATTTTCGGCTGGGGGGCCGGTCGAATTCTAAGGTATTTTCACAGACATCACCGACCGCCATCGCCTCGAAGCGGCGGAACTGTCCAACCTGTCGAAGAGCGAATTCCTGGCCAATATGTCGCACGAAATCCGTACCCCCATGAACGGTGTCATCGGTATGGTGAATCTGCTCCTCGATACCGAACTGAACTCGGCCCAGCAACAGTTCGCCGAGACGATACGGCTGAGCGCCGAGTCGCTCCTGGCAGTCATCAACGACATACTCGATTTCTCGAAAATCGAGGCTGGCAAGCTTGAACTTGAAAACACAACCTTCTCCCTCCCAGACATGCTCGAGGATGTCTGCGACCTCATGGCTGTGCGCGCCCAGGAAAAGGGGTTGGAGTTAATACTGGAAATCGACCCAGGCCTGCCGGCGGGCGTCCGGGGCGACCCGAACCGCCTGCGGCAGATTATCCTCAACCTGCTCGGGAATGCGGTCAAATTCACAGCCCAAGGCGAAATTCTCCTCCATGCCTCGTCGGTGGGGTCCGGAACGGATGGTGAGGTGCTGCGCTTTAGCGTCACCGACACCGGTATCGGCATTGAGCCGGAGCGGCTGGCAAAACTGTTCACCCCCTTCAATCAGGGCGGCGCGTCGGTGTATCGTCGCTACGGCGGAAGCGGTCTTGGACTGTCCATTTCAAAACGGCTGGCCGAACTTATGCAGGGCGATTTCGAGGTAACGAGTCATCCGGGCAAGGGGTCGCGCTTTTCCTTTACCGTGCAGCTCGACAAAGCGGACGACGTGGAAAAGCCGCGCGCGCCGCCGTCCGGCTTCAGCGGCCGCAAGCTTCTTCTGGTCGAAGATAACGAGACGTTGCGCCGGGTCATGGTGGCGCGGCTGCGGCGGTGGGGCTTCAGCGTCATCGCGACCGGCGACGCATCCGCTGCCCTGGAACTGGTTCGGGATGCGGTGAACCAACCGTTCGACATCGCCATTCTTGATAAATACATGGGCGGATCCGGCGGCGAGTCTCTGGCCTGGGCTATCAGGAGCAAGCTCGGCCATGAGACGGTGCCCATCCTCATGCTCGCCAACGCCGACGTCATGGCGTCAAAAGAGGAGAAAGGGGAACGAGGTGTGCTCAGCTTGTCGAAGCCGGTGCGGCGCGACCGGCTCGTCTCAGCCCTGAAAACCCTCCTTGGCCTGCGGCTGGAAGGGGAGGGACTGACGAGAATCAGCGCCCGTACCAGTCCGTTGTGGCGCTGGCGGCACTTGCGGGTGCTGGTTGCAGATGACAATCTGGTCAACCAGAAGGTGGTAACCGGTCTCCTTGGCAAAAACGGCTGCCACGTCGATGTCGCCTCCAACGGCCATGAGGCCTTGGGCGCCCTCAGGAGCAATTATTACGATATCGTCCTTATGGATTGCCTCATGCCGGAGATGGATGGGTATGAGGCGACCCGGATGATTCGCGCTCATGGGTCGGGAGTCCTTAATCCCCATATCCCAATTATCGCCCTTACCGCCTCCGCCATGCAGGGGGATAGGGAAAAATGCATTGACGCCGGCATGGACGACTATGTCTCGAAGCCTATCATCGCCAAAGACCTTCTCGACGTTATAAGTCGGCATTGTATCACAGAAAGCCTCCGAAAGCTCCCTGGCTAACGTGTTTTACAGCCCCTTCGTTCTCCCGCACAGTGACCGATGTCGCAGGTTACCTCGATTTTCTCCTAAAGTTATTGCTCTTACTTCCGTAAATATAAGATGTAAGGCGAGCAGGAACGACTGGAGAGTCTACCCCCCGCTCAGAGTCAGGAGTATCTGGCGCTGCCACGTCGTAGCAGGCCCACCGTTTTCGGGGTGCGAGTCGATCGCATTGAAACGGCGTGTTTGCTAAAACACAGTTGGAATCGAGAGGAGGGAGACGCCACAAGCGTACAGGGGCCATGCCTTATCACTAAACCCTTAATCGGGACCGGTTATCACAGTCCGCACCGGGCACGGAGGCGAAGCGGAGCATGCGAAATGGATTTCGCCTTCAGGGATGACAGATCAAGGATGACCGCCTTGTCTACTGGTTGAAGCCCTACCTCCCTCCCATTTTGCCCAATTGACGGAGTGCCAGTTTTTTTTATTTCCCCCGGGATACCCCGGGGGATTTTTATTGGTGCGGGTGACTATATCGTTTAATCCGCTGTGCCTCAACATAATTCCCATAGTATATCTAAACACTCATTTGTTTTATTTTTATTAATAAACTATAAAATCCGTTGATTATTAACTCGCTGCTGGACGTAGTACCCTCTAACTGGTATACTTACAAAAGGTTTTAAAAGTAATGGGAATACCATGAGCACCTTGGCGGTTCATCTGTGATCCGTGTGCCTGTCTTAAGTGGTCAATTCCCAGACAATCCGCTGTGTGCCGGCGGTCGCCGATATGGTCACCTACCATGGGTGCTGTCACATGTGTTTGTCGTATCACTAGCAGGCCTGGTTGGGCAATCGGCGTTTGGCATCCCTTTTACCTTTGCGAGGCTGTACCGAGGAATTCGTGAAGGGAAAAACATGCCACAACTGCCGCAAGCAATTCGTTCAGCAATAGCCCAAAGCATTCGCCGTCACAGACTACAAAAATTTCCTGGACGGGGTGGTGCAAAAGCCTGCGCAGAGGCCTTTGGCGTTCTACCGCAACAATGGTCGCCATGGGAAAGGGGTATTCGAACCCCGAGTGAACCGCATATGCAACGCCTCGCGGAGTTTTTCGACACAACCATCGAAGAAATGCGGCGGCCGAATATCCCTGAGGACTCTCTGCAACCCCGGCCGATGCTTGAGCAGGAGCAAGAGTTCTTCAAGGCTATTATTTCGCAAAAAATCAGCGATACGGCTGCCACGCCCGCGACCCTGCCTGAATTTCTCCTGAAATCGCACAACACCGGTACGAAGGCGGTTTTCGTTATTCAAGTCGAGATGATCGTCACAGAGGTGCGGTATGCGACCAGTCAGAGGTAGGCGGGAACATGTCGCAAACCCTTACATTAAAAAGCCCCCGGCACGCCGGGGGCTTTTTATTTAATTTATAATGGACCTGGATTAATGGCCGCCGTCTGCAAGTTTGCCACCAATAGCCTTTTCCACTTCGGCCTTGGCTTGATCCCGCAATTCGGCCGTATCTGCCTCGAGGTTGAGACGGAGCACCGGCTCGGTGTTGGACGCGCGAATGTTGAACCAATAGCCGTCGAAATACATCGACAAGCCGTCGAGGTGGAAAACCTCTTTCGCCTTGGCTGCGTATTCCTGTTCGACCTTGGCGACAACGGCGGCGGTATCGTCGACGACGAAGTTGATTTCGCCGGTGGCGTAGTACTTGTGGAACGGTTCGATGAGCTCGGACAGCTTTTTGCCGCTCTTCGACAGCACCGTCAGGACGGATAGCATCGCCATCTCGGCATTGTCGGTATAGTGCAAATCGCGGAAGTAGAAGTGGCCGGAGAGTTCGCCCGCGAAAATGGCCTTGTCCTCGCGCATCATCGCCTTGATGTAGGAGTGGCCCACCCGGCACATCTTGGCGATGCCGCCAAGGCGTTCAATCTCTTCCTTCACAACCTTGGAGGAACGGAGGTCGTAGAGAATGGTCGCACCCGGGTCCATGGCCAGCATCTCGGACGCCAGCAAGGCGGTGACGAAATCGGCCGGGATAATGGCGCCCTTTTCGTCCACATACATGCACCGGTCGCCGTCGCCGTCGAAGGCGACGCCGAGGTCGGCCCCGACTTCCTTGACCTTGGCCACCAGGTCCTGCATATTCTCGGCCTTGATGGGGTTGGCTTCATGGTTGGGGAAGTTGCCATCCGGCTCGAAATAGAGGGGAATCAGTTCGCAGGGGAGCTTCTCGAAAAGCTTTGGCAGGAACGCGCCCATGACGCCGTTACCGGCATCCACGACAACTGTCAGCGGCTTGATGCTGCCGGCGTATTTCAGCAGGTTGGCGCGGTATTCGGAGAAGATGTCCTCCGTCTTGACGCTGCCCGCCTTCGCGGCAGAGGTGAAAGCGTTTTTGTTGACCAGCTTTTCCATCTCGGACAAACCGGTGTCGTAGGCGACAGGAATCGCGTCCTCGCGGCACCATTTGCAGCCGTTGTACTTGGCCGGATTGTGGCTGGCGGTGATCTGCACGCCAGCGCCCGCCTTCAGGTAGGCGGTGGCAAAATAGAGCATGGGCGTCGACGCCATGCCGATGTCAATAACGTCCACCCCCTGTTTGGTGAGACCGCGTATCATGGCCTGGGCCAGAGAGACGCCGGATTCGCGCATATCCCTGCCCACAACCGCTGATTCGCACTTCAATACTTGTGGTGCGGCCTGACCGATAGCTTCGAACAAGGCTTCGTTGACCTGGTCCGGATACGTGCCACGCACGTCGTATGCTTTAAATATCGCCATTCATTTCCTCCCCGAAAGAACCCGCCCGCTCCCGCCGTCCCGGCATCCCTCTTGCCAAAGCCGACAACGGACATGGCCCTCAGCCCATCTCCCGTTCACAAAACCTAAATCAGCGGTTATTAAACGTCACCTACGCCGTTTTCGCAAGCCTAAAACAGGCTTTTTCTTCCTGACCGACCAGCCGAAATGTCCCTGGCGTTCGCCCAAAGTGTAATAATCGCCGTGGGCGTAACAGAGGAGGTCCGCCCGGTCCAGGCGAAAGCGACCGCTTTTATCCATGAGGTCGGCGGTGACCATGACCCCCTCCACCGTGGCCAGAAACAGGTCGTGAGACCCAAGCGGTAAGCGTTCCGTCACCGTACAGGCGATGCTGATAGGCGCTTCGGCAACCGCAGGGCAGCGCACACCATCGATGGGGGTGGGGGTGAGGCCGGTGGCGGTCCACTTGTCCTGGTCGCGGCCGGAAACGACGCCGCAATAATCGACGGCGTGGGCCATGGCGCGGGAGGGGAGGTTGACGACAAATTCCCCCGACTCCACGATCAGCTCGTACGAGTAGCGGGCCGGTTGCACCGAAATTGACAGCATGGCGGGATTCGTGTTGATGTTGCCGCACCAGGCGATGGTGATGAGGTTGGGCGGCCCTTCCAGCCCCGCGCAGCTTACCAAGGCGGCGGGGGCGGGAAGGACCATGTTGCCAGGCTTCCATTTGAGCTTGTCGCCCGGCATCAATCGCTCCATGGGCCGTCGGGGCCGACAAGGATATTGTCGATCAGGCGGACGCCGCCAATCTTGATAGCCCCTGCCATGAGGACGAGATCGTCGACCTTCTCGACCTCCTCAAGAGTCTCGGGGGACACGATATCCAGGTAGTCGATTTCAATCTCGTCATCCTGGAGGATGCGCTCCATCATGGTGTTGGCGAGGCGGAAGGCATCGTATTCCTTGTCGCGGATGAGGTCGCGGCCCAGCATGAGAGCCTCGCGGAGGGCCAGCGCCCGTTCGCGGTATTCAGGCGGGATGTTCCGGTTGCGGCTGGACAGGGCCAGGCCGTCCTCCTCCCGAACGATGGGGCAGACGACAATCTCCACCGGGAAATTGAGGTCGATAACCATGCGCTGAATGACCAGCGCCTGCTGGGCGTCTTTTTGGCCAAAATAGGCGCGGGTGGGCCTGACCAGGTTAAACAGCTTGGCGACAACGGTGGTGACGCCACGGAAATGGCCCTGGCCCCGCGACATGCCGCATAAGCCACGCGTCAGGGCGTGGACCTGCACCGAGGTCTGCGCCCGTGGCGGATACATCTGCTCGGCTGAAGGATGGAAGACGATGTCCACTCCCAACCGTTCGGCTGCCTCGAGATCCGCGTCCCAGGTGCGGGGATAGGACTCATAATCCTCCCCTGGCATGAATTGGGTGGGATTGACGAATACGGAGATGGCGGTGACGTCGTTCTCGGCCTTGCTCCGCTCGATCAGGGACAAATGACCTTCGTGCAGCGCGCCCATGGTGGGGACGAGGCCGCAATCGGCGCGGCGGGCAGCCATATCCTCGGCTTCACGGCGCATTTCGTGTATGTCTTCGATGATTCGCATTGGTGCCTCTCGTGTAGTGGTGACCGTGATAAGTGTTCGCCTCCCTCAGGAAGGGAGCAATTCAGCAAACGTGTGTACCGTCAAGTCCGGCTGGACAGGCCACTCTGACGGGTCCATACCGCCCCAACTAACCAGAACCGTGTCCATCCCGGCTGCGTGGCCGCATTCAATATCAAACGTCGCATCGCCGATAAAGACGCACTTATCGGGCTGGACCCCCAGGCCCTCGGCCGCGAACAGGGCGGGGGCTGGATCGGGCTTGTGGAGCTCGGTACTCTCCGGCGTGACCAGCAGGTCAAAAAAATCCGCCAGGCCAAGATATGCCAGGAACCGTTCCAAACCGGGGCGGCGGCGGGAGGTGACGACCGCCAGCTTCTTGCCCATGTCGTGCAACGCAGCCAAACCCTCCTTAACGCCCGGGAAGGCGGTAAGGTGGTTGTGGTAGTTCTCCAGCATGTGGGTGGAGTAGATGTCCATGGCCTGACTGTAAAAGCTGTCGTCCCGTCCTTCGCCCAGGACCAGGCGAATCTGCTTGACCATGGGGAGGCCGATGGTGGAACCGATGTAGTCCCGGCCCGGATGGACAGCGCCCATCGCCGCGATGGCGTGGTTGAAAGACTGCTGAATAATTTCGCGGCTGTCCAGGAGGGTGCCGTCGGCGTCAAACAGATAGGCGTCGTATTGCCGCATCGTCGGGGGGTATCCTTTGCAAAAGTTCCCGAATCGTCAGGTCGAGGACCGGGTGAAGGAAATCGGGGTCCAGGTCGGCCAATGGCGCCAGGACAAACGCGCGCTCGGCCATGCGCGGATGGGGAACGGTCAAGTTTGGCTCCTCCACCACCGAGTCGTCCCAGAGGAGGATGTCGAGATCGAGGAGACGCGGACCCCAGCGGCTGGTTTCGCCCTCGCGACGGCGGCCGCGCAGGCGTTCAATAGCATGGAGGTGGCGGAGCAACTCGACCGGCTCCAGCCGCGTATCCACCAGACTGACCGTGTTATAGTAATTTTCCTGCCCGCCGGGACCGCCGACCGGCGAGGTCTCATAGATAGGGGCATTGTCCAGGAGATCGGTGTCGGGGACGACGGCCAGCCCTTTCCGCGCCTCGCGGATGTTTTCCAGCCGGTCGCCCAAGTTGGTACCCAATCCCACATAGACCATGGCCATGCATGTTCCTCCAAACAAGACTCCCCCCGTTTGCCGGGGGGAGGGTTCACAACACTACTTGCCCGCGATAGATCGGATGCGGTCGAGCGCTTCCTGGATGACATCGTCGGGGTAGGTCAGGGATATTCGATAGAAGCCGTCACCGGTGACGCCGTACCCGCGTCCGGGGGTGATGACAACGCCGGCCTTCTCGAGCAGATCCTCCGCAAAGGCGGCGGATGAGCCGTTGTATTTCTCAGGTACCGGCGCCCATATGTAAATGGTCGCCTTCGGTACCTCCACCGGCCAGCCCGCTTCCGCCAAAGCGGCGGCGACCATGTCGCGGCGGCGCTTGTACACGGCGTTGATGGGCGGGACAAGGGACTCCATGTTGTCGAGGGCAGCGGCGGCGGCGAATTGGATGCCACGCATAAAGCCGTTGTCGATGTTGTCCTTGACCGTCTTAAGCGCCTTGATGGCGGACGGATTGCCGACGACGCAACCGACGCGCCAGCCGGTCATGTTAAAGCCTTTCGACAGGGAGAAAAACTCCACCGCCGTATCGGCCGCACCCGGAACCTCCAAGATGGACGGGGCCTTGTAGCCGTCGTAGGTGTTTGCCGACTAGGCCGAGTCGTGGCAGATCATGATGTTGTGTTTGCGGCCGAACTCCACCGCCTGCCGGAAGAATTCGAGCGGCGCGACAGCGGTGGTGGGGTTGTTGGGATAATTAATCCATAACAGTTTGGCCGTCTGGCATACTTCGGGCGGTATCTCGTTGAAGTCGAGCAACCAGCCGTTCTGCTTACGGAGTGGAACATAGTGGGTGCCTGCCGAACAGAAAACATGGCCGATGTTATAGGTCGGGTAGCCGGGCAGGGGGGCGATGCCGAGATCACCCGGATTCAACAGCCCGAGGCAAAACTGGACGATGGCGTCTTTCGACCCGGAGGTAACCGCAATCTGATCATCCGCGAGGTCGACGGCATAGCGGCGCTTATAGAAATTCTTGATTGCTGTGGGCAACTGCGGTACCGGGCAGTCGCAGCCGTAGCGGTGACGATCCGGGTCGGCCTTGTCCTGGACGGAGCGCAGGAGTTCGTCCACGATGGGGTCGGGAGTGGGTGTGTCGGGATCGCCGATACCAAGGTTGATGATTTTTATGCCCTGGGCGCGTTTGTCGGCGATTTTACGGCGCAAAGCGGCGAAAAGGTACGGGGGGAGCTTTTCCAGGCGGTTGGCTGGGGTCAGGTCCATTCGAGGATCTCCTGAGGCTGGGGTCAAGAATCTATTCGGCGACGAAGCCCGCTTCAAGCAGGGCATTTTTCAGGAGTTCATAGCGGCTTTTCAGATCAGGGATATACGTCATCAAGCCATTAATATCGCCGTCGCGAGCCTTCTGCTCGCATTCAAGGGCGGTGACGCGCAGCATTTCGCCTCCCACCGTGGCGGATGCGCCCTTGATGGAATGGGCAACCCGCTCGGCGGTTTTGACGTCATTGGCGGCGATGGCGGCGTCAAGATCGGTTAACTGCTTTGGTATGTCGTTCAGGAACACACCAACGACTTGGGCAGCCAGTTCGCGGTCGTCGCACGTCGACTCCAATAACTGGTTCATGTCAAATACTGAATTATCAGGCACCCGGGATCCTTTCCGTCGTACCGCAATGACAAACTGTCCTTCTTTCTGCACTGTACGCACTTCTCCAAGTCTTGTCAAGTCTGGGACAGGAATGGGGATGTGGTAAAGGCCGAGAGTCTGCACATCACTGACGCTGGATGCGGAGCGGGGCGGACGGCAGGGATTTTTTTTTTGAAATAGCGGGTTGACTAACTGGAATCGTGGGGTATAGTCAAGAAAACGTTTACAGAGATTTTTATCCCTTGCACCCTGACTTATTCCCAAGAACACCACAATAACTGACGGTTTCCTTCGGTCTCATGACCGTGGCACCGGTTTTTTTGTGTATCAATGAGAAAACGTTTACAAGGAATCACTCCAGGAAAGGAATACCATGGGTAAACTACGAATCGCCGCACTCGCCCTCGCCGCCTGCACCTTCTGCTGCGCCCACGCTGTCGAGCTGCGTTACGCTCACGTCGGCAATGAAGGCGACATCCAGACCATCTATGTCGAACGCGCCGACGCCGCCGTCCGCGAAGCAACTGACGGTCGGGTCGGCTTCCGCATCTTCCCGGCCAGCCAGTTGGGCGGCGTCCAGGAGATGGTCGACGGCGTCAAGATGGGCTCCATCCACATCGGTCACCACGACTTCGCCTCCCTGGCCACCCTCGTCCCCGATGTCGCCGTCTTCAATGCGCCCTTTGTTTACCGCGACGGTGAACACGCAATCAAGGCTACCGACCCGAAGACCTCGGAAGCACTGAAAACAATTAACGAGCAGCTCATCGAATCCGGCGGCATGCGCATCATCGGCCGCATCTATCGCGGCACCCGCAACATTTCGTCGAATTTCCCCATCTATCGCCCCTCCGATATGACCGGCAAGCCTTTCCGCGCTGTGCCGCTGCCGCTGTGGGTGGCGCTGGTCAAGGGCTTTACCGCCATTCCGACGCCGGTGGAAGTGTCTGAACTCCCGACCGCCCTGATGACCGGCCTGGTCGTCGGCCAGGAAAATCCCCTGACCATGATCAACGCCAACAAGATCTACGAAGTCCAGAGCCACATCTCCATGACCGGTCATATGCACTCCGTCCTCGCCGTGTTTGTGAACGAAGAGTACTGGCAAGCCATGCGGCCCGAGGATCGCGACGCTGTCGAAAAGGTGCTGGACGAAATGGCTTGGGAATCGCTGAAATGGGCCAACGACACCGACAAGGAACTCATCGAGGAACTAACCGCCAAGAAGATCACCTTCATTTTCCCCGAAAATGGCCTCGACATCCCCGCTTTCGAGGAGTCGGTCCTGAAACAAATCAACCAGGATTTCCCCAGCTTCGCACCGCTTATCGAGTCCATGAAGGCAATCAAGTAACCTCACTGTATACCAACCGGCCGCGCGCCATTACTCGTGGCGCGCGGCACCGGCAAAGCGCCCTCTAGAGGAGTTCCGTTATGCAATCCCTTGCCACCTTTGCCCGCAAGGCCCTCACCATTGTTGTCGCGGCCCTGTTTATCGGCCTGACCCTGCTTCCGGCTATTCAAATCGTGCTCCGCCTCATCGGTATGCCGTTCATCGGCGCGGAAGAACTGACCCGCTTCTTCCTCATCTGCATGATTTTTCTCAGTTACCCCCTGGTTGTCGCTGCCAAGGAAAACATCGTCATGGGCGAGTTGAAGAACATGCTCCCCGCCGGCCTGCGCCGTTTCCTGGAAGTCCTTATTGAACTCAGTGCCACCGTCTTGTCCTTTTACGTCTCCTATGCCGCTTACCATACGGTCATGCGGAACCTGAAAAACGCCACTCCGACCCTGCAGATCCCGTTTTGGCTTTTCCTCGGATCGACGCTGGTGGCGTTCCTTTTGGCCGGATTCATCCATCTTTCCGAACTCTATGCAAAGCTGTTCCGCAGCCGCGCCTAATATAAAGGATCATGATTATGGGTATCGCACTGGTTGCGGCGTTTTTTGTGTTGTTTATCCTTGGCTTCCCCGTCATCTATGCCATTCTCCTGCCGTCCGCCGCCTACATCTATATCGAGGGCCTGCCCCTGGGACTGCTGGCGCAACGAATCACCTATGCGCTCGATTCGTTCCCGTTGGTGGCTGTCCCCATTTTCATCTTTGCCGGCAATCTTATGAACCTGGCCGGCGTGGCTGAACGAATTTTCCACTTCGCCAACGTGTTGGTGGGGCGTGTTCCCGGCGGCCTGGCGCAGGTGAACATTTTCTCCAGCCTGATTTTCTCGGGTATGTCGGGCGCCGCTCTCGCCGACGTCGGCGGCCTGGGCCGTATTGAAATCGAGGCGATGAAAAAGCGCGGCTTCGACGTGCCGTTCTCGGCAGCGGTCACCGTGTCCTCGGCCATTGTCGGCCCGATTTTCCCGCCAAGCATTCCGTTGATCGTCTACGGGTCGGTGGCGACGGTCTCCATTATCCAGCTCCTTATCGCTGGTATTGTCCCGGCAATTATCTGCGTCATTTTCCTGATGGTCACGACGTACTTCATCGCCCAGAAACGGCAATATCCTCGCTCAGCCCGCTGGCCGACCTTTGCCGAAGTAATGTTCGCGCTGTGGCCGGCCTTGCCCGCCATCCTCGCTCCCGTCCTTATGGTGGGCGGCATGATGGCAGGCTGGTTTACCCCCACCGAAGCGGCTTCGGTAACGGTCCTCTACATTCTGGCTATCAGCCACTTCTATTACCGCGAACTCACGTGGACACACCTGAAGAACGCCACCATCACCACCATCCGATCCACCGGAGCCATCCTGATGATTTGCGCGTCGGCGGCGTTGTATGGCTGGATCCTCGCTGTCGAACAGATTCCGCAACAGTTCGCCTCGTTGGTCCTTGGCGGCACTACCGACCCCATCGTTCTCCTCATTATCGTCAACGTCATCTTCTTTATCGTCGGTATGTTCCTTGACTCGACCACCGCCACCCTGCTGGTCGTGCCGATTATCGCACCGCCGCTGGTCGCGGCGGGCATTGATCCGGTCCACCTCGGCATCCTGACCATCTTCAACATCATGATCGGCATCATCACGCCGCCCATGGGCTTGGCGCTGTTCCTTATCAGCGACATTGCCAACGTCACCATGAAACAACTCCTGAAGGCGCTCCTCCCCTATTACTTTCCGCTCCTCGCCACGTTGGCGGTCATCACCTTCTGCCCCGACCTTATTCTGTGGTTGCCCGGCTTGATGCGATAACCCTCTCTTACAGAAAGCGAATCCATGCTTACCCAGACAGTTCAACCCAAACGCACCGTTATGATCCGCCTCTCCACCGGCGACGATATCCTTGCCAAAATCCGGGAAGCGGTCGAAAAGGAAAACATCCAAAACGCCGCCATCGTCGCGGGCGTCGGCTCGGTGAGCGCCTACCACTACCACGTTATCTCAACCCGCACCAATCCGCCCGAGGAGCACGATCCGCAGGGGAACTACCCTCTCGATATCCTCAACATCAACGGCCTGGTCATCGACGGCCGCGTCCACGCCCATATCACCTTCTCCGACAACAAGGTGGCTCTGGGAGGACACCTGGAACCGGGCTGTACAGTCCAAACCTTCTCGGTTATCATGCTGCATGAATTCGAGCAGGCTGATTTCACGAATTGGGACGCCATCGTCACCATGTGACGCTGTTTCGAACAAGGATACCTGGTGGAAACGAAACGGGTTACTATTCACGATGTGGCGAAGGCGGCCGGAGTGTCGATTGCGACCGTGTCGCGCGTCGTCAACAACACGTCCACGGTCGAGCCTGAGACCGCCGCGCGGGTGCGCCGGGCAGTCAAGCAGATCGGCTATATCCCCGATCCGCTCGCCAGGGGCATGCGCTCCAACAAGAGTTACGCCGTCGGCTACATCGTCTCCGACATATCGAACGGCCATTTCACCGTGGCGGCGAAGGCGGTGGAAGACGAGTTGGAGCGCGCCGGCTACAGCCTTATCGTCTGTTCCACCGACGGCGACGCCCGCAAGGAGGAACGCCAGTTGCGGCTCCTCGTGTCCAAGAAGGTGGACGGGATTATCATCAACGTCAGCGGCGATAACGATGCCATGGTGGCGGAGCTGTCGAAGCGGGTGCCGATGGTGTTGTTTTCCCGCCAGATCGACGGCGGCTTCAACGGCGACTATGTCGGCAACGACAATTTCAACGGCGCGGGCGAGCTGGCGCGCCACGTCCTGGAATATGGCCACCGTCGCATCGGACTGATTCGCGGTCCGGAAAACATCTCCACCGGGCCGGAGCGGTACAACGGATTTGTCTCGGTCCTCGCCGCCGCCGGGGTATCGTTGCCGCCGGAAATGGTCTTTACAGGCGACTATTACAACGAGTCGGGACGGGAAGGGGCCAGGACGCTGTTATCCCGTCCCGACCCGCCAACCATCCTGGTGGCGATGAACAACGCCATGTCCCTTGGAGCGTTAGGTTATATCAAGGAGCAGGCGCTCCGCATACCTGACGAAGTATCCTTCGCCGGGTATGGCGACATCTTCAACCGCGACCTCCTCTACATAAATCCAACCATGGTCAGCCAGGATGCGGGCCGGGTGGGGAAGTTGGCGGGTGAATTGATTCTCCGCCGTATCGCCGACAAGGGGGCGACCCCGATGAATGCGCTGGTGCCAAGCGAACTGCGGATGGGCAATTCTGTTCGACGCATTAACATATAACGTTTATGAAATTCGGTTGACATCGGCCTCTTCATGGTCTAAGCTCCCCGGGTGGGTGAGGCGGCATGAAAGGGGTTATAATGTCCAACGATAACACGCCGCCCAAACGGCCCGAGGTGCAACCAGCGCGCGAGCCGGAAGTGGTACCGCCCCGTCGGGATGAATTCGCCAGCGAGCTCGACGGCATGACTGTCGTGGATCCGGAGATTGTGGCTGAGCAGATCGAGGCCGGATACGATATCCAATCCGACGCCGCCGTCATGCCCATGTCAAGCGATGAGGCAAGCTCGGTGGACGGACAAGCCGAAGGGATGTAGAGTTTACGCGGTATCTAGATTTCATAAAAAAGGGTCTCCTTCCGTATAACGGAGGAGACCCTTTTTTTACGAATGCGTGGACCCTAAAAAATGATCCAGGGGAAAAACACGGGTAAATAGACGTAGAGGGCAAACGCCACGATCAACCCGAAAAGATACGGTATGACAGCGCGCGATATCTTCTCGATACCAATGCCGGTCACGCTCGACGCGACAAAGAGATTGATAGCCACAGGCGGGGTGATCATGCCGATGGCGATACCCACGGTAAAGAGAATGCCGAAATGGACCAGGTTAATGTTCAGGTGCTTCATTAGCGGCAGGAACACGGGCGTCAGCAGAATGACCGCCGAGGATGTCTCCATAAAGATGCCGGCGATGAGAATGATAACCGAGACCAGGAAAAGCACGAAATACCGGTTGCCGGAAATGCTCAGGACCGCCTGGGCGATGGTTTCGGGAATCTTCCAGTTCGCCAACACCCATCCGAAAATACCACTACAGGCGATAATAATCATGATGACAGCCGAAGTCCTGGCGCTGCCCAGGATAATCCTCGTCAGATCCTTAAAGGTTAAATCGCGGTAAATGATGAAGGACACCAGAGCCGCGTATATCACCGCGACGGCAGCCGCCTCGGACGGGGTGAACTTTCCGGAGAAAATGCCGCCGAGGATGATGAGAGGCATCAGGATGCCCCAAATCGCGGTGACGAAAGTCTTCGCAGCGTTCCGGAGGCTAAACGGCGTGCCCTTGGGATAATTGCGATCATGTGCCTGCTTGAGGGAGATGGCGATCAACACCAAGCCCATCATAATGCCGGGGACGAAACCGTTCTTGAACAGCGTGGTGACGCTTTGATCCGCGATGACAGCGTAGAGAACCATGGGAACCGACGGCGGGATGACAACGCCGATACAGCCGGCCGAGGCGATAAGGGCGGCAGCCGAGTCCTCGCGGTAATGGCGGGCCTTGAGTTCTGGAATAAGGGTCGCGCCCACGGCGGCGGTGGTGGCTGCCCCCGAGCCGGAAATGGCGGCGAAAAACATGCCGCCGACCACGGATACGGCCGACAACGCCCCGCGCGTTTGGCCCATAATCGCCTCGGCAAAGGCGACCAGCTTTTTGGAAATCGCCCCCCGGGCGAGCAGGTCGCCGGCCAGAATGAAGAAAGGCACCGCGACCAGGGGAAACGAATCGGTGGCTGCGAACATCTTCTGGACGATAAGGATCAGGGGAATGTCGCCGACAAGTATCACCACCGTCGCCGCGATGGCCACGGCAAAGGCGATAGGCACGCCCAGAATAAGGAGAAACAGGAAGGAGACGATGAGGATTCCGGTCATTTGCCTGCCTCCTCTTTCGTCTCGGCCTTATCGAACATGGCCAGGAGCCGGTCGACGACATGGACGGCCATAATGCCGAAGCCCACCGGAATGGCCATATAGACCCGGCTCATCGGGATGCGTAACGCCGCCGATAATTGCCGCGACTGCATGGAGACATAGTCGAGGCCGTATACAACAGCGATGACGAAAAACGCGCCGCAGAGCAGGTGGCACAGGACCCGCATGGCGGTTCGCAGCCGGGGCGGGACGAGATCCTGCATTGCGGTGACGCTGATATGGCCCATGCGCCGGTAGACGCATCCGGCGCCAAGGAAGGTGGCCCATACCAGCAGATAGCGGGTCAACTCCTCGCTCCACGAGAGGGCGGTCAGATAGAGGCGGAAGAGTATTTGCGCCCCGGTCAACAGCACCATGGCGGTGACGCAAATCACGCACAGGGCGCCGCAGAGGTAATCGAGCCACCTGCTCAGTTTATGGAAGGCTTTGACTGCTGCCATGCTGCACTCTCCAGACACGTGCCCGTGACGGGTCGGGGCGATTGGTGGAAAAATCGGATGAAATACTTATTGTGCGGCGGTTTCCTGAATACGCTTCAAATCATCCGCGAATTGCGGGTAGCGGTCGTAGACCGACTGGACGGCGGCCTTGAAGCTTTCCACATCCGGGTTCTCGTTGATTTCCATGCCGTGCTGCTTCAACTCGTCCATCTGCCTGGCTTCGTTCTGGGCGACCCAGTCGCGTTCGTAGACAGCGGCTTCCTGCGCGGCGTCCATGACGATGGTCTGGACTTCGGCGGGCAGGCGGTCGAAGAGGCGCTTCGACATGGTGAAGATGGCCGAGGCGTAGGCGTGGCGGGTCATGGTGACGTATTTCTGCGATTCCCACAGCTTGAAGGAGTGGATGACGTTGACCGGGTTTTCCTGGCCTTCGATGGTTCCCTGCTGCAGGGCGGTGAGGGTCTCGGACCAGGCCATGGGAACGGCGTTGACGCCCAGCGCCTGGAAGGTGGTGGTATAGACCTCATTTTCCATGACGCGGACCTTGAGGCCCTTGATGTCGGTGGCGTTTGCGACCGGACGCACGCTGTTGGTCAGGTTGCGGAAGCCGCGCTCGGCATAGGCCATGCCCTTGATGCCGACGTCGTCCAGTTTGGCGAGGATGCCATGGACTATCGGTCCGTAGAGGACGGCGTGGGCGTGGGCATTATTCGAAAAGATGAACGGCAGGTCGAGGACGCCAAAGTCGGGGACGAAATTGACAAAAGGCCCGCTGGTGATGATGCCCATGTCGAGGATGCCCATCTGCATGCCTTCAAGCATAATGCGTTCGTCGCCGAGAGCGCCGTTCGGATAGATCTCGATGGTGAATTCGCCATTGGTGCGGTCCTTGACGATTTCGGCGAACTTCTCGGCGGCAATCTGGAAGCTATCCTGCTCGTTGACGGTGGTGCCGAGCTTTATTGTCTGTCCGGCCAAAGCGGGGACGGCCATGGCAACGGCGACAAACAGGGCGGCGATGAACAGACGGATGGGGTTGCGTTTCATAATTGCTCCTAGCGGATTCGGGTAATAGCGGCGTACCGCCGACCAAAGCGGAACCGCGAATGCTTGGCACATCAAGGAAAAACGGTCAGATAATAATTGTGAATGGTAACAATACAGCAAAAACGATTTTATGTTAAGACATCGTTTGAAAAAAGATTCGTGGTAGACATGGTGAGCTTCGTTGCACGTTGTCGAGAACTTGGATATACCGCCCATATCAAAGAAAAACGGCAATGGCTGAGCCATTGCCGTTTTCCGTCATTCTGGAGCCGCCTACCCGATTCGAACGGGTGACCTGCGGTTTACAAAACCGCTGCTCTACCACTGAGCCAAGGCGGCATTACGTATGGAAATCGTCGATAACTAGGAGAGTTTACGCCCTTCCGAATCGGTGAACGCGCCGAACAGGATGAGGATGAAGTCGATGACGGCCCAGATGATAAAACCGCCGCCGGTCAATAACTGCAAGAGGCCGGTCCAGACCTTACCCACATAAAAACGGTGGAGACCCATCACCCCGAAAAACAAGCACAACAGAAGAGCAATCCACTTACTGTGGGGGCTGTAATCGTACCGGTATTCGTCCTCCATTACATCTCCAACTGGCTTGCGAACAAGCCCGAATTCCTCACCCACGATCCGGACGGGTCCGGAACGAACGCTCATACTGTACATTTCCGCGTCGGCAAGGCAAGGATTTTTCAGGTTCGGCCGGACGCTACAAGGCTGCCCGAATCTTCGCTATCGCCTCTTCGTAGCCCTTCTCGTCCAGGAAGGTCTGCCCCGGATTCATCGCAAAAACGGATCCCCATTCAAATCCGTCCTTGTACTTGGGGACGAGGTGGAAATGGAGGTGACCAGCCGTGTCTCCGAATGCACCGTAGTTAATCTTATCCGGATTGTAAGCCTTTTGGAGCGCTTTGGCCGCCCGGGCCAAGTCGGCGAAATAGGCGTTCCGGTCCGCGTCCGAGAGGTCTGTCAGGTTGGCGACATGGGCGTTCGGAGCGACGATGAGCCGGCCGGGGTGGCTCTGTTCCTTGAACAGGTACACTGTGGCGGAATCCAAAGCTTGAATCTCGATGCCGAAAGCCGCCAGCGTTTCGCCCTTATCACAGTATGCACATTTACCTGCGCTCATGCCTACCCTCCCTTAAGATCGGTAATCGCGAAAGAACCACTGGAACGCCCGCGGCCGCGCCGCACGTCCCCCTTGTTGACCAGTGTCATGCCAAACCCAACCACATACCGTGTGTGGTCGGATTACGCAATTGAAAAACAATGGCGTTGCTTCCGCGCCCGCTCAATTCTATAATGAACGCGGAAAAATAAATCATTGGCGTTTATGAAAGGACAGGCCATGGAATTTGTCGTCTTTCTCGTAAAAGAGCTGAAGGGCGTGGTATTTAGCGTCATGCCTTTGGTGATATTGCTGCTGTTCTTGAAACTGGTCGTGTTCCGATCGCCTCTGGAGGACAACAAACAGTTTACGTTTGGCATTGTCTTCACAATTCTCGGGTTATTCCTGTTTTTACAAGGGGCGCAGATGAGCCTGATACCGGTGGCGGACAGCACCGGGTCGGAGCTGGTGCGGCTCAACAAGCCGCTCATCATTGTCATAGCCTTCTGCCTTGGCTTTGTCGCAACCCTGGTGGAACCGGCCCTGGCATCGGTCACACATGAGGCGGAAAACATCTCTGTCGGCGTGGTGACATCGCGGTTCCTTATGATGGTAACCGCTTTCGGCTTTGCCTGCGGCATGGCCCTTGGCGTCGTGAAGATAATCTATAATATCAATTTTCTCTATATCTTGATCCCGGCGCTGGTTGGCCTGGCGGTGCTGGCATATTTCTGCAACCAGACCTTCGCTGCCATCGCCTTCGATTGCGCGGGAGCAACCACCGGCCCGGTCAACATTCCGGTCAACATGGCCCTTGCCCTTGGCCTGGCCAGATCGCTGGAAGGGGTGGACCCGTTGACAGCCGGATTCGGTATCATCGGGTTGACAGTCCTCGGTGTGGCGGCCGCAATCATGATCGTGGGCATTATCCGGACCGTGTAGAGGAGGGATTTATACCATGGAATACGAAGCCATTGTGGTTATTGTCGAACGCGGCAAAGCCAATGCCATTGTCAAACAAGTGACCGACGCCGGCGCGCACGGCGCGACCATCGCCTATGGACGAGGTTCGGGCGAACAGGTGTTTTCCTTCTTCCGTTCGCTGCAGGTCGAATCGTCAAAAGAGATCATCCTTATAATTTCACCGAAAGAAAAACTCGAGACCCTCTATAATGTGGTGGTCGATGCAGCCAATGTGCGGGAAAAAGGGAAGGGCATCGCCTTCACTATTCCCATCTGCAACCTGACCGGCATCTCTATGGAAAATGGTGAGAAAAAGGATGGATGATTTACCTATCGAACTGATCGGCTGCGTCCCCTCATGCAGCCCCGCCGCCCGCGAGCCGGCCCGCGTTCTCGCCTGGTCGGAGGCTCGAGTGGATGAACCTGGAGACGGTGTCTCCATAGCCCTTTGGCTTCCCCAAGGGGTGACGGTGGCTGTCGGCCTGGCCCAGGTGCCGGCGGTCGAGGCCGATGTGGAAGCAATGCGGGACGAAAACGTCGGCCTGGTGCGGCGGCAGTCCGGAGGCGGCGCGGTACTTCTCTATCCGGGGGTCCTGTGCTGGGAGGCCTGGGCCGACCTGGCCGAAATCGAACAGAGGCAGGAGGGCGGTTCCGGCATTCGCCAGTCCTATGCGGTCTTGTCGAAGCCGGTTGTGATGGGGTTGGCATCTCTGGGAATTCAGGCATTTCACGCTGGTATTTGCGACATTTCGGTGACGACGGACAAGGGGGTGCGTAAACTCGCCGGCACAGCCCAACTGCGTCGCCGTGAACGGGCGCTCGTACACGGCTCGCTGTTGGTGACCGCGGATGTGACAACCCTCTCCCGTTATCTCCGTTTTCCAAGTGAGCAACCCGATTACCGTCAGGGGAGGGATCACGCCGACTTTTGCACCACCGTTGCCGCCATGGCTCCGGATGGATGCGGTCCCAATTTTATGCGCACCGTGGCCGGAGCGATCGTCTCCGCCGCCCTCGCGGAGGGGTGGAAGACCTGCACGCCGCCGGAAGCGCTGGATGAGGCCGCCTCGGTCCATTACCAGAGCAAATACGGACAACGGGCGTGGAACTGGGACAAGGTGCGGCCACAGAGAGGAGCCAACAATGGCTAAGGCAAAATCCGTTCTACAAGCCATGCGGGTGGGGAAAAACGATGGCAAACTGGCGAAACGCCAAACCGACGCGACCGACGGCGTGGAGGACAAGAAGGACGCCCGCGCGCGCCTGGCCGAATTGACGGACGAGTTGTCATCACTCCAGTACAATCTTTACGCCGAGGCAAAAACCGCTGTGTTGGTGGTGTTCCAGGCCATGGACACCGGCGGCAAGGACGGAGTTATCCGCAAGGTGTTTGGTCCCCTTAATCCGCAAGGAGTGCGGGTGACCTCGTTTAAACAGCCGAGCCAGGTGGAGTTGGCCCATGACTACCTTTGGCGCATCCACAAAGTTGTGCCGCCAAAAGGGATGATCGGCATCTTCAACCGCTCCCATTACGAGGACGTGCTCATACGCCGGGTGCATCACATGGATCCGGAAAAAATCATCAATCAGCGCTATGAACAGATCAACGAGTTTGAAAAATACCTGTCGCAGAACAACGTGGCTATCGTCAAGTTCTTCCTCCATATATCGAAGGATGAACAAAAAGCGCGCCTGCAAGCGCGCCTCGACAAGCCGGATAAGCGGTGGAAATTTGAAAAAGGCGATCTCTCCGAGCGGGCCTTTTGGGACGACTACCAAACCGCCTACGGCATGATGTTGAGCAAGTGTTCGACAGGATACGCCCCCTGGTACGCCATTCCCGCCGATAGAAAGTGGTACCGCGACTGGGCGGTGGCGTCGGTGCTTGTCGATACCCTGCGCCGGATTGGACCGCGCATTCCGGAGCCGAAAGAGGATTTGAGCAACCTAACCGTCGAGTGATTCGTCGTAGACCACCGAGCCACGGATAAAAACATCGTCTCCGCTCCGGGATTGTTCCCGGACCGCCACCCGCCACGCGCTTGCCATACGGGGCAGGCCGTCGCCACCCACCGGTCCTGGGGCATCGCGCCCGCCAATCAGCTTAGGTGCGATAAATACCGCCACCTCGTCAACAAGATGCGCTTCCAGCAAGGCCCAGCCCAGACCGCCGCCTCCTTCGCACAAGACCATATTGACGCCGCGCTTCCCGAGGTCGGTGAGGAGGCTCTGTAACGCCACCCTGCCGTTCTTGCCTGGATACGCGACGACTTCCGCCCCCGCCTGCCGCAGGGCCTCCGCCCGTTCCGGAGAGGCGTTGCCTCCACAGGCTATAAGGACTGGGCCGCCGTCTTCTCCCGTCAGCATGGCGGAGGAAGGCGGCGTGCGCAGGCCGCTGTCCACCACCACCCGCATGGGTTGGCGATGCCGGGCCGCGCCGCGCCTGGCGCTCCAGGCTGGTTCACGGACGGTGAGGAGGGGGTTGTCGGCAAGCATTGTGCCAGAGCCGACCATGACCGCGTCGACACGGGAACGCATATCCATGACCTGTTCCCGGCTGTTCCCGCACGAGATCCAGCGGCTGTCGCCAGTACAGGCGGCGATTTTGCCGTCCAGGGTCATGGCGTATTTGAAGAGGAGGTGCGGGCGCTTGCGGCGTTGCATCGAAAAGAACCCCCGCGCCGCATATTCGGCCTCCTCGGCCAGGCAGCCGGCCCGGGCGGGAATACCCGCCGCGCGCAGCACTTCCACGCCAGTGCTGTTACTGGGATTCGGGTCATCGGCCCCCACGATAACCCCGGCTACGCCGGCGTCAATGAGGGCGTTTGCACAGGGCGGCTGGCGTCCGTAGCTGGTGCAGGGGCTTAGGGTGACATAGGCGAGTGCTCCCGCCGCCGCCGGGCCCGCCTCCCGGAGGGCCATTGCTTCGGCATGGAGGTCTCCCAGGCGGTCGTGCCAGCCACGGGCGATAATGCGGCCGTCCTTGACGAGAACGCACCCGACCGGCGGATTCGGCGATACCCGGCCCTCGCCGGTGGCGGCCAAGCGGATTGCCTCCCGCATAAACCCTTCATCCTCGGGGGTAAAGCCGTCTGCACGGAAATTGTCCATTTTTTGCCTTTCCCGGTCGTGGTTTGTTTCACTCACCACTTGCTTATTTGGGTGGATTCTACTATAAGGAAAACTGGGCTTGCACCCACGCCACATTACGCCCGGCGTGCCCGGGCGCACGTCTTTCCAAGTGCCCTAACTCTTTCCAAAAAGGAGAAAATGTCAATGTTCGTGCAAAAACAACTGGAGACCGCGAAGAAGCTCCGCGCCACCGGTATCGTCCCCGTCCTGGTCCTCGAGGATGTGACAACCGGTCTGAAGCTGCTGGAGATTCTCAACAGGAGCGGCGTCAAGTCAGCGGAAATAACCTACCGCACCAAGGCCGCCCCCGACGTCATCAAGGAGGCGAAGAAGGAGTTCCCCGACCTGTTCCTGGGTGCGGGAACGGTCCTGAATCTCGACCACCTGCACCAGGCCTTCGACCTTGGCGCTTCCTTTGCCGTCGCCCCCGGCTTCAACTCGACCATCGTCAAGGAAGCTGTCGCCAAGAACTATGCCTTCACCCCCGGCGTTGCCACCCCGTCGGAAGTGGAACAGGCGTTTGAGCTGGGCGTCCGTATGTTCAAGTTTTTCCCCGCCGAAGCGCTGGGCGGCGTTGCCATGATCAAGAACATCATCGCACCGTACAAACACCTCGGCATCCACTTCATGCCCACCGGCGGCGTGACCGCCGCCAATGCCCCCGAATGGCTGGCTGTGCCTGAAATCGCCTGCGTGGGCGGTACCTGGCTCGGCAAGTCCGACGACCTCAAGGCCGGCAACTGGGATAAGATCGAGAAGGACGCGAAAGCGGCCATGGAGATGCTGGCAAAGGTTCGTGGCTAAGAGTCTGTACAAGAAAGGCGTACTACATGAGTATTGTGTATAAAAAACCGGAAGATTGCACCTACGACGCGGTCTCTTTGGGCGAGGTCATGCTTCGGCTCGACCCGGGTGCGGTCCGCATCCATACCGCCCGGCAGTTCACCGCCTGGGAAGGCGGCGGCGAATATAACGTCACCCGTGGCCTGCGCCGCTGCTTTGGCCTGCGGGCTGCTGTCGTGACCGCCCTCGCGGACAACCCCATCGGCCGCTTGGTCGAGGATTTTATCCTCCAGGGCGGCGTTGACACCAGCCGCATCATCTGGCGGAATTACGACGGCATTGGCAAAAATGTCCGGAACGGCATCAATTTCACCGAGCGTGGCTTCGGCGTTCGCGGCGCGGTCGGCTGTTCCGACCGGGGCCACACCGCTGTCTCGCAGATGACTCCGGGGGACGTCGACTGGGAGGAACTGTTCGGGAAGGCGGGGGTCCGCCATTTCCATACCGGCGGCATCTTCGCCGCTCTTGGCGACAAAACTCCCGACACCGTCATCGCCGCCCTCAAGGCTGCGAAGAAGCACGGCACCATTACCTCCTACGATCTCAACTACCGCCCCAGCCTGTGGAAAGGCATCGGCGGCAAGGACCGCGCCCGCGAGGTCAACCAGGAGCTGGCCAAATACGTCGACATCATGATCGGCAATGAAGAGGATTTCACCGCCTGCCTTGGCCTGGAGGTCGAGGGCGTGGACGAAAACCTGAGCGCCCTTCCCATCGACGGCTTTAAGCGGATGATTGAAAAAGCCGTCAAGACCTACCCCAACTTCCAGGCTGTCGCCACCACGCTCCGGACGGTTCGAAGCGCCAGCGTCAACGACTGGGGCGCGATTTGCTGGTACGAGGGCAAATTCCACGAAGCGACGATGCGGGAGAAATTGGAAATCTTCGACCGGGTCGGCGGCGGCGACAGCTTCGCCTCCGGGTTCATCTATGGTATCATGACCTTCGGCGACGCCGCCAAGGCGGTGAACTACGGCGCGGCCCACGGCGCCCTTGCCATGACCACCCCCGGCGACACCACCATGGCGACCAAGGCCGAGGTTGAGAAATTGGTCGGCGGTGGCGGTGCGCGAGTGGACCGCTGATTTCTGTAATGATTCCAGAGTTGTGGAACGTTGATGGTAGAATAGCGTACTATACTTTTCGCACGGACTAAATAATTCTTTGCACTACGGAAACGTGGTAGGTATCATAATCGCGACCAATCGCACTGGAACACGTCAACTATCTCTTGTAGTTGACGTGTTTTTTTGTCCACCTGCAAAACCACCTCATTAAAGCTAATTAATTCTGTCCAAATACGTTACTAGGTTCCTGGTAAAAATTACATAATATGGATGTGGCAAGGCGTGGGGCTAAAATTGTTTCCTGGCTTGACCTGTCGTGGTTATTACGTTATAGTGAAACGTTAATATTTCCATATTATTCTATCACCAGCAACGACATCTTAACTAAAGTTAATAAAAGCTTTCTAAGTACGGCCCTCTTCAGTTTGTATACGAAAATGTCGTGGTATAATTAGTTTAGTCCATAAATCACTTGGGGAGAGCCTATATATCCCTTAAAAATTCCTCCAGATTGTACGAAATTGTAAAGAAGATAGTGTGGACTTTATTAATTTACAGAAATAAAAACGATAAAAGTACTTGCAATCGGAAAATTTGAAATAAAATGTCAACATAGAGCGGAAATTTCATGCACTTGCGCAACCTATGTCATGCGAATGCATCTATCATATTGTGTCTGTTCAAGACAATCGTTCTAAAGAATATTCAAGGTATCATGAGACTGGACGAAGTGAAGCGAGACTGGCAGGTTTTATCAGCCACGTCTCGCGACCAACCAGTCTTTTTTTATTTGGTACATTCCGACTAGACGGTCTAGTCATGGATCAGGGTGGGGTCGCGGTTGAAACGCACGTTTCCCGCCGCTCCCGGGTTGCTACACGCCGGAGGTGGTGTTGATGCTCATAAAAACAGAATCTAAAAATTCCTTGAAGACCTTAAAGTTCAGAAATCGAAGGTTGGTCCTTTCCTTCATGCGTAGCGCCGGCGCCGTCTCGGTCAACGAGATATCCCGCGCCACCGGCCTCAGCAAGATGACGGTCCATAAGATAATCGACTACTATCTTGAGGAGGGCATGATCTCCTACTCGGGGAAGGGGGTCTCCACCGAAGAGGGCGGCAAGAAGCCGAACCTCTTCTCCTTCAACGCCGAGTGCCGCTACATTTATGCGGTACGGCTGGGGGGCGACTTCCTTTCCACCTCCATCGTCAACCTCAAAGGGGAAATGGTGGTGGGCCGCAAGACGGTTCCCCTCAATAACGTCTCTTTCGACGAGGTGGTCGGCCTTATCGCCTCGGCCTTCCGTGATCAGGCTGGACAAAAGGGGCTGCCGCGCGAGCAGTGCCTCGCCACCGTAGTCGGGTGCAACGGCATTGTCGATGTTGAAAACGGCGTGTGCCTGGCCGCTTATCAATTCCCGCAGTGGGGCGTCAACATCCCGATCCGCCAGGCTCTTGGCGCCCATCTGCCGGAAAATGTCCCGGTCCAGGTCGATAGCTGGTGGCGGCATCTCGCCCACGGGGAACTCCACGCCCGGGGGGATGAAAACTGCCGCTTCTACATGATTGGCAACTCGGGCGATTATATCTCCGGTGGGTTGGTCGCTGATGGGCAGGTCAGCAGCGGCGCGACCGGATTTGCCGGCGAAATCGGCCATCTCATTATCGATCCGAAAAACGATGCGGAATGCGCCTGCGGCGGCAAGGGCTGCCTTGAGGCATTGGTTGCCCCCAGCAAAGTCCTGGCGCGCGCGGTGGCGCGGCGTGACCAGTTCCCCAATTCATCCGTCTTCGCCGCCGACCTCACCGGTGGGCTGGCCGATGTCGGTCGGGCCGCAGACGCCGGCGACGATCTCGGCAGGACGGTCATGGAGGAGATGGCTGGATATTTCGCTATCGCCATCAACAACATCATCCACATCAGCGATCCGGGGCAGATCATCTTCTTTGGCGACTATGCCAACAACGGCGAGTTCTTCTTCCAATCCTTGCGCGCCCGGGTGCAGGCAATGGGCATGCACGGCATCGACAAGCGCACCCGCATCGAGCCGTCCAAACTGTCGGAAGACCACGGAGTAATCGGTGCGGCCAATCATATGACAGATACGCTGTTCGCCGCGGGACGCTGAGCACAGCCATAAAACACCATTACATACAGAACGAACCTGCGCTCATCACGCAGGTTCTTTTTTATCCGCTATTGCATCCTGATGTTTCAATCAGGTGGCTTTCTTATCAAGCGCCCGATTGTAAAGCGCCGCCATTTCACCGGCGCGATCGGCCATGAGGAACGACTTTTGCGCTTTGGCCTTTGCCAGACGGCCAAGGTGTTCGCGCCGGGTCCGGTTCTGGAGCATGTCGATAATCGCGTCCTTGACCTCTTCGCGGGGCACAACCACACCCGTCTTCCCGTCGTCCACCAACTCGGCATAACAGCCGGATGAAGTGGCGACAACACCCCGTCCAGCCGCCATGGCTGCCTGAACCATCAGACCGGCGCCGTCGTCGGCGCTCATGGCGACATAACAATCGCCAGCGGCGAGGAGGCGGTGGTATGCCTTGTCCGGTTCGACAATGGTGACGTCGTTTTCAAGGGCGAGAATCTTGCGGCGGCGTTGCAGATCGTCCAGGAGCGGTCCCTCGCCCATAATGACGGCGTGAGTCTGGGGACGGGCGGCCAGGATATCCGGCAAAACCTCCAACAGAGCCATCTGGTGGGAGGATTCATCCAGCGGCGCGATGTTGATAAGGAAAAGCGGTTTTTCCTTATCCGGGCAATACTGCTGGCGGAAGGTGGCGCGGAGCACATCCCGTTCCTCGCCGGCGCGGTCGGCGGTGGCGATATTGATGCCGGCGTAGACGACAGCCAATTTGTCTTCGGGAGCACCACTCTCCAGGTATTCCTTCTTCATGACGTGAGAAGGAGCGGCGACACAATCGATTCCGCTCCCATAGTCGGCGTTGCCATAGGAGGATTCGATTTCGTACCGGGTGGCAACGACGGCGATGCTCCCCGCGAACATGCGCGCCCAGGAGAGAAGTTTCCCCGAGACGCGATCATGGAGGTGGACCAAGCCGACGTCGGCCGATTTGATAAGGTTGCCCAACTCGCGCCAGCGTAGGGGGTTGAAGCTACTGGTGAGGGTATAGTCGAGCATTTCCACCCCAGCCGCTTCCGACAATTCCCAGAGGCGAGAGTGATCGGGTGCAGCCACCAGCGAATGAAAACCGTGTTCGCGCAGGGCCGCGGCCAGCGAGGCAATGCGGATAAAGGGTTCCCAATTGCCGTCGTGGGCGACGAGGTGTAAAATGCGGGTGCGGTCCGGCATGGGTGAGTCTCCTGGTGGCCCAACTTTAAGCGAAACCAGCATTCTAACCCTTTCCACCAGGCGGGGCAACTTTTTTGTGAGCCGGGATCAGGCATGGGAGGGCATCCAATGCGCGTAGAGAGCGGCAACGGCAGTATCGAATTGGTGCGTGGCGACATCACGACACAAGCGGTGGACGGCATCGTCAATGCCGCCAATGCCGCCTTGGCGGGCGGTGGCGGCGTGGACGGGGCGATTCACCGCGCCGGCGGCCCGTCGATACTGGAGGAGTGCCGCGCCATTGGCGGGTGTCCGACCGGCCAGACTGTCATCACCGGTGCTGGACGGTTGCCTGCCAAATATGTGCTCCATACAGTGGGACCGGTGTGGCATGGGGGCGGGCATGGCGAGGCCGACCTGTTAACTTCCTGCTACCGAACCGCACTGGAGCTTGCCCGCGACAATGGGCTGAAGAGCCTCGCCTTTGCCAGCATTTCCACCGGTATCTATGGATATCCGGTGAAGGAGGCTGCGATGATTGCGATACGCGAGATCGCCGCTTTTTTGGCCGGTAATGATCACCCATCGCTGGTGCGGATGGTGTTGTTCGATCAGCACACATACGACGCCTACGAGGCGGCACTGGAGATGGTGACGAGATGAAAAATGGCGGCCAATGCGGCCGCCATCGTTATCGGTGGTGGGTAGTAGGTGGCATATTACGATAGAGCACCCAAAGCGAGCGCCAGATCCTCATCCGGAGTGGTAATGGGTGAGAGACCGAAAGTGGATCCCAGGACCTCCAGCACCGCAGGCGTCGCGAACGCGGGCAGGGTCGGGCCGAGGCGGATATTTTTGACGCCCAAATGCAGCAGGGTCAACAGAATCGCCACCGCTTTCTGCTCGTACCAGGAAAGGATGAACGACAACGGCAAATCGTTGACGCCGCAGTCGAACGCTTTCGCCAAGGCCACCGCCACCTGAACGGCGGAATAGGCATCGTTACATTGGCCGACGTCGAGCAAACGCGGAATGCCGCCGATATCGCCGAAATCCAGCTTGTTGAAGCGGTATTTGCCGCAGGCGAGGGTGAGGATAACCGTGTCCATCGGGGTCTTTTCCGCAAACTCGGTGTAATAATTACGACCCGGTTTGGCGCCGTCACAGCCGCCGATAAGGAAGAAGTGGCGAATCAATCCACCCTTCACCGCTTCGACCACCTGATCGGCCACGCTTAGGATGGCGTTCCGGGCAAAGCCGATGGTGATACGGTGCTCGGGCGCGTCTTCCGTAAATCCCGGCAGAGCCAGAGCGGCATCGATAAGCGGCTGGAATTGGCCGTTTTCGAGGTGTTTCACCCCTGGAAAGGAGACAAGGCCGGTCGTGTACACCCGGTCCTTGTAGGAGGGTTGCGGCGGCATAAGGCAATTGGTGGTCAAGAGTATCGGGCCGGGGAAATCGGCGAATTCGCGCTGCTGCTCCTGCCACGCGCCGCCATAGTTGCCAACCAGGTGGCTGAAGTTTTTCATAACCGGATAGGCATTGCAGGGCAGCATCTCGCTATGGGTATAGACATTGATACCTTTACCCTCGGTCGCGACGAGGAGGTCGTACAGGTCCAGCAGGTCGTGGCCGGAGACGAGGATGCATTTGCCTGCGACCGGCGTCACCCGAACCGAGGTCGGCTCGGGATGGCCGTATCTGGAGGTATTGGCCGTATCGAGGAGCTCCATCGCCTTCAAGTTTATTTCACCAGCCTTGAGAGCGGCCTGGAGGAGGACATTCATATCGTCCGGTTCGGAGCAGGTGAGGGCGAGCGTCTCGTGGAACATCCGGTACAACGACGGTTCCTCAACGCCAAGGCGGTAGGCGTGGTCGATGTAAGCCGCCGCGCCCTTTAACCCATAAATGACCATGTAGAGGACGCCGGCCTTGTCTTCGCCCAGGCGTTTTTGCCTGGCGATAATCCCGAACGGGATGGCTACTTCGGTCATACCGGGGATATCCTCCGGCGGGACAAAGGTAGCGCATGGGGGCAGGGGGTCGCTTCTCGATGCATCGGGGAGACGGCCGTAGGCTTCGGCAAGGCGGTCACGCAGCGCGATGCCCTTTTTTACCCATTCAGCGACGGATTCGTCGGTAAAATTAACGTTGGTGACGGTGGTGAACAACGCCTGGACGACAAAGCGCCCCGCTTCCATTTCGTCACCCGGGAGGGCGCGGGCATAGGCGGACACGCCCGCCGCCACCTCCACCAGCAGATCATGCAGGTCGGAGACCTCGGCTGACTTGCCGCAAACACCCCTCTTGCTGCAGCCGCTTCCAGCGGCGGCCTGCTCACATTGATAGCAAAACATTACATATCTCCTTGCGTACCGGCCGGTAAGGCACGGGCGTTTCTGTTGTCTGTCCGGAAAGCCGCCCCAACAGCCTCCAGAGTAATTACGAAATGCGTGGTTAAAGTGGTAAATAGGTAACGCAATACCAATATACAATATCAACCGTCTTCCGCAAGCATTATTTTGAGGGCGGGAAAAAAAAATCGGGCGACAGTTATGGGATAGTTAACGCATTGAGTTAATGCGAACCCCGGGGAGACGCATTGGGTGGAGGTGCCGCCGGGGCGGGTAACTACCTGATAGGAGATTACGCATGGATTATGTTGGAGCGGGCAGTGCCGTCGCCACACCGGGTTACGGCATCATTGCCACTATCATTATTGGTTTGATAATCGGTTTTATCGCCGATCGCATCATGGGGCCGGGCGGCCTAGGCCTGTTGTGGAGCGTTATTCTCGGCCTGGTCGGCAGCGTGGTTGGCGGCTTCCTGTTTTCGCTGTTTGGCATGGGCGGCTACGGCCTGATCGGTCAAATCTTGATCGGCATCGTCGGTGCCTGCATAGTCTTGTTCGCGGCGCGCAAGTTAAAACACGCTTGAAGCCGTGGTTGAGCTGCCATTCAGCCACGGCTAGCACCGAGCCGTTACCCCGCAAAGAAATCGTAACTGCGGGTCTGATTTTACCGCTTGTTCATGGCCTTACCGGCGGCGTTCCAGCCATCTAGCGCCGAGGTCATGATGCCACCGGCATAGCCGGATCCCTCGCCGGCGGGGAAGAGCCCGGAACATTCCGGCGTCGCCCCGTCGGCGCCACGTGAGACCCGCACCGGACTACTGGTGCGGGTTTCTATTGCATAGAGGACGACCTCCTCCAGCCGCACCGCCCGCAGGCGCTTGAGCATCGCCGGCACCGCCTCCGCCAAGGTGGCGGCAATGCGTTCAGGCAACAGCGGCCGCAGATCCGCCGCTCGTGCCCGGGCAACGCCGATCCGGTCGGGCAGCGTCCCCGACCTCCCAGCGACAAAATCAGCCAGGGTGCTGGCGGGAACGCTGTAGTCGCCGCCTCCGGCCGCGAACGCTTTTTCTTCCCACGCCCGTTGCCAGGCGACGCCGGCGAGAGCGGGGTGGATGGAATCGTCGGCCGGGAAATCTTCGGGCGCCACCGGCGACAGGAAGGCGGCATTACCGAATTCGCCCGCGCGGGCGTGGTAACTCATGCCATTGACCGCCAGCCTGCCCGGCTCCGAAGCGCAGGCGATAACCAGCCCTCCGGGACACATGCAGAAGGTGTAACACGACGCGGCGTCATCGGACGGCGGGCGCGACAGGCGAAACGATGCCGCCTCGCCCGGACCTGGTTTAAATGGCCCATTCCGCTGCGACTTGTCGATTTGTTCCTGCGGCATCTCCACCCGCACCCCGGCGGCAAAGGGTTTTGCCTCGAGGCCGATACCGTGGCGCGCCAGCATTTCGTACACATCCCTGGCGCTGTGGCCAACGGCGAGGATACACGCGCCGCAGTCGATGCTTTCGTCTTTTCCGCCGGACCTGATGGTCAAACCGCGCAGATGACCGTCTTCGACATGGATATCCGTCACCGCCGTCCGGTAGCGGATTTCGCCGCCCCAGTCGCGGATTTCCTTGCTGATGTTTGTAACAACCGTCCCCAGGAGATCGCTGCCGACATGGGGGGCGGCCTGGAGGCGAATGTCTTCCGGCGCGCCTGCCGTGACCATGGCGGCAAGGATGGCAGCCATGCCTTCACGATCCTTGTGGCGGGTGTTTAATTTGCCATCCGAGAACAAGCCCGCGCCGCCCTCGCCGAAAAGGACGTTGCTCTCCGGGTCCAGGGTTCCGTTCCGCCAAAACGCGGCCGCGACGCCGCGCCGGTCGTCGATAGAGTCGCCCCGCTCAAGCAGGAGCGGCTTCCAGCCCGCCCGCGCCAATCTGAGTGCGGCAAACAAGCCTGCCGGACCGGCGCCGACCACGACCGGCCTGACGCCTGGTACAGGTGCGGGATCGGTAAGGGAAAGGGTGAGGTTTGGCCCGCCGGATTCGAAGACGACATCGAGATGGGTTGCTTTACGGCCGAGTCGCCGCAGGTGATTCGGCAGTTCCACCCTGACATGATAGACATCGACCGCTTTGCCGCGCCGCTTGCGGGCGTCGATTGACCGCCGCACCGGCTGGATAGCCACGATGTCTTCCGGCTTGCAACCAATTCGCGTTGCGGCGCGAGCGGCAAGCTTGCTCTCGCTCTCGCCGTGGGGAACGACCAATTGCCGCAGGATAATGGTAAAGGTCGTACTCACCTGGCCACCACCCCATAATAACGGAGTGCGTCGACGATACGGCTGTGGATGGTTTTCCGGTCGGCAATGCCGCCGTCAACGCCACGGCAATCGACCACGCCAATCTCGCCGGTTCTGGCTTTGGCAAGGCGGAGGAATTCCTCCCTCACCTTATCCTGGAGGTTGAGATCCGCTTCATGAATATCTTTCTGCCCCAAGAGATAATCGCGGTCCGATCCTTTGCGACCGCTCGTAAGATTCGAGCGCGAGAACTCGGGCGGCACGTCCAGGTACAGGGTGAGGTCGGGGCGCGGAATGCCGTGGTGTCCGTACTCGAGCGTTTCTATCCAATCCGCCAGTTCGGCCTTGGCTTTTTCGTCGGCAATCTTCGCACATTGGTAGGCGATGTTGGAAAAGATGTACCGGTCGGCAATAAGGGTATGGCCGGAAGCGATGATGTCTTTTAGTTGTGCCGCCGCCTGTTGCCGGTCCAGGGCATAGAGGAGGGCGGCCAGCTTGGGGTTGACGACGTCGACCGCGCCGTATTCGCCGCGCAGGTACTCGGCTATCATCTGGCCGTACGGCTTGGCCGTGACCCGGGGGAAATGGATGGATTTGACCTTTTTGTCGGTCTTTTTGCAATAGTCGTTCAACAGGGTAATTTGCGAGGACTTACCGCTGCCGTCACCGCCTTCGATAACCAGGAAAACGCCTTTCATGCTGTCTCTCCTCTAGCGCCGAGCGCCTTTCTGGTTGTATCGGCCGTGGGGCCGCGCAACTCTACGTTAAACGACAAAACCCTCAAGATCGGTGCAGCAGGGGACGATAATATAAGTAAGAGATCACAAGGAGGGTCAATCATGAAGAGGCTTTCTTTCTTGGTGAACAGGGGCGAAAACGATTGTTTCATGGTTCACGGCCTTGACTGGGCGGCTTATGTCGAGGGCCGCGACTGGTCCGAAATCACCACAACCATCCTTTCCGACGTCGGACGCATTTTCGCCGACGATGCGAAGCCGGAGTTCCTCGACTTCAAATTCCCCGATGGGACCATAATCTCCATGGTTGCGTAACCGCCATCACTACCACGTTTGACCTGACGGAACGTTTGCAGTCGCCCGCCTATTCTATGGCAAGGCAGCAAAAGCGTTCATGAAAATCGGCCGTATCGATACTTATTGCTGATTGGCTTGTTTAAAAACCCGCCACGCCTCGTCCAACCGTTTCGCGCTCCCCAGGCTCTTTTGCCCGGCCTCCTGGGCGAAAAGGCCGATACGCCACTCTTCCAACAACCAGCGGTACTCAATCAACAGCCGCGCCTCTCGGGGCGTGAGGCGGCTGTTGGCCGCGGTTTCGTACCGCTCGCGATAGGGGTAGAGTTCGGCCAGCCGCATCTTGTCCTTACCCAGGGCGTAGTTCATGCGCTCAAGGCGGCGCTCGGCCGCCGCGACGAATCGCGGCAACTGGCGCATTTGCTCGGCCGTGACGAACCGGAGCAGCCCCGGCGATAACAACGACTCCAACTGGCGCAGAACATCGCGGTAGGAATCGGCATGCGCGGGCGTGGGCGGACGGCCCAGTCCGGGGATGATGGACGCGGCCTGCGAAAATGCCTCTTCCACCGATGCCCGCAGTTCCATGGCGACTGGATAAAGCTGTTCCTTCCCTGCGGCAATGCGTTCGAGAAACAGCCGATGCGTCCGGGCCGGATGGGCGCTGTCGAACACTTCGTCCACCGCGCTCGCCAACACCTCGTCAGCCAGCACATCGCCGCCGCCGCCGAGGGTTTGCGAAAGGGCGGCCGCCCTGGCACTAAAGCGCAGGCGAATATCTTTCCGCAGCTTGGCGATGGATTGGCCGAGGGTGAGGTACACCATCCGCCGGTACCCGCCCGGCATTGCCTCGTCAGCCTGGTCCCGGGTATGGAAAAGGCGGATGCCGACGGTCTTTCCTTCATCCACCAGAGCCGGGAAAGCGGCCGCGCCGGTTCCGGAGCGGATCTCCAGCCGCTCGGGGAGATCGCCGAAGGTCCAGGCGTCAAGGCCGGTCTTTTCGTGCAGGTTTTTGTCAAGGCTCTCAAACGCGCTCCTGGCTGCCAGCTTCAAACTTTCGGCAAGTTGATCGAGATCCCGCCCCATCCCCACCGTGACGCCGTTTCGGTCGACAGCCCGGATGTTCATACGGAGAAACGCCGGCAGATCCTTTTCGTCCCAGGCATCATCCGGTATCCGCACTCCCACCACTTTGAAGGCCGCTTCGGCCAATGCGTCGGTCAACCGCTTGTCGGGCGGGCCAAGTCGGTCGACGAGCTGCGCCGCCGTCTCCGGTATCGGCGTGAGGTCGCGGCGAACTCCCTTCGGCAGGGTACGCAGCAATTCCGCCACCTTTGCCCCGATGAGTCCCGGCACCAGCCAGTCCAGCCGCCACGCAGGCAGGTTGGGAATGTCCGCAACCGGAACAGTCAGGGTCACGCCGTCCTCGGCATGGCCGGGGTGGAATCGGTAGGTCAGGGGATAGCGCCGTCCGCCCGCCTCAAGCGTGGGAGGGAAGCGGTCGGCGGTTATACCGTCCGGCGGATTGTCCATCAGGTACTGGCGGGTGAGGCGGAGAAAGCCCGGTTGGTTCTTTTCCTCTTCGTAGTAAAATTTCGCCAAGGCGCGGTCGTTATTCACGTCGGGCGGAATCCGCTCGTCATAAAAGCGGTAGATGGCTTCGGTACTGGCCATCAGCGGCTGGCGCGCCTTGTGGGCGATATCGGCGACGGAGCGGACCAGGGCGACGTTTTCCTGGTAGAACGCCAGCTTCGCCGTCAGTGCCTCTTCCACCAGGGCCTGGCGGATAAAGACCTCCCGGGCCGCCTTGGGGTTAATCGAACCGTAGTGCACCCGCCGCCCTTCGACAACAGGCAAACCATAGACCTCGACCTTTTCTCTGGCGCGGACAAAGCCGGACCTGGCGTCGTAATAGGGTTCGGAGTAGGAACGCTTGGCCAGCGGTCCCGCCAATTCCTCCACCCACAACGGATCGATTTCCGCCACGCCCCGGCCGAAGAGGCGGCTCGTTTCCGCCAATTCCGCCGTTACCACCCATGCCGGGAGCGATCCTTTGCGGCGGATCTCGCTGGGGAGATCACCGGCCTCGCGCGAGGCGTCACGCCGATCCTTTGCCGCCCGCACCAAACCGGAACCGGGCCAGAGCAGGAAGCGGACGCCGCGCGCGCCCTGATAGTCGCCGTCGTCGGAACGTTTGCCGATACGGCCGAGAAGACCGGCCAGAAGCGCCTTATGGAGGCGCGCATAGCCGCCGTCCTTATCGGAGGCGAGAGCGGCGGGGTTTACTTTTTCCTGCTTGTCCGCCACGCTGGTCATGATGTCGCCGGCCTGGCGGTGGATGTCGCGCCATTCCTGCATGCGCAGGTAATTGAGGAAATTCTGGCGGCAGAACTTGCGCGCCTGGGACTTTGACGGCAGGGTGGCGAGGGCGTCGTCGTAAAATTTCCACAATTGCAGCCAACTGAGAAAATCGGATTTGCCGTGGAGAAAACGCCGGTGCGCCGCCTCGGCTTCGCCTTTCTTGTTCGTCGGCCGTTCGCGCGGATCCTGCACCGACAACATGCTGACGATAATGAGCGCCGGCTCAAGCGCGCCAGTGCGGCGGGCCTCAAGGAGAATACGGGCAAAGCGCGGCTCCACCGGCAGGTTGGCCATGCGCCTGCCCGAAGCGGTAATGACCCGCTTGTCGTCGAGCGCGCCCAACTCGGCCAGTTCGCGGTACCCTTCCTGAATTCGCGACGGTTGCGGCGGGTCGAGGAAGGGAAAATCCTCCACCGCGCCAAGGCCGAGATGGCGAAGACGGAGAATCACCGAAGCGAGGGAGGCGCGGCGGATTTCCGGATCGGTAAAGGCGGCGCGCTTCAGGTAATCCGTCTCCGAATAGAGGCGAACGCAAATACCGGGCGCAACGCGTCCGGCGCGGCCTTTTCGCTGTTCAGCCGATGCCTGGCTGATTTTCTCAATTTGTAGCCGCTCGACCGAAGCCTTGTCTGAAACGCGCTTCATCCGTGCCAAGCCGCTGTCGATGACGGCGCGCACGGCTGGAATGGTGAGAGAGGTTTCGGCGACGTTGGTGGAGAGGATAATCTTCCGCCTGTCGGTTGTCTGAAAGACGCGTCCCTGTTCCTCCGGCGTCAACCTGGAATACAGGGGCAGAATAAGGCACTCCTTCGGACCCGAGCGGGCCAGCGTGTCGGCTGCCTCGCGGATATCGGCTTCACCTGGCAGAAAAACGAGGATGTCGCCGCTTGGTATTTCGCGGACGAGTTCCTCGACCGCGTGGAGGATCATCACGTCGAGATCGGGATCGTCGTCCTCGTCGTCGGTGGGCGGGGCATAGCGGACCTCGACCGGGTAGGTGCGGCCCTCAAGGGCAATAACCGGCGCGCCGTCGAAATACTCGCTGAAACGTTCGACATCGAGGGTGGCGGAACTGACGATAAGGCGGAAGTTCGGCCGCGACGGCAGAATGCGGCGGATACAGCCGAGCAGGAGATCGGTGTCGAGGTTGCGTTCGTGCGCTTCATCCAGGATGACGGTATCGTAGGCGAGGAGTTCCCGGTCGCGGCGGAGTTCGTTCAGGAGGACGCCGTCAGTCATGAATTTGACCAGCGTTGTCGGTCTGGTGCGGGCCATAAAGCGGATCTGAAACCCGACGACGTCGCCCAAGGGCGAACCCAGCTCTTTGGCGACACGGGTGGCGACCGACATGGCGGCGATGCGCCGGGGCTGGGTGATGCCGATATGGCCGACATCGCCACGGCCGAGGTCGAGGCAGATTTTCGGCAGTTGCGTGGTTTTGCCAGAGCCGGTGGAGCCGGCGATAATAACCACCTGATTGTCCCGGATGGCGGCGGCGATTTCGTCGCGGCGGGCGCTGATGGTGAGGTCTGGAGAATATTCGATAGCGAGGGGGCGGCGGTCGGCCCGGGCGGCGCGGAGTTTTCGTGAGTTGTCGAACAGCTCCCACAGGCGCAGGCCCTCTGAGGCTTCCTTATCGCCCGGACGTTTGACCGCGCGCAGCCGCACCGCCTCGCGGCCGAGGCCGGGGCGGTCCCTGAGCATGGCGCTCTCGATATGCGCCAGCACCTCACCCGGAATGTCGGTCGGAACGGCGGTGTGATTCGTTACGTCGGGCGTGTCCACGTTTTTTCCTGCAAAGCCTCCTCAAATCAAACTGACATCGTATGAATTCACACCCTTCCCGTAAACAACAAAAGCCGGACCGATCCTGCGGGATCGGTCCGGCTATGCACTGTATTACGGGGAGGAGGAATGCCAAGACCCGGGCGCGTATTCCTACGCGAGGGTCAGTTCAGCCACGACCCAATCGTGCAGCGTGGTGGGCGGGACGTGGACGTAGTATTTCTGGCGCATACGCTGGGTCGCCTTTTCCAGGGTCAGGGCCTGTTTGATGACCAGGTCGACCGCGGTACGGCGGACACGGTTGGTAAAACGTCCCGACGGCAGGGCGAGGTGGTCCATCGGGAGGGAGAAGTGCTTGCGGCACTTCTCGCAATAGTGCTTGGAATAGGTCACCTCCAGCATGGTCGGGCCGGAAATGCCGACTTCGCGGAGGCGGCGGCGGCCGATGGAGTGGCGCTTGGACAGCTCGTTGCAGCGGGGGCAATGCGCGACCTTGCGCGACATATTGATTTTACGAAACTTCGTCCCGCGCGGCACAGCCACTTTTGAGGACATGGTTTTTTCGGACACGGCCTTCTCTCCTTGGATGTAAATGTCGGGTCAGCGCCGGCGCGGGTGGCTCCGCCGGCGTCCCACTCTTTCCCGGAATGCGGTTCATAGAACGACTCTTTTACAGATGTTCTTATCGGCAGGAAGGCGGCGCATGATTGAGCAAAAAAGCGTAAATTTCCTAGAAATGCGTGTGGTTACGAAAATCGTCGTTTCGCGCCCGCCGCCAACGGGGCGCGGACAGCCATGTATAATGGACGATTGCACATGGAATAAACCGCCCGTGCCGTCCCGGCGCTGCGGTAAAAGTGGGTGATTTGGGTGCAGTGCGATTTTTACAGAATGTCGTCGATTGCCACCCGCGCCACCTCGGGCGAGGGCAGGGCGAGGTGGTAACGCGTCGTCCTGCCGCGAATGGTTCGCCGGAGCGCCCCGGCTGCGGTCAGGTTGGCCATGTCGGCGGCAACGGATTTGACATCGCGTCCGGTGGCGGCGGCATAGTGGGCCGGGCAGACACCGGGAAGGAACGCCGCGTCGCCCAGGCTGAAGATGTCCAGGAGAACCCGCTCCTGACGCCCGGAAATCTCCTCACGTAATGACTCCAACAACCGTTCCCGGTTGATGGCCAATTCCAACCGAGCCCGGGACAGCCTGCCTGCTTCGATAACCGCGGCGGCGAACCACAACAGCCACTGGGTGGCGTCGCGGTCACGACAAGCGGTATCCACCTGGCGGTGGTACTCGATACGGCGGCGGAGCAGGACGGTGCATAGTGGGGTAAAGGAATTGCCTGGAACGCTGCGAGCAAGGATCATTTCGGCGATGATTCGCCCGACAATGCCTGAACCGAGCGGCAGCGGGTGAATACTTTCAAGCCACAGGTGCGCGAGACCGGCCCTGGCCAGTGCGGTATCGCCGCGCGGCGGGACGGTATTCAGCCAGGTGATGAAATCGCGAAGTTCGCGGCGTCGGTCTGGAGTCAGGCTGGGCGGCGTCGGTCGGTCGAGGCTGAAGTGCCGCCAGAAAAACTCGCGCCAGCCGTCCAGCCAGTTTTCGCTGATGGAGCGGGAATGATGCCGCGAAACGTCGAGTATGAGTGATGCGCATCCGTCGGCGATTGGCTGGCATTCGACACCCGCCAGGGTGAGTCCAAGCTGGCTGCGAATGCCGGCGGCCACAAGGGACGCGTCGACGATTTCGTTTTCAATTTCCATGCTGGCAACAATGTCGGCCGCGAGGCTATCGACCGCCAGATCCGCTTGTTGCGAAGCCCCCAGAAGCTTGGCCATGCCCACATTGGCCGCTGCTTCGGCCATGAACGTCCACTCAGCCTTAAGGAGGGAATCGGATTCCCAGATAAAGGCCGGTACGTCGGCGTGGAGTTTATTCCAGGGCATGGCGCAATCCAGTCATTCCAGCAAGGCTTCAATTTCCTTTTTGAAAACGTCCATGTCGGTATCGGTACCGATGCTGACGCGCAAGCAGTCGTCAATGCCACGGGTATTGAAGTAGCGCACCAGGACGTTCCGCTTGTGCAATCCTTCATATATCTCGCGGGCCTTTGCCGCCGATGAGAAGCGCACCAGGACGAAGTTCGCGCCGCTGTCGTATACGGTCAGGCCGAGTTCCCGAAGCGCCTTGATGGTGGCGTCGCGGGTCGCGGCGACTTGACCGGCGATATAGCGGAGCCAGTCCTGGTCGAGAAGGGCGGCTTCCGCGCCCGCTTGGGCGAGGCGGTCGACGTTATAAAAATCGCGGACCTTTTCCATTTCGGCCAGGAGTTCCGGCCGGGCAAAGCCGAGTCCAACCCGGAGGCCGGCGAGGCTGTAACTTTTGGAAAAGGTGCGGACGACGACAAGATTGTCGTACTCACTCAGGAGCGGCAACGCCGTCACTGCGCAGAAATCGGCATACGCTTCATCCACCACCACCAGCCCGTTCGGCACAGCCTGAAGGAGCCGCCGAATCTCCGACTCGGGGAATACCGTGCCGGTCGGCGCGTTCGGGTTGGGGAGAAACACCAATTTTGCATCGTCCAGATCCAGGCTGTCGGGGAGGCGGAATTCTCCCTCGAAGTCGACCAACCGATAGCGGACGTCATGCATGGCCGCGAGGGTGGCGTAGTAGCTGTATGTCGGGTGGAAGGCGACGGCGACGTCCCCCGGGTTGCAACAACAGTGGAAGAGGATACGGAGGATATCGTCGGAGCCATTGCCGGCGATGATGTGGTCGGCAGGCACGCCGTAGACCGATGCCGCGGCTTCGCGCAGCTTACGGCTGGTGGATTCCGGGTAAATCGCCAGGCCCGTAGCCGCCGACTCGATGGCTTTGATCGCTCTCGGGCTGGGTGGGTAGCGGTTTTCGTTCTGATTCAATTTGACGACGGCGGCGTCTTCGGCCGCGTCGCCGGGGATATACGCCTGCATGTCGCGTATGCAGCGACGAACCACATTCTTGCCAACCATGGGATGCTATCCTTACAATTTCGGTGAAGATTCCGTATACTACCGCCCTTAACGTTCCAAGCGGAAAGGATACACGATGCGAGCTGTTGTGCAACGGGTAAACGAGGCGAGCGTTACAGTCGAGGGTAGGGTTGTGGGCCGGGTCGGCGTCGGGTTTCTGGTGCTGCTGGGAGTTACCGTTGGCGACACCGAGGCTCATGCGCGCCTTCTCGCCGCCAAGGTGGCGAAGTTGCGGGTGTTTAAGGACGATGCCGGCAAGATGAACCGTTCCCTGCAGGACATCAAAGGGTCGGCGCTGGTGGTTAGCCAGTTCACCCTCTACGCCGACACGGCCAAGGGCAACCGCCCGTCCTTTATCGCGGCCGCCCCGCCGGAAATGGCGGACGAACTGTACCGCTTGTTCTGCCGTGAAATGGAGGCGCAGGGAATTCCGGTCGAAAAAGGCGTGTTCGGCGCCGACATGAAGGTCGCGCTTGTCAACGATGGCCCAGTCACCATCTGCCTTGATACAGACGCCTGGAAGGTATGAAAGGATTGCACAGCGCCCATGCGAAATAAGGGTATGAGGCACTTAGCCAAGGAGAACCCCATGCCCATGCCAAAACCGAAGAAGACCGAGGATAAACAGGAATTCGTCTCCCGCTGTATCGCCAAGTTGACCCGCGAGGAAGAGGACAAGTGGCCGTCCAGCAAGCAGCGGGCGGCTATTTGCTATTCAGAATGGGGCGAGACCCCGAAGGAAAAGGCGGCAGCGGAGAAAAAGTCATCGAAAAAGAAGTAACGCCGTGCTTTCCCCCACCGTCACCCCGGCGTCATAACGGACACCAGCGGAAAAAGCGGGCGGTTGGGGCGGGGGGCCCCGCCCCCGGGGGGGGGGCGGGGGTTTAGCGGGGGGGGGGGGGGGCCGGGCCCGCCCCCCCGGGGGCCCCGCGGGCCCCCC
>JAJPXZ010000123.1:40940-47547 GCA_021205245.1 Planctomycetaceae bacterium
AACCGATTGAGTTCGGTGCCGTCACCGACCGCCCCGTGGACCCCGGCCGAACCGCCCGTTTACGCGCTGGCGGAGGTCCGCACGCCGGGGTGACGGTTGGGGGGAGATGGATTGAGTTGATTGATAAACCCTACGGCCGCCTTTGCGCGTCGCGGTACCCATCCTTAAATGCATCCGACACCTCTTCCGCCAAATCAACCGCCTGATCAGCAATGTCAAGGCCGGTATCGCGGGCTTCGGCCGCGACGCGGCCGATGTCTTCTGCCCCACGGCGCACATCACGGTTATCGATGATGGAATCGGCGGCGAAGGCGGCGCTGCCGACCAGAATGGTCGCCAGGGCCACGGTGAGATGGATACGGCGCTTCATTGCGTTATCCTTTGGAGTAGTTCCGCATGACTCGCTGAACATCGCGCTGTTGGTCGCGCTTCTTGATGGTGTCCCGCTTGTCGTGCAGTTGCTTACCCCTCACCACACCCAGTTCGACCTTGGCCAGCCCCCGGCTCCAGTGCATACCCAGGGGAACCAGGGTATAGCCTTTTTGCTCGGTGGCGGCTTTCAGTTTGCGGATCTCCCGGCTGTGGGCGAGGAGCTTCCGTTTTCGCACCGCAAGGTGGTTGAACTGGTTACCCATTTTGTATTCGGAAATGTTCAGGTTGTAGAGAAACAGCTCGCCGTCCAGCACCGACGCGAACGAATCGGCAAAGGCAACATGGCCGTCCCGAAGGCTTTTCACCTCGGTTCCGGAGAGGACCAAGCCGCATTCAAGCTTCTGCAGCACTTCATAGTTATGAAATGCAGCCCTGTTTTTGGCGATTGAATTGGATGGAGGCGCGCCTTTGCCCGCCTTGTCTTTTTTTGCCATATTCGTGGTCCCCGCGTCGAAAGCGCCTATCTTATTGGCCAGGCGGGGTATAGTCAACCGCCAATGGTGGATAATTCAATCCGGGACGGAAACATCGGTCTTCAGGGCGGTTTTTGCCATGGACGAGCCTTGAATTCCGGTCCGGGTTCCATATAATCCAAAGTCGTGGGTGGGAGTTCACTCCTTTTTTAAACGCTATCAGATGGGTAACCTTTTCCGTGGATTTTGTTCTCTATGCGTAAAAAAACAAACGAAGACAATTTCGCCGCTGGAAGAGTCAAACGCGGCCGCGCCGTTCTCGTCGGTTACGGCCTCGATGACTCCAACGGACACGTCCGTTATACCAGGGGCGCGGCGTTCGAACTCTACGGAGGGTCCGATCTGGCACATGGTGAAATGCAGAAACGCGCCCAGATAATCGAAGAGGAGATAGCGAAACTCGGCATTTCCCTGGACGGCATGACCTACGAGCAATTCCAGATGGTGCAGGATATTGTCGAACGGGTGAGTTGCGAGTAACCCGTTTGGACTAAACATATTCCGGCGGAACGCCTTGCGGCGTTCCGCCGTTGTTTTTTCCCTACTCGCTCGCGAAACAGCCGCAATCGGGACCACAGTCGGGACTGGGATTGCATTTGACGCCGCCTGAATCCTGCGCCGTCTCGTCGGCGCTCTCGACCGGTGCGGGGCGGTAATCCTGGTGGATGCTTTCCTGTTCCTTCAGTTTTTCCGCCTTGGCGCGAAGTTCCTCTTCACGCAGGTCTCGCTTTGCCGGAACGTTTTTCGTCACTTCGATAGCGTTGTCTTTGTATTGTTCGCGCATACGCGGCATGAATTCCTTGTCACTCATGGATTATCCCTTTCCTGTTCCCTCTCTACTCTCTGTCCGGGGCATACCGTCGGACATGCGGGCGGGTCTTATGGGGGATTATTCACCTGATCCAAGGGAGAGGGAGCGGAAACACGACAATAAGATTAGATAGCCGTTTTGCACAGATTTATTGGCCAACTACGATTCCTGCCCGGGGGTAGCACGCTATTTCACGTCGGGCGATAAACGGTAAGTCTCCAACTTTCGGTTTTAGGGATTGAATTGCCGCCGTCTTTTTTGCTATGATACGTGTAACATGCCTCTCGTCGGGAGGTGAAGATTTCTCTTTTTGGTGACATGGTTGAAGGCCTGTCCTCCGCTCATGGGGGGAAGACGGCCGTTCTTCAGGCGTGGCTTATCCCCGGTGGAATGATTAATGAGCGCCCAAAGTCCGACCAGCATTTCCGGACGCTTCACCAATACGGCTCTGCGCAGGCGGGCCGTCCCCGAAGGCGTCGAAGTTAAAAGCATCTTCGAAGAAGCCTCGCGCGAAGCGTACCGGCACAAGTGGATCGAGAGCGAAAAAGCCGGTTACGACATCGGTGACGGCGCTATCGAGGACTGGCATCGCCGTTTCTGGCACAAATTTGTGCGTGAACGCTGGATACAACACATCAAAGGTTCCGTCTTCTGGCGTGAACTCGACAACAACGACTTCGGCATTCTTGTGAAGGAATTCGAGCACTGCCGTGAGCAGGCCGATGCCATCGTTTCGATGCTTGAACAAGGCGGCGAAAACCTGGACATTGTCCAGTGGGCTGTCGAAAGCGGCCAGGATATGACCGTGGTCCTCCACATTCTGGGCCGACTCGACCTGAATGCCCATCGCCTGGCCTCGCGGCTGGACTCCACCGGATCCGAGTTTGTTAAAAATCTGCGCGCACGCCACCGGCCCCGCGCCCTGGTCGTGGACGACGATGCGGATGTTCGTCTGCTTCTCCGCGCCATGCTTGAGTTTGAAGGCATGGAGGTGGTGGAGGCGAACACTGGCGAAGAGGCGATGGAAATCGTCCAATCGCGCCGTTTCGACCTGTTCATCCTCGATCTTGGCCTTCCTAAAAAGCACGGCGCCGAGATCGCCTACTACCTCCGCCGCCATGGCGTGCACCGTTTTATCGTTGCCATTGGCGCGTCGCTGGACGAGTGGCACGAATGCGATCTCTACGATTGCGGCTTTACCCATCTCCTGAAAAAGCCTTTCCCGCTGGAGCGTCTCGCGACAATTGCCCGCGATGTGCTCCAATCTCTCGCCAAATAGCTGAGGCGGCTACAGACCGCGCCTTTTCGTTTGACAGAAAAAAATGCCTGCTGCATACTCGACTCGCGTCGGGAAGCGGCAGGCATTTTGCATTGTCAACCCGCTATTTACCTATCTTTCCGGCAGATGTTGCGTTTTTTACACGACGATAAGACGATAAAGCAATAACCGGCCTGTTTTCCACATGATGGAGAAGACAGGACCGGATTCTTTTTCGTCGGTCGAATGCGTTCGAGCCACACGTGAGAGCTGGCTTTTCATTTAAGGAGAATAGGTAATGGCAAAGAAAATCAAGCGCGTCTATTTTTTCGGCGGCGGCAAGGCCGAAGGGCGCGGACTGCCCAAGGATGTCCTGGGTGGTAAAGGGCAGGGCCTGGCGGAAATGTCCTCCATTGGACTGCCGGTTCCCGCCGGGTTCACCATCACCGTCGACACCTGCGCCCTTTACTACGAACTCGGCCGCAAGTTCCCGAGCGACTTCGAAGCCGAGGTCAAGGACAACCTGAAAAAGCTGGAAAAGACCACGGGCAAGAAGTTCGGCGACGTCAAGAATCCGCTCCTCGTCTCAGTCCGTTCCGGCGCTGCGCGCTCCATGCCCGGCATGATGGAAACGATTCTCAACCTTGGCTTGAACGACATCTCTGTCGAAGGCCTCGCCAACAAAACCAAAAACCCCCGTTTCGCCTACGACGCCTACCGTCGCTTTATTCAGATGTATTCCACCACCGCCATGGGCTTGTCCAAGGAACCCATGGAAGAAATGCTGAGCGAGACCAAGAAGCGCCTCGGCGTCAAGACCGACCCGGAGATTCCCGCCGAAGCCCTCAAAGAGCTTTGCGACGAATTCAAGGCCTATTACAAGAAGAATATGGGCGGCAAGGCGTTCCCCCAGGATCCGATGGAACAGCTCTGGGGCGCCGTCAAGGCGGTGTTCAACTCCTGGAACGCCGAAAAGGCCGTTACCTATCGCCGCGTTGAAAAGATCACCGACCTGCATGGCACCGCCGTCAACGTCCAGGAAATGGTCTTCGGCAACACCGGCGACACCTCCGGCACCGGCGTCTGCTTTACCCGCGACCCCTCAACCGGCAAGAACGTCTTCTTCGGCGACTGCCTCATCAACGCCCAGGGCGCAGACGTCGTGGCCGGCATTCGCACTCCGCTGACGCGGTCCGCCCTGGGCAAATACCTGCCCGCCGCCTGGAAGCAGCTCCAGAAGGTGCGCATCCAGCTCGAAAAGCACTACAAAGACATGCAGGACATGGAGTTCACCGTCGAGAACGAGAAGCTCTTCATGCTCCAGTGCCGCACCGGCAAGCGCACTCCCGCCGCCGCCTTCAAGATTGCCGTCGACATGGTGAAGGAAAAGCTCATCACCAAGGAAGAGGCCGTCACCCGCATCACGCCCGAAGACATCGAGCGCATGTTCTACCCGGTGATTTCCGAGACCGACAAGTCGAAGCTGACCGGCTCCTACCTGGGCGAAGGCATCAACGCCGTTCCCGGCGCTGCGGCCGGCGTCATCATGTTTAATGCCGAGGACGCCGAAGAAGCGTATGATCTGGGCAAAAAGGTCATCCTCGTCCGTAAGGAAACGTCCCCCGAGGACGTCGGCGGCATGTACGCCGCCCAGGGCATCCTCACCGCCACCGGCGGCAAGACCTCCCACGCGGCGGTTGTGGCGCGCGGCTGGGGCAAGTGCTGCGTGGTTGGCGCGGAGATTCTCCAGATCGACTACGAAAAAAATCAGATGACCGTCGCCGGTCAAACCTTCAAAAAGGGCGATTGGCTCACTCTGGACGGTTCCACCGGCTCCATCTACTCGGGCCAGCTCCAGCTCAAGGATCCCCTCCTGCCGCCCGAATTCAAGACCCTGATGACCTGGTGCGACGACATCCGCAAGGTCAATGTCCGCACCAACGTCGACAGCCCCGCCGATGCCCGCAAGGCTATCGAAATGGGCGCGGAAGGTATCGGCCTGTGCCGCACCGAGCACATGTTCTTTGAAGGCCGTGAGCGCCAGCTCGCCATCCAGACCATGATTGTCGCCGAGACGGTCGAACAGCGGAAAGACGCCCTGAATAAGCTGCTTCCGTATCAGAGGAAGGACTTCGAAGGCATCTTCGAGGCGATGGCGGGCAAGCCTGTCACCATCCGCCTCATCGACCCGCCGCTGCACGAGTTCACCCCCAAGGACGCCGATGGCGTGAACGAGCTGTCCCGCGTTGCCGGCATGCCGGTCGAGAAGGTCAAGACCCGTATCGAGCAACTCCACGAGACGAACCCCATGCTCGGCCACCGCGGCTGCCGCCTCTGCATCACCTATCCGGAAATTCTCGAGATGCAGGTGACCGCCATCATCGAGGCCGCCGTCAAGGTGCAAAAGAGCGGCAAGAAGGTGTTCCCGGAAATCATGATTCCTCTCACCATGGCGGCGAAGGAATTCCAGATCCTCGAGGAACGCGCCAGGAGCGTGGCGGACGCTATCATCAAGAACGCCAAGTCCAAGGTGCGTTACCTGGTCGGCACGATGATGGAAATCCCCCGCGCCACCCTCATCGCCGACCAGATCGCCGAACGAGCCGAGTTCTTCTCCTTTGGCACCAACGACCTGACCCAGATGACCATGGGCCTGTCCCGCGACGACGCCGGCCGCTTCCTGCCCGAATATGTGGACGAGAAGAAGTACGGCATCTTCAACGCGGACCCGTTCCAGGTTCTGGACCAGGAAGGCGTCGGCCAGTTGGTACGGCTTGGCATTGAAAAAGGCCGTTCGGCCCGTCCCAACCTCAAAATCGGTATCTGCGGCGAACACGGCGGCGAGTTGTCGTCGGTCAAGTTCTGCTGCGCCCAGGGCATGAATTACGTGTCCTGCTCGCCGTACCGGGTGCCGATTGCGCGTCTCGCCTGCGCCCAGTACGAGGTTGAAGCACGGGCGGTCGGCAAGTCCACCCGTAAGCCCGCCGCCAAGAAAACGGCTGCGAAACCGGCTGCGAAAAAGGCTTCGGCAAAGCCCGCGAAGAAGGTGGCTGTGAAGAAAGCCCCGGCCAAACCTGCCAAGAAGGTGGTCAAAAAGCGGAAATAACGAATAGCCCGCTTAATTAATTCAAAATCCCCGGCCGACTGGCCGGGGATTTTTCTCATCTGTGGCCTTTTGGCGGCACCTTTGCGCCGGTAATTTCACCGTATAAATGTGCATTTCGGCACCCCCACGCGTCACCCCGGCGTCATGACATCCGCCGTGGGACTGACGGGAGGTTGAGCCGGTGCAAGGCGGGATGGACAAATGCTGCAGGCTGCTTAACCGTACCGGGCGACACCATAGCGTGACCGCGTCCCCGCCTTGCCCCGGCTTAACTACACGCCCCTCGCCCGGTTCATCGCAGAGACGCCGGGGTGACGTTTTTTGGGGAAGAGAGCAGATATTACCGGTGCAAAGGTGCCGCCAAAAGGCCAAACATGAGAGGGATACCCCAATCCGGGAGCCTCCCTTTTTTACCATCTGCCCACCACCCTCCCAAAAACGTCACCCCCGCGTGCAGACCGCCCCCAGCGAAAAAAGCGGGCGGTTCGGCCGGGGACCACGGCGAAGCGCATTGAAGGCACAGACCA
>JAJPXZ010000150.1 GCA_021205245.1 Planctomycetaceae bacterium
GGGAGGCAAGGTCTACAAGAACGTGGCGGGCGGGTCGTGCTCCTACTTTATCCATTCCGCGTATTTCTGGAACCGGGTGCGGGTGGTCGGCGTCGTCGGCGAGGATTTCCCGAAAAAATACATTGAGGGCTTCAAGAAGTGCAAAGCCGATCTCGAGGGTCTGCAGATTCAGCCCGGCACCACCTTCCAGTGGCACGGCACCTACCACAACGACATGAACAACCGCGACACAGATACCCTCGTCTTCGGTGTGCTCGGTTCGTTTGATCCCGTCCTGCCCATGAAGTACCGCGATTCAAAGTATGTGTTCCTGGCCTGCTCGCAGCCGGAATTGCAGGGCAAGGTGCTGGACCAGATCGACGGCTCCCCCTTCGCCGTCTGCGATACGATTGAAATCTACATCAAGGAGTCGCGGAAGGCGCTCGACAAGCTGATTCGCCGGTGCCAGGGCATGATCGTCAACGACGCCGAAGCGCGGCTCATCTCCGGCGACGACAACCTGGTGCGTGCCGCCGCCGATATCCAGAAAAAGTACAAGCTGCAATTCCTCGTCCTGAAGAAAGGCGAACACGGCGGCCTTCTCGCGACGAAGGACGGCATTATCCCCTTCCCGGCGTACCCGCTGGCGAAAATCGCCGACCCGACCGGTGCGGGCGACTGTTTTGCCGGAGGCTTTATGGCCACTCTGGCGAAGACGGGCAAGACCGACGCGAAGACGCTCCGCACCGCCGTCGTCAACGCCACCGCCGCCGCGTCGTTTGCCTGCGAAGGGGTCGCCCTTTCAGGTTTGACCAAAGTGACGCCGGCGCAGGTTCGCGCCCGCGCCGCGCAGTTCGCCAAGATGACGCGTCTGGGGTAGAGATGCGTCACGCGAGGATACGGATGACCAGACGTTTTCGCCCACGTGTTTCGTGGCTCGTTGCCGCCGCCGCCCTGCTGATCGGGGCGATCGGGTGCCAGTCGCAGCCACGACAGACGGCTCGTGCCGACCGGCCGTTGCCGGACGGGCCGACGCCGTATGTTCACCAAGCGCCTGCTGTCCGTTTTATCCAGCCGGAATCGACCTACTGCCCGCCCGCCGTACCTGAAGTCGCGTATGAGGCACCGCCTGCCCAGTCGTGGGGAACGGTGGCCGGGAAGACCGTCATTCTTGATGCTGGTCACGGCGGCGACGACCATGGCGCGAGCCACTTCGGCCTGCGGGAAAAAGACATCAACCTCGACCTCGCCAACCGCACCGCCGCCCTTTTAGGCGCGCGCGGCTGCACTGTCGTGATGACTCGCTCAGACGATCGTTTCGTGCCTCTGCCGGAGCGGAGCGCCGTCGCCAACCGCTATCCGAATGCCGCTCTCGTCTCCATCCATGTCAACGCCGCGCCGAACAACCCCGGCGTCGACGGCATCGAGACCTTCGTTTTGTCGCAGGAATTCACCGACAAGGACCGAAGCCGCATCGCCGCCACCCGATTCAAGGCGAGCGGCGTCGACGCGGTCAACGGCAAGCAGGCCCTCGCGAACCTGGCGACCGCGTCGCGGACCCGCTGCCCGGTGCTGGCGGAGTCGTTGCAACGGTCTTTGACGTCGCGTTTGGGCGAAGCTGACCGGGGCGTCAAATACAAGGATTTGGCCGTGCTTCGGGAAACGTATTTCGGCCCGGCGGCATTGGTCGAAGTCGGCTTTATGACAAATCCGCGCTCGGCAGACCGGATGCGCACCGACGCATGGCGCAGGCGCACGTCGGAAGCGTTGTGCGAGGGAATTTGCTCGTTTTTGCAACAGCCGATGTAGATACTTATTTATGAATCGCGGGGATGTGGCTCGGGGATGAGTCGAGAGCATTGAGGATATTCTGAAAATGCTCTGGCCGGCGTGTAGTGCCGGCATCGTATTTGTTTCGGAAATGGAGCCTATGGACGCAACCCTTGCCACAACCGACGCCTCCCTGTTCCAGCAGGGCGGTTCGGTCATGTATGTGCTGCTGCTCGCGGCAATCATCGGCCTTACCTATATTATTTACTGCCTTATCACCCTGCGCCGCCGCGCCGTCATGTCGCCGGCGCTCGTGTTGGTGGCGGAAAACGTCACCGACGCGAGCGAGTTCGAGGACGCCCTCGCCATCTGCCGCCGCGAAGGCGGCGCTTTCGCCGAGATCATCGCCTCCGTCATCGCCACCCGGGATATGCCGAGGGAAGAATCGGAAGCGATAGTCGAAGGGGCGGGACGTCGCGCCATGCACGATTTGTCCCGTGGCACCCTCGCCCTCGAAGTCGTCTCCGGCGTCTCCACCATGCTGGGCCTGCTCGGCACCGTCTTCGGCATGTTCAACATGATGATGACTATCTCCGACTCCGGCATCAAGGACATCGGGGCTATCTCCGGCGGTATCGGCGAGGCGCTCATCACCACCATGTTCGGCCTCGCCATCGCCATCCCCGCCTATGTCGCTTTTGTCTACTTCGGCCGCCGGGTCGAAGACATGGTGCTGATGATGGAGGAATACGCGATCCACCTCATGGCCCGCGTTCGCCGCGATTCCCCCGCTCCCGGGGAGAAGGCGGCATGAAATTCAACGTCCGCAAACGCTCCGGTTCGGCGGTCATCAACCTGACGCCGCTTATCGACTGCATGTTCCTCCTGGTCATTTTCATCATGATTGCCGCCCGCTTCGAGCCGGACGGCGGCATACAGGTCGATCTGCCCCAGGCCAGGACCGGCGAAGCCAAGAAAATTGAATCCATCAACCTCACCGTCACCGCCGACGGGCGCATCTATCTGGAGCAGGACGAGGTCCAGGTCGAGGGGTTGGAAGAACGCATTATCGCAGCGCGGACGCTCAAGGGCGATCCCGAGGGTGAGGACGTGGTGCTGGTGGTCCACGGGGACAAGGAGGCCCACCACGGAGCGGTGGTGGCGGCCCTGGACGCGGCGGCACGGGCCAAACAGAAAAAAGTCACCATCCGCACCCGGCAGTGACCCTGCGCAGGAATGGACAACGCATGAATAAAAAAGAACACGCCGCCCGCCTGGAGCGATTGCTCGATACCATGGCCGGGGCGGGAATCGGCGCGGTGGTTTTGGACCGCCGCGACGACTGTTACTATTACACCGGCTATACCGGTTCCGATTCGCTTGCCCTGTTCCATGTCAAGTCGCGCCGGGGATGGCTGATAACGGATTCCCGCTATCTCGAAGAGGCGGCGCAGACAGCCCCCGGCCTCGAAGTCCTGGTCTGGAAGCGGACCTTCCCCGGCTTTGTCGGCGAGCTCATTCGCAAGCTGCGGGTCAGGCAGGTCGGGTACACCCCCACCTCCATGACCGCCGCCTTCTATGCCGGGCTGAGCGCCGCCGTCCCGGGGGTGAAATCATGGAGCCGCATCGAGGAGGCCATTGCCGCCCAGCGGGCGGTGAAGAGTAGGGCGGAAATCGACGCCATGGCGGTGGCTCTCGCCTGTGCCGAGAAGGCGTTTATCGCGTCAAGGAAGCGGTGGAAAATCGGCATGACCGAGGTGGATGTCAAAAACGACCTCGAGTGGGAGATGCGGAAACGCGGCGCCGAGGATACCGCTTTCGAGACAATCGTCGCCGTCGGCGCAAACGCCAGCCTTCCCCATGCCCACGCCGGGGCGCGGAAAGTGCAGGCCGGAAAGATGCTTCTTATCGACTTTGGCGCGCGGGTGAACCGGTATAACTCGGACCTTACCCGTACCCTCTGGGCCGAACGGGTGCCGCCGGCCTGGAAAAAGCGCTACGAAACAGTCCTCGCCGCCCAGCGGGCCGGCATAGCCGCCATCAAGTCCGGCGCGGACGGAAGCGCCGCCCACAACGAGGCAATGCGCGTTTTCGCCGAGGCGGGATTGGGCGACAAATTTACCCACGGCCTCGGCCACGGGGTGGGTCTGGCGGTGCATGAGGAACCACGCCTCAATGTCGCCTACAAAAAGCCTTTGGAACCGGGCAATATCGTCACGGTCGAACCGGGAGTCTATCTGCCCGGCTCGGGCGGTATCCGTGTCGAAGACATGGTGGTGGTGGAAAAAGGCGGCTGCAGGATCCTGAGCAGCCTCCCGAAGGACGTCGATTCGATAGTGTTTTAACGGTTCAAGTGATTGTAACCTCGATACCTTCCGGGTTTTCCGGCAGGGTGCTTGTGCCGGACGGGGTTTTGCCTATAATGACGGCAGTGGATCGGTGGGGTCGCCGCCGGTCCTGGATTGTTTTTTGACACAATACCGGGATACCTTTTATGAGTGACAGCATCGAAAAGATACGCGCGCTTCTGGCCCTGATGCAAGAAAACGACATCGTTGAACTCGAGCTGGAAGAAGGCGAGTTTTCCGTCGCGCTCCGCAAACAAGGCGCATTTGTCGCCCAGGCGATGGGCCAGGTCCAGACGGTGATGGCCCCTGCGCCCGCAGCGGCTCCGGCCAGCGCTTCGGCAGCGGCTGCCGCACCGGTCGTGGACGACCCGGGCCTTGAACCGATTAAGAGCCCCATCGTCGGCACCTTCTACCGCGCACCCTCGCCCGAGTCCGCCCCCTATGTGCAGCAAGGGGACACCGTCCGCAAGGACACGGTGATCTGCATCATCGAAGCGATGAAAATCATGAACGAAATCCGCGCCGAGGCCGACGGCGTTATCGAAAAGGTGCTGGTCGAGAGCGGGGAACCGGTGGAATACGGCCAGCCCCTGTTCCTGATCAGGCGGGGCTAGCGTATGTTCAAGCGCGTATTGATTGCCAACCGCGGCGAAATTGCCTGCCGCGTCATCCGCGCCTGCCGCAAGCTTGGCGTCGAATCGGTCGCTGTCTACTCCGAAGCCGACCGCGACTCCCTGCACGTGCGCATGGCCAACGTCTCCATCTGCATCGGCCCGGCCGAATCGGCCCGGTCGTACCTGCATATCCCGTCCATCATCTCGGCGGCGGAAATCTCCGATGTCGACGCCATCCACCCGGGTTACGGCTTTTTGTCGGAAAACGGCCACTTCGCCGACATCTGCCGCTCGCTGGACATTGCCTTCATTGGCCCGTCGTCGGAAGCGATGGCGCGGATGTCCGACAAGGCGGGCGCTCGGGAGCTGGCCAAGTCCTGCGGCGTCCCGACCCTGCCGGGTTCGGAAGGTATCGTCCCGGACGACGAAGCGGCTCTGAAAATTGCCCGGACCATCGGCTATCCGGTCATCGTCAAGGCATCGGCCGGCGGCGGCGGCAGAGGCATCCGCGTTGCCCATAACGACGCGGCCCTCCGCATCGCCATGTCCTCGGCCAAGGCCGAGGCGGAAGCGGCATTCGGCGACGGCAGCCTTTATATTGAAAAGTTCCTGACCCAGCCGCGCCACGTCGAAGTGCAGGTACTCTGCGACGAACACGGCAACGTCATCCATTTGGGCGAGCGCGACTGCACCACCCAGCGCCGCCACCAGAAGCTTATCGAGGAATCGCCCTCGCCGGTCGTGGACAGGCATGTCCGTCGCGCCATGGGCGAGGCGGCGGTGAAGATCTGTAAAGCGGCCAACTACACGAACGCCGGGACCATCGAGTTCCTGTTCGAGAACGGCCAGTTCTTCTTTATGGAAATGAACACCCGTATCCAGGTCGAACACCCCGTGACCGAGATGGTCACCGGCATGGACCTGATTGAAGAACAATTGCGGGTGGCGGCGGGCGAGCAGCTCCGTTGGCGGCAGAAGGACATCAAGTTCACCGGCCACGCCATGGAGTTCCGCATCAACGCCGAAGACCCGGACCGGAAATTCGCGCCAAACCCTGGACCGGTGAACCTGTTCATTACCCCGGAGGCGCCCGGTGTCCGCACCGACTCGTTCATCTACTCCGGCTATCGGATTACGCCGTATTACGATTCAATGGTGGCAAAGCTTATCGTTCATGCCGAAAACCGCGCGCAATGCATCGAAAAATCCAAGATGGCGCTCCGTGAGTTGATTCTCGAGGGGGTTAAGACGACGATTCCGTTCCATCTGGCCATGCTGGAGAACATAGCGTTCGTCAACTCGGACTTTGATATAAATTTCGTGGACAAGCTGTTCGCGTAGCAGCGTCCGACGGGAGGAAATACCCATGCGCAAGATCGTGGATTTTGCCAATGTCACCATGACAGTGCTGGCCGGGGCGTACCTGACGCTCCTTACCCTCTTCGCCACCGACGGGCTGCAATCGTTGCCCGCCGGACTGGTGCACTCGTGGGGGCTACGCCTGCTGTTCCTGGCCTTTGGCGCGTTTCTGGTGGGGGTCAATATTCACCTTTTGGTGAAGGATTGGAAAACCGGCGGTTTGCGCAGCAATTTGCGCATCACCACCGAGCAGGGAATGACCGAATTTTCCGTGCCCTCCATGGAAATGCTCGTCCTCCGCGAACTCAAGTCCGAGCCGGATATCGTCGATCCCGTCGTCACCCTGAAACCGAGGGGCGAAGGCAAGCCCATGCTGTGCGAGGTTGAACTCAAGCTCCGCCGCAAGGAAGACGTCCTCAAACGCATCGACGGCATCAAGAAAAAGGTCCGCGACGTCATCGATCGCCTCATCCCCGGCGGTTTGACCGTCGAGGTGTTGGTCGAGGTGCGGGATTTTGTCGCCGATAGCAGTTCCGGCATCTCGGGCCGCCAGTCCATGGTCGAGCCGGGCGAGTTCAACGGCCCCGTCTACACCGACGGCGGCGGTTCCGAAGGCGTTTAAGGATTCTCTAAAAAAATCCTCAGAATGTCTCTTTGATAACGATACCCATGTTCGCAGTGCCACGTCGAAGCGCGGCCCGTACCACCGGGTCGCCTTCGTCGCTTGTGAAAGGCGAACATTCGAAATGCCTTATGAAGTAGCCGAAATGTTACCAGCCGATTCCCTGCTTTCCTCGTATATGTTCGACCTGCCCGCTTCACTGGTGGCGCAGAGCCCGGCTCCGCAACGCGACGCCTCGCGGCTTATGCGGCTTGGTCCGGGCGACGAGTATGGCGAACACATCTTCTCCGATCTGCCGAATCTATTGCAACCGGGCGACCTCCTGGTCAGGAACAACGTTCGGGTCTTGCCGGCGCGTTTGCTAGGCAAACGTCCGGGCGGCGGCGCGGCTGAACTGCTCCTTGTCAGAAAGGAAGGCGGGGACGAAGTGCCTGCGGAGGACGGCGTTGGTGAACGCTGGCTGTGCATGGCCAGGCCGGCGAACCGGTTCAAGCCGGGCCGTGAATTCGCGTTTGGGGACGGCAACCTCCTCGCCGTCGCGGGTGAACGCGGCGACGACGGCATGGTGTGGGTGACTTTTTCCCGCACCGGCGCGGATTTTCTCGCGGCCTTGGAACAATACGGCCAGGTGCCGTTACCGCCTTATATCGATCGTCCGGACAAGCGCCCCACCGCTGAGGACGCGGGCCGTTATCAGACGATTTATGCACGGAATCCCGGCGCGGTCGCCGCGCCGACAGCGGGCCTGCACTTTACTCCAGAAGTGGACAAACGATTGGCCGAGCGCGGCGTGGCGGTGGCGGAGGTGACTCTGAACGTCGGCCCCGGCACCTTCCGCCCCATCAAGGAAGAAAACCTCGACAACCACCGTATGCACTCGGAATGGTTCGACGTCCCTCCCGCCACCTGGGAGGCGGTACAACGCACCCGCGCCGCCGGCGGTAGGGTAGTGGCTGTCGGCACCACCTCGACGCGGACGCTCGAGTCGGCGGACGCGGACAAGCTTCAGGGCTGGACCGAACTGTTTATCCGGCCCGGGTACCAGTTTCGCTGGATCGACGGTATGGTCACGAACTTTCACCTGCCCGGTTCGTCGCTCCTCGTCATGGTGTCGGCGTTGACCGGGCGGGAGCGGATTCTCGAAGCCTATCGCCGCGCGGTCGCTGGCGGCTGGCGGTTTTACTCCTATGGCGACGCCATGCTGATATGGCGGACCTCGGGCGGGCCGTAATGTTCACATCCCGCAGATGGCGATATCTGATGCGGCGCGCCCTGCGCGCACTCGGCCGTGCCACCGGCACGGCGCACCAGATCGCCCTGGGGGTGGCAATCGGATTTTTTATCGGCTGGCTGCCAATAGTCGGCATCCAGATGGCGGTGGCGGTGATTGTCTGCACCATTGTGCGCGCCAACAAGGTGGTGCCGATTTTCCCCATCTGGCTCACCAATCCCGTTACCATTGTGCCGATCTTTTCCTTCAATTACTGGATAGGCTGGCTGCTGGTGGGCGGACCGCCCCTGACCAACCTCGCCGCCATCATGCGGCGGATGGTCACCCCGCCCGATGCGGTGGAAGGGATGAACCGGCTCCAAGTGTGGTGGGAAGGGGTTATCCACGCCTTTGGCGAACTCCTTTCCATGGGCTGGGAGATGCAAGTGCCGCTGTGGCTTGGGTGCATCCTCGTCGGGCTGTGCCTGGCCGTCCCTGCCTATTACATCTCCTACCGCTTTGTCGAATCGTTCCGCACCGCTGTCGTGAAAAAGCGCCGCTTGCGCCACGACCGCCGCCGGAGAGCCGCCGGAGTGGACGTGTCGCTGGACAGTGGCTATACTAGAAACGACTGGACGGCGGACAAATGAGGGGCCGCGACTTTTCATAATGGATAACCAATGCGCTCGTATCTGATTAAACGCATATTCTGGATGCTCCCGACCCTTCTGGTCATCACCGTCGCCAGCTACGGCATGATGCGCCTGGCGCCAGGCGACCCGGTGAAGGCATCGTTCCTTTCCGGCGACGCAGCCGGAGGCGAGGGCGGCGTGGGCGTCCGCCGCGAAGGCGAAAGCACAGCCGCGCGGGAATTCCGCCGCCGCTTCTACCTCGACCAACCCTGGTATGTCGGCTATTGGCGCTGGCTGGTCGGCGACTCGGCGCGCGGACGCGGCGGTGTTATCCACGGCGATTTCGGCGACTCCATCGTCATCAGCCTGGGTACGCCGGTCTGGGACGTTATTGCCGAAAAACTCCCGGCGACCATCAAACTGAACCTATGGTCCTTCGCCGTCATCTATGTGGTCGCGATTTCGTTCGGCCTTTATTCCGCTGTCAAACGCGGCTCATGGGCGGACCGGTTCTTTTCCGTTTTCTTCCTCGTCCTCTATAGCCTGCCTGCGTTCTGGATTGGTCTCCTGATGATCCTGTTTGTGTCGCGGTATGTACCGTGGTGGCCTATCAGCGGCTTGTCGCAGGTGGCGCGGCCGGATGAAAGCTACTGGTCGGCGCTGGGGCGGACGGCAATCCACTACGTGATGCCGGTCGCGTGTCTGAGTTATGGCGGCTTTGCCAGCCTGAGTCGCTTCACCCGCGCGTCCGTCCTCGAAACGGTGCGGCAGGACTATGTCCGCGCCGCGCGGGCGAAAGGGCTGTCCGAGTGGTCGGTGCTGTTCAGGCATATTTTCCGAAACTCGCTTATTCCGCTGATCACTCTGGCGGCGGGACTCTTGCCCGGTCTGCTCGGCGGGTCGATGATTATCGAATACCTGTTTAATATCCCCGGCATGGGAACGCTGATGCTGCAGGCGCTGTCGAGCCGCGACTACCCGGTTTTGATGACGGTTATGGGTCTGGGGACATTTCTGGTCCTGGCGGGGATTTTGCTGTCCGATATCCTCTATGTGGTGGCGGACCCGCGCATCACCTACGACTAACGCTCACATTTTTAAGGGTCACCCGCCATGCGCTACAGCCTGGACAGCTTGCGTCAGTATCGACGGGTCACCGTCATGGGGTTGGGGCTGTTCGGGGGCGGCGCTGGTGCGGCCCGGTTTTTCGCCCAACTGGGCGCGGCCGTGACAGTTACCGACAAGGCTCCGGCGGAGAAATTGGCCCGGTCGGTCGCTTCTCTGGACGGACTTGGTATTTGCTTCGTCTTGGGCGAGCACCGCGAAGCTGATTTCACCGATACCGATCTCGTCGTGGCGAATCAGGCGGTCCGACCCGATAACCCGCTCCTCGAGTCCGCCCGTACACATGGCATTCCCATTGTTACCGAGACCGGCCTTGCCCTTGGCCTTACCCAATCACCCTGGGCTGGGGTCACCGGCTCCAGCGGCAAATCCACCACCGCCTCATTGTTGGCCGAGATGGTGCGACACCATGACGCGGATTCCATCTTCGGCGGCAATATCGGCGGCGACCTGCTCACTCGCGTCGCTGATCGGCGCTCGGACGCACCGCTGGTGGCGGAGTTGTCCAGCTTCCAACTCACTTATGTCGGACCCGACATCGCCGACGGCAGCGTGACGCCGCCACGCGTCGCTGTCGTTACCAACCTTGCACCCAACCACCTCGACTGGCATACCGATATGGACGAGTATATCGACGCCAAGGCGGGACTGCTGCGGCATCAGCGGGCCGCGGATTTTGCTGTATTGAACCTGGACGATCCCCGGCTCACCGCACTCGCCGCGACTGTTCCGGGACGAGTCATTCGCTGCGGCTTGCACGACCACGGCGGTGATGCCTGTTATGTTCGGGGCGATGATATCGTCCTGCGGCTGGACGGCGTTGAGCACAAGTGGAGCCTGTCGGCGTTCAGGCTGCCGGGGCGGCATAACCGCTATAATGCAGTGCAGGCTGTTGCCGGTGCTTTTGCCATTACGAGCGACAGTGAAGCGGTGGCGGCTGGCCTGGCGTCGTTCGGCGGATTGCCGCATCGGCTCGAGGATATTGGGACAGCCGGAGGCAGGCGCTTTATCAATGATTCCAAAGCGACCACGCCCGAGGCGGCAATCATCGCGCTCGAAGCATTCGACAAGCCAATGACGCTTGTGGCCGGCGGCTACGACAAGGAAGCGCCGTTCGAGGCCATGGCCGAATGCATCCAGCGGCGCGCCCACGCGCTGGTGCTGGTCGGTCCTGCCGGTGTGCGGCTTCGGGACGCGGTGGAAGCGGTTCCGGCAGCGCGGCCCGCCTCCATGCCGCCACTGATTATTCTGAACGCTGGCACGAAATTCGACTGGGCTGTCCGGCAAGCCTACGCTCTGACGCCGCCGGGCGGTGTGGTGCTCTTGTCGCCGGGATGCGCCAGTTACGGAATGTTTGTGAATTACGAGGAACGCGGCGCTGTCTTCGCCGATCTCGCGCGACGACTGGCAGAAGCTGCGGCAGAGGGGTAGCATCAACGGGGGAGGGGAGTCATGCTGGCGAAGCTGTATTCCATCGCCATCACCGGCGTCGACGCGGTGCCGGTGGAGGTGGAGTTGGACCACAATTTCGGTGTGCCGTACGAGGTCATTGTCGGGCTGCCGGACAAGGCGGTGAAGGAAGCGTTGAGCCGAATCAAATCGGCGCTCCGTAACAATGGCTACGATTTTCCCTCCAGCCGTCGTCTCATATATAGCCTCGCCCCGGCCGAATTAAAGAAAGAGGGCGCGGTCTACGATTTGCCGCTGGCTCTTGTGTCCTTGATGGCGAGCGAGCAACTGGCGATCCGGCGAGCCGGGAAATACCTCGTCCTGGGTGAACTGTCTCTCGGTGGCGAATGCCGGCCGGTTCGGGGCGCGCTCGCCGCCGCCATCACCGCGCGGCAACTCGGCATGGACGGGGTGGTATTGCCCCGCGCCAATGCCGCCGAAGCAGCCGCTGTCGAAGGCGTGCACGCGGTCGGCGTCGCGTCCATCACCGAGGCGGTCGGCTTTTTCGCCGCCGAGTGGGAGCCGCCGACGAGTTATGACGGCGGCGCACCCGAACCGGACCACCCCCTCTGCTACTCCGACATGCGTGGGCAGGAATCACTCAAGCGAGCCATGCTGGTGGCGGCGTCAGGCGGCCATCACTGTTTGTTGATGGGACCGCCCGGCAGCGGCAAGACGATGGCTGCACAGAGGCTCCCGTCCATCCTGCCGCCCTTGACCCCGGCTGAGAGCCTTGAGGCGACAAAGATTCACTCCGTCGCGGGTGAGATTCCGCCCGGGCGCGGACTGCTGCGCACGCGGCCGTTCCGTTCGCCCCACCATAACGCCAGTCTGCCCGGACTCATCGGCGGCGGGACGACCATCCGCCCGGGCGAAATTTCCCTCGCCCACAACGGCGTTCTGTTTATGGATGAAGCGCCGGAATTCCCGCGCCAGATGCTGGAGACCTTGCGCCAGCCCCTCGAGGACGGCGTCATCACCATCTCCCGCGCCGTCGGGGCCGAGACGTTTCCGGCTCGGGTACAACTTATCCTGTCGATGAACCTCTGCCCGTGCGGCAGACGGGGCGATCCAAAACGAGCCTGCCGTTGTTCGGAAAAGCAGATCCTCGCCTACACCGGCAAGCTTTCGGGGCCGCTCCTGGATCGCATCGACCTGCATGTCGAAGTGCCGCCGGTGGATCACGAGCGCTTGATGTCGAAGCGGCTCGGCGAGACGTCGTCTTCAATCCGCGAGCGCGTTCTCGCCGCCCGGGAGGTGCAGTCGCACCGCTTTCCCGGTTCCTCCAGCCCGATCAACGCCGCCATGACCCCGAAGCAGGTAGAGGAATTTTGCCGCCTGGACACCGAGTGCGAGGGACTGCTCCGGGCCGCGCTGACCGAATACAACCTGTCGGCACGCGCCTACGGCCGTGTCCTCATGTTGGCGCGGACCATCGCCGACCTCGACCGCGCAGGGTCAATTTGGGCGGAGCATTTGCTGGAGGCGATTCAGTAC
>JAJPXZ010000023.1:0-42913 GCA_021205245.1 Planctomycetaceae bacterium
GCGTTCGCGTGGATGACGACGGTTTTTGGGACGAGTGGGGGTGGGTGATGCGTTTTTACCCAGTCCTGCTGCTGTTTTTTAAACCTTACGATACGATGTGTCCGTCGCCGTACCGAATGCGCGGTTCTGCTTCATGGTGGATGGAGAGGGGTCGTCTGCATTTCACTTTTTAACAAATGTAACATTTTTTCACATATCCGAACTTGACAACTCACAGAACGTCGCGTACAGTGCAGGGAGGAAAACACGCACCTCACTCGACCACACATCCTCAACAAGGGCTTATTGCCATGCATATTGGCGTGATTGCCGACGACCTCACCGGGGCAACCGATATTGCCGGTTTTCTGGCAAATAACGGCCTCGATACCATACAGTTCATGGGCTTGCCGGAAGCCGACCTGACTGTCGACGCGGGAGCCGCTGTCGTCTCGCTGAAGAGCCGGTCCATCCCGGCCGCGGAAGCGGTCGAGCTCTCGCTCCAGGCCCTGGCGTGGCTTCGTCGCAACGGCTGCAAACAAGTGTATTTCAAATACTGCTCCACCTTCGACAGCACGGCGGCTGGCAACATCGGCCCGGTCACCGACGCGCTGCTCCAGGCACTGGATGGCGACTTCACCGTCCTCTGCCCGTCCCTGCCGGTCAACGGCAGAACCGTCGAGAACGGCGTCCTCCTCGTCAATGGTACGCCGCTGTCGGAAACAGGTATGCGCCACCACCCGGTCAATCCCATGACCGACTCGAACCTCGTTACCCTGATGGAAATGCAATCAGCCGGCAAGGCAGGCATCGTGCCGCTGGAGACAGTCCGCGCAGGCGCGGCCGCAGTCAGCGAGAAACTTGATGCGCTGATGCGGGACGGCATCCGCTATGCCGCCCTCGACGCCGTCATCGACGCCGACCTCGACGTTCTGGCAGAAGCACTCGATACCATGCCGCTCCTCACCGGCGGCTCCGGCCTCGGCGGCGCGCGCGCCCGGTATATCTGCACCCGTCACGGCGTCAGTACCGGCGGCAGCGACGGCGGACGCCCGCCCGGCGGAAAAGTTATCGCGCTCTCCGGTTCGTGTTCGGAAATGACCAACAAGCAGGTGGCGCGGTACCTCGCCACCGCCGACGGGTTGAAAATCGATGTCGCCCGGTGCATCGCCGACCCCGATGGCTACGCGGACGAACTGGCCGCCTGGGCCGATACACACGCTGGCGGAAAATTCGCGCCGCTTATTTATGCCACAGTCGGCAAGGACGAACTGGCGACGATACAGGAGCGCTTCGGCGCAGAGGCGACCGCTAGCGCGGTGGAAAAGCTCTTCACCATTCTTGCGGTCAAACTGGCCCAACACGGCTTTGACCATTTCATCGTCGCGGGCGGCGAGACATCGGGCGCGGCGACGCTGGCCCTGGGCGCGAAAGCGTTCCGGCTCGGCCCCGAAATCGCGCCAGGCGTGCCGTGGATACGGTCACTCGAACGGCCGCTGTCGATGGCCCTGAAGTCGGGCAACTTCGGCGACGAGAATTTCTTTGTCGTGGCGCAGGAGATGATCGGATGAAAAGCGAATCCGCAATCCGCGACGCCATGGCCCAATTGGGCGAATCGCTGTTCGCCCGTGGCTATGCCGTGGGCGGGGCCGGCAACCTGTCGGCCCGGTTGCCCGACGGGTCCATCCTGGTCACGCCCACCAACTCCAGCCTTGGCAGGCTCGATCCGGCCAGGCTGTCGAAGGTCAGTCCCTCGGGCGACCTCCTTGGCGGCGACAAGCCGTCGAAGGAAGCGCCGTTCCACCTCGCGCTCTATCGGGCGGATGCCGGTCTCGGCGCGGTGTGCCACCTGCACTCGACCTACCTGACCGCCCTTTCGTGCCTGAACGGGTTGGACACCGAGGACGTACTGCGCCCGTTCACCCCGTACTATGTGATGCGGGTGGGACAATTGGCCCTGCTCCCCTATCACAAGCCCGGCAGCCCGGCCATCGCGACAGACTTGACGGCGCGGCTGGCGATGTCGCCCGAATCCAAGGCGTTCCTGCTCGCGAACCACGGGTCGGTCGTGTTGGGGAACGACATTTTCGAAGCAATCAATAACGCCGAAGAACTCGAAGAAACGGCGAAGCTATATTTCATTATGCAAAACCAGAGTATCCGCTACCTCACTCCCGGCGAGGTGGAGGAACTACGGCCCAAGGCGACGGCGAAAGCGTAGCTTTCCTCCGCCACCCCCAGACGAACCAATCGCCCGGCAGATGCCACCGGCGGCGGCCACAACGGCTGTCGGCCTTCACGCAGACTTGTCATGCCGGCCACCCTTTTTTCTTTCAACTTTTTTTCGGGACCGCGGCGCGGCCCTCTCCCCTCAACCCACGACAGACGGCGCGGCGCCGTCCGCGTGCGGGGGGCACTGTAATTGCGTTATTAGGAGAAGAAATGAATCTGTACACCATGATGCTGAAGCGCAAGGAAGAAAGCGGCCCGATCCGCGTTGGCGTGATTGGGGCGGGCAAGTTCTCGTCCATGTTCCTGACCGAGGCGTTGAACTCCCCCGGCATCCATGTCGTCGGCGTGGCTGACATCAGGCCCGACAACGCCCGCGCCAGCCTCAAGCGCACCGGCTGGTCCGAAGACATGTATTCGGCCACCTCGCTTGAAGACGCCCTCAAGACCGGCAAGACCGCCGTCATCGAAGACTCGGCCAAGCTGTTCGCGTGCGGACCCATCGAAGTGGTTCTCGAAATCACCGGCAACCCCCACGTCGGCGTCAAACACGCGCTCCAGGCGATTGAAAACGGCAAGCACATCGTCATGGTCAATGTCGAGGCGGACTGCATGGTCGGCCCCTACCTGAACCGTTTGGCCCAGAAGGCCGGCGTTATTATCTCGATGGCCTATGGCGACCAGCCCGCCCTGATCTGCGAAGAGGTCGACTGGGTCCGCGCCATCGGCATGGAAATCGTCGCCGCCGGTAAAGGCACCAAGTACCTGCCGCACTACCACGACTCCACCCCCGACACCATCTGGGACTACTACGGCTTTACCAAAGAGCAGCTCGCCAAGGGCGATTACAACGCGAAGATGTTCAACTCGTTCCTGGACGGCACCAAGTCGGGCATCGAAATGGCCGCCATCGCCAACGGCACCGGCCTGCTCTGCCCCGACGACGGCCTGTCGTTCCCGGGCGTCGGCACCCACGAACTGGCCGAAAAGCTTATCCCCAAGTCGGCCGGCGGCCTGCTGGACAAGACCGGCGTGGTCGAAGTCATTTCCTCCCTGCACCATGACGGCACCCCGGTGGAGAACGACCTCCGCTTCGGCGTCTACGTCACCTTCAAGGCGCGGACCGAGTACGCCGGCCGCTGCTTTGCCGAATACGGCATGAAGACGGACAAGTCGGGCATGTACTCCTGCATGTTCCGCCCCAGCCACCTCATCGGCATGGAACTGGGCATTTCCATCGCCTCCATCGTGCTCCGTGGCGAGCCCACCGGCCAGTCCAAGGTATGGAACGGCGACGTCGCCAGCGTCGCGAAGAAAGACCTCGCGGTCGGCGAAATGCTGGACGGCGAAGGCGGCTACACCGTTTGGGGCAAGTGCATCCCGGCGAAGAAGTCGGCCAAGCTCGGCGTGCTGCCGCTCGGTCTGGCCCTGAACGCCAAGGTCAACAAGCCCATCGCCAAGGGTTCGCTCATCCGCTGGGAAGACGTCGAGGTGGACGAAAACGAACACGCGGTCAAAGTCCGCAAGGCGTTCGAGAAGGAATTCGGTCCCGAAGCCGGCGGCGAGTGAGGGGTAGATTTCAATCTGTGAATCATCTGATTCCTAAGGAGAAATGCATGCTGAAAAAACTTATCGCGCTGTGCGCCTTGCTCTGCGTCTCGGTCAGCGCGTCCGCTGTTGATTACCCCAAGCTCAACCTGAAGATGTCCACGACCGTGTCGGAACAATCCAACGCCGCCGTGATGTGCAAGGTTTTTGCCGACCGCATCCGCGAAGAAACAGACAGCCAGATTCGCGTCCGCGTCTACCCGAGCGACCAGCTCTCGGGCGGCAATATGTCGAAGGGCGTTGAAATGATTCAACGCGGCGGCATCGACTGCGCCTTCGAACCGGTCGACGTCATGGCCGTTATCGACCAGTCGCTCCTCGCGCTGTCGATTCCGTGGACCTACCCGAACTATGCGGCTGCCGAAGAAAACCTGCTCGGCACCGGCGGCGATTACATCAAGCAGCAACTCGCCGCCAAGGGAGTCGAATGCCTCGGCTTTATCCACAACGGCTTCCGCCAGCTCACCAACAACCGGAACGAAGTCCGCAAGCCCGAAGACCTGCGCGGCATGAAGCTGCGCGTTCCCGGCGGCGACGTGTTTGTCAATTTCTTCTCCGCCTTCGGCGCCGACCCCGTTGCCATGAGCTTTTCGGAACTGTTCACCGCGCTGCAACAGGGAACGGTTGACGGCCAGGAAAACGGCTTCGACCTCATCGTCGCCAACAAGTTCTACGAAGTGCAGAAATACCTGACCACCTGGAACTACTCCTACGGCGCGTTCGCGCTGGTGTTCAACAAGAAGAAGTTCGACTCCCTCACCCCCGAAACGCAAGACCTTATCCGCCGCATCGGGGCCGAGGTTTGCCGCCAGGGCAACCAGAACGTGGTTGACGACGAAGAGGCGAAAAAGCAGCTCGTCATCGACGCCGACTGCAAATTGATCGAACTGTCCCAGGAAGAAATCGCCGAATTCAAGAAGCTCCTGCCCGACTACTACGCCGCAATGAAGACGAAGTACGGAGCCGAAGCCTGCGCCGCACTCGGCATCCAGTAACAGAGGCTGCGGGAGGGGGACGGCCCCCTCCCGCGCGCTTTTTCAATCCACCGCGTCATCGTCCAGCGCCATCCGCACCATCCCACCGCCTTGACGCCGCACTCTGCGCGCTGCCATGGCGATTGTTCGCAGAGGAGACAGCCATGGCTGCCTTGAACCGATTTTTATCCAATGTCGAAAAATACATCTGCGTGACCACTTTCGTCGTCATGCTGTTCCTGACTTTTATCAACATCGTGTCCCGCTACCTGCTGACCATGTCATTGTCCTTCACAGAGGAAATCGTCACCGGTTTGTTCGTCATCGCGTCGCTGGCCGGTTCCTCCATCGCCATCCGCGACCATGCTCACCTCGGCCTCGACATCATCACCTCCTACTTTTCCAAAGGCGTGCAGCGGTTCCTGTTCGTCATCGCTAACCTGCTGGGCATCGCCTTCTGCGTCGTCGTCCTCTACCACGGCGCGATTATGGTCTATCACGAATGGGAGAGCGGCCAGGTGTCGGCGACCATGCAGTGGCCTGAATGGATCTACGGCATGACCGTGCCGGTCGGCGCGCTGCTGCTGGTTCTCCGCTACGCGCTCACCATTTGGCAAACCGTCGCGGCGGCTCCGACACAGGAGGGCAAGGCATGAGTAACACTCTCGTCCTGTTCGGACTCTTTGCGTTGCTGCTCGCCATCAATGTGCCGATCGGCATTTCGCTCGGCATCTCCGCCCTCGTCATCGTTCACCTGGCGGAACTGCCGTGGGAAATGGTGCCGATCAATGTCTTTTCCGCCTCGTCCAAATTCGCGCTGCTGGCGATTCCGTTCTTCATCGTCGCCGGAAACATTATGGAAAAGGCCGATATCTCGGGCAAACTGATCGAATTCGCCCGGACCGTCGTCGGTCACCGCCGTAACGGCATTTCCATGGTGTGCGTTATCGTCTCCTGCTTCTTCGCCGCCATTTCCGGCTCCGGCCCCGCCACTGTCGCCGCCCTCGGCATCATCATGATTCCCGCCCTCGTGAACGCCGGCTACGGCTCCACCTTCGCGGCGTCGCTGATGGCCGCCGGTGGTGCGATTGGCGTGATTATTCCCCCGTCCGTTACCTTTATCGTCTACGGCGCGATCTCCGGCGCGTCCATCGGCAAACTGTTCTCCGCCGGTATCGTGCCGGGCCTGATGATGGGCCTCGCCCTGATTGTCGTGTCGATGATCGCCATGCGGAAACGCGATATCAAAAGTTATCCCAAAGCCAGCCCGCGCGAAATGTGGCAGGCCTTCGTCAAGGCGTTCTGGGGCTTGATGATGCCGATCATCATCCTGGGCGGCATCTATTCGGGCGTCTTTACCCCGACCGAAGCCGCAGCCGTGTCGGCTGTGTACGGATTGTTCGTCGGCGTGTTTATCTACAAAACGCTGAAGCTGAAGGAAATGTCCGACCTCTTCGTCCGCTCGGCCAGCCAGACCGGCGTCGTCATGCTGGTCATCATCTGCGCCAGTCTCTTTGCCTGGGACATCACCGTCGACGGCATTGCCGAAGATTTGGGCGAATGGATCAGCGCCCTGACCCACGGTAATCCGCTGCTGTTCCTGCTGTTCACCAACTTCATCCTCCTCGCCGCCGGGTGCGTGATGGACGCGGTGTCGGCCCTCTACATCTTTACGCCAATCCTGCTGCCGGTGGCGATGCACCTCGGCATCGACATGACCCACTTCGGCATCATCATGTGCGTCAACCTGGCTATCGGGCTGGTGACGCCGCCGGTGGGGGTGAACCTGTTCACCGCTTGCGGCATAGCCAAACTGTCGATAAAACAGTTGATGAAGGATATCATCCCCATCCTGGTCGGCCTGCTGCTGGTGCTGGCGCTGGTCACCTACGTTCCGAAGATTTCCCTGCTGGTTCCGCAATTGCTTGGGTTCAACTAACCCCTACCCGCACTCTTGCGTTCCGGCCCACCAGCCGGAACGCTTTTTTTTTCTCCGCACAAGGCCGGGAATCCATATCATGATAGAGACTGTGTCACTGCCCGGGAAAACGACCATGATCCCCATCAAGCGACAACAAACCATTATCAATCATCTGCTCACCGTCAAGGTGGCGAGCATTATCGAACTGGCCGAAATGCTGGACGTGTCCAGCATGACTATCCGCCGCGATGTGCAGAAGCTGGAACTCGCCGGACGGGTCGTGTCGGTGTCGGGCGGCGTGACCATCTCCACCGAACTGATGAAAGAACCGTCGCACCTCGACAAACGGGACATGCAGCGGGATGAAAAAGAGGCCATCGCCCGCGAGGCGGAAAAACTGGTGGAACGCGGCGCGACCGTCTACCTGGACGCCGGCACCACCACCCTCGCCTTCGCCCGTCGCCTGGCCAAGCACCGCGCCGGCGACAGCGACCTGCTGGTCGTGACGAACGACCTCGTCATCACCACCTACCTGATTGAAAACTCCAGCCTGCGCCTCTACCACATCGGCGGCCTGGTGGTGCGGGAAAACCGCTCCTGCGCCGGCGACGGCGCGGCAAAGGCGCTGAAGGCGCTGAACATCGACGTCGCCTTTATCTCCACCCCGTCGTGGAACACGCGCTGGCTGTCGACGCCGGATTCGGAAAAGTCGCCTGTCAAAAAGGCGGCGGTGTCGTCGTCTGTCAAACGGGTGCTGTTGACCGATTCGAGTAAATACGGCAAGCTGGGCGCGTTCAAGGCGGTGCCGACCACAAGCCTCAACCTCATCATCACCGACGACAACCTGGCCGAAGGCGCGCGCGAGGCGTTGCGCGAGCAGGGCGTGGAACTGATTATCGCCGAAGTGCCTGGCAAAAAACGCCGCGGCAAACGCGGCTCATAAACAGGAGGACGTGCATGGACTTTACCGGGAAAACAGTGCTGGTCACCGGCGCATCCGTCGGTATCGGCAGAGACACCGCCGTCCTGTTCGCGAAACATGGCGCGCAGGTCGGGATCAATTTCGCCAATTCGCAACTGGACGCGCAGGAGACCCTCTCCCTCGTCACCAAGGCGGGCGGCAGCGGCGTCTTGTGCCAAGGAGACGTCTCGCGCGAGGATGACGCCAAACGCGTCGTGTCGACCTGCGTGCAGAAATTCGGAGGGCTGGACGTCCTTGTGAACAATGCCGGCATTACCTCGTTCATCCCTTTCCCCGAACTCGACAAGGCGAACGCCGATGTGTGGCGGCGCTTGTATGAAGTAAACGTCATGGGGTCGTTTTTTTGCGCCCGCGAAGCGGCACGGGCCATGGGCGACAAACCGGGCGTCATCGTCAACGTCTCGTCGGTGGCCGGTCACCGCCCGAACGGCAGTTCCATCCCCTATGCCGTCACCAAGGCGGCTGTCCTGCACCTGACCCGGCTGCTGGCCGTGACCATGGGGCCGAACATCCGCGTCGTCAGCGTCTCGCCCGGCGTTATCGACGATACGCGCTGGAACACCACCAGGACCGATATCGATGTGCAAAAGATGTACGACTCGGCGGCGGCGGCGACCCCGCTGAAGCGCACCGGTCACGGATCCGACATCGCTGACGCCATTGTCTATATGGCGTCGGATTCGGCCTCGTTCATCAGCGGGGTGGATCTCCTTGTCGATGGCGGCAGGTGCCTGTTGACGTAATGGGTAAACGAGGCAACGGTTGGGGTTGGTGTGTTCGTCGAACCAGGTGGTTTTTTTATTGGGAAAACGTTGCGGCGGCAGGTCGTATCGGGTAGGCTTGCGCCATTGAATGCAGAGGAGACGGGGGTACCGGGTCACCGGTGCCGGGAGGCGTTGTTGCATGGGCAAAGGTGGGGTAATGGTAACCGGGGGCGCCGGGTTCATCGGCGCGCACGTATGTCGCAAGCTGCTGGATGGGCTTGGGCATCCGGTGATTTGCCTGGACAACCTTGCCACCGGCTCGATGGACAATCTGGCCGATCTCCTCGCCAATCCCGATTTCACCTTTATCGAACACGACATCACCCACCCCATCCCGGAAGACGTCCCGAAGTGCCTGTATATCCTAAATTTAGCCTGTCCCGGATCGCCTGTGTTTTTGCAGCGGGACAAGGAACAGTCCATTTTGACCAGTGTTCTCGGCCTCCGGAACGTGCTCCGTTACGCTATCTTCAGTCGAAGCGAGACGGTGTTCCAGGCGTCGACCGGCGCGGTGTACGGCGACCCGGAAGTGACGCCGCAGCGGGAATCGTATCCCGGCCGGGTCAACCCGATTGGACCGCTGGCCTGTTATGAAGAAGGCAAGCGCGCCGCCGAAGCCTTGTGCCTCGCGTACCGGGAGCAATGCGGCATCAGGGTGAAGATCGGCCGGTTGTTCAACACCTACGGCCCGGGCATGCACCTGAACGCCGGGACGGTGGTGGCGAATTTCCTCACCCAGGCGCTGCAGGGCCAGCCGCTGACGGTGTACGGCGACGGCCGCCAGACGCGGACCTTCTGCTATATCGACGATATGGTGGACGGTATCCTGCGTTTGGCCATGGACACGCCGGGCGAGTTCACCGGGCCGCTGAATTTGGGGAGCGACATCGAGGTGTCGATTCGCGAGTTGGCGGAGATTGTGCTGGAGGTGACGGCGGCGAAGTCGGAAATCCGCACCATGCCTCCGCCCGCCAGCATGGCGCGGCTGCGCCGTCCGGAAATCGGCCTTGCGAAACAGATCCTTGGCTGGGAACCGACGACCGGCCTGCAAGAGGGTTTGGAAAAGACTGCCGCCTATTTCCGCAGTCTGCTCGAGACCCCGATCGATATATAAAAAACGAACGCAACACTGTGCGGTTTGCGGGTTAATGTTCCATAACAACCGAGAGGAGAGGGAATGGTTATCGTTGCTGCCAAAGCCACCGCCGCCCCGGGCAAACGCGACGCCTTTATCAAGGCTGCCCAGGAATCCATCGCCGCGACCAGGAAGGAAGACGGCTGCATCTGCTACGAGCTGTACGCGTCGACCGAACACCCGGACAAATTGTTGTATTATGAACAGTGGAAAAGCCGCGAGGCGCTGGACCAACACATGAAGTCGGCGCACATGACCAAATTCGGCCAGGAAAAAATCGATAACGCGCTGCAGGCCGGCGATGTCGATGTCGCAATTTTCACCACCGCCGACTAATGACAAAGTAATGAGACGTGGAACGCAGGGGGAGGAGCGGCGACGCTCCTCCCCCTTTTTTGTTGGCATGCAGGGATGCAGGACGCGGTATAGTAGAGAAAGAAAGCACTTTCCGCAGTCAACCCGTGACAACCGAGAGGAGAGGCAAATGGTTATTGTTACCGCCAAGGTCACCGCCAGCCCCGGTAAACGCGACGATTTCGTCAAACTCGCGCAGGACTGCATCGCCTCGACCCGCAACGAAGCGGGATGCATCAGTTATGAGTTGTACGCGTCGACGGAGCATCCGGACAAGCTGATGTATTTCGAACGGTATACTAACCAGGAGGCGCTGGACAGCCACGGCAAGTCCGCGCATATGGCCAAATTCCGCAAGGAAAAGGCGGATGCCGGATTGCAGGTCGGGGATGGCGAGCTGGCGGTGTATACGGCCGCCGATTGAAGACGGGAAATTGAGGACTAAAAGAGAATAAGGTAGGCTGGGGCCTACCTTAAAGCTCATATACTCTGGTGAATTCTCAGCGAAATGACTGTATTTGCACAAATGTTTCGACCTGCTTGAATAATCGATCGCCTGTAAGCAGTTCCGCCCCCAATGACTCAGCCAGGGAGATGGCAACACAATCTCCAAGCGCCAAGTTGCGGTATTGAGCTTTGAGGACCGCGCTTCGTTCCCAAAGTCGGCGTTCTAGATCCTCGACAATTACAACACCCTGTGGTGCCGCAAGGCGAAATGCCAGTGCCGGTGGTAGGCCGAAGCGTATAAGATGGTAGGCAACTTCACTGGCATTAACCGCGTGCATGAAAAGCCCGTCTGCGGCTGCGTTCATTAAATCGCGTACGGTCTCGGCACCCGGTTCATCCTTTATATCGGCAAGTAGTGCTGAAGCGTCGAGAACAATAAGGCGCCCCATTATTCCCACTCTCGTTCAGCCTCAATGCGCCGTTCCATGAAGTATTCGTCCATCGGTTGTTGATGCAAAAGATGACCGTACTGCTTGCGGATTACTACAAGCTCCTTGTGGAAGTCATCAATTGTACCGAGACCCTCGGGACGTTCCATAACAGATAAAGCAGTACCGTCCCGAGTCAGGACAACGGTTTTTTCGGCTATTTTCGTAACCATGTATTTTCCTTCCACCATTATTGTACATTTTCAAAATGGTCAAAGCAAACACTTGGCACCTGAAAAGGCAACAGCCACGATAATCACCCAACCACCCGCCGCCACACAAACGATGCGAGATAGAGGAGGATGTTGACGGCGACGATGCTGGCGCCGGCGGGCCAGTTGGTGGCTAATGACGTTGCCATACCGGTCAGGCAGCCGACAACCGAGACGACGGCGGCGGTGGCGACCATGCCCTTGTAGGAGGTGGAAATGTTGCGGGCGGTGATGGCGGGAAAAATGATCAGGCCGGAAATCAACAGCGTCCCCACCATCCGCATCCCGACCACGACCGTCATCGCCGTCAGGACTGACACCACCAGATGATAGGCGGCGACATTGACGCCCGCCGTCCGGGCAAACGGCTCGTCATAGGTCACCAGGAAAAGGCGGTTGTGGAGGACAATGAACGTCCCGGCCACCACCACCGCCAACCCGGTCGCGAGGAGGACATCGGTCCTGTCGACCGACAGAATGGATCCGAACATGTAGTTGTGGACATCCATGTTGATGCCGGGACCGGCGGCGGCGACGATGATGCCAAGCGCCAGCGCGCCGGTGGAGGCTATCCCTATGGCGATGTCGCCGGAGGTGCGGTAATGCTGCGACACCAGCATCATGACGACAGCCGCCGCCACCACCGCCGGACCGGCGAACAACAACGGCGGCAGCCCCAACACCAAACCGATAGTCAGCGAGGCAAAACCCACGTCCGACAGGCCGTGGCCGATGAGGGTGAATTTCTTTAGCGTCAGGATGACGCCGAGGAGCGCCGCCGACAGGGCGACCAGCACGCCGACCGTTACCGCCCTGAGGACAAACGGATAGTGGAGAACCTCGAAGAGTGCGCCCATCACGCTCCTTGCGACTGGTGGTTGCACGCGACCGGCACGCCGTGGATGACAGCGGTGCCGTTGGCCGGTTTGAACCCGCGCAGCCATTCGCGCACATCGCCGTCGAACTGGAGGCTGCCGTCAATGACCAAAACCCGGCTGGCATTGCCGGCCACGGCTGCGAGGTCGTGGGAACTCATCAGGACGGCGATATTCCGCTCTTGCCGCAAGCGCCGCAATACCCCGGTCAACCCGTCCGCCGCTTCGGGATCGAGACCGGTATAGGGTTCGTCGAGGAGAAGCAGGCGCGGTTCGCGGCAAAGACAGCGGGCCAAAAAAGCCCGTTGCCGCTGACCGCCGGAAAGGCTGCCCATGCGCCGTCCGGCGAGGTCGGCGATGCCCATGGCGTCGAGGCTCTCGCGGGCGAGACGCTTGTCGCGGGATGAATTGAAAAAGCTCCTGCCGCCGCGCTGGCACCCGGACAACGCCACCTCCCATACCGTCGCGGGAAAGTCGCGGCCGCCCTGGGGTTCTTGCGGCAGAAACGCGGCCGAAGCCACCCCGCCCGGCAGTTCCACCGAGCCGGTGCGCGGCTCAATCAAGCCCAGCATCCCCTTCAGGAGGGTGCTCTTGCCCGACCCGTTCCGGCCGATGAGGCAGACATACTCGCTTTCGTACAAGCTGAACGACACATGGCGGACAACCAACTCCTGGCCATAGCCAAAGCTGACATCCCGCACCACCGCGACCGGTTTGCCGCAGTCTCCGGTCATTCCAGACCCTTCGCGAACGCGGCCATATTCTCGGCCATGATCGCCGGGAAGGTGGCTCCGGCGGCCTGGCGGTCGGCCGGGAGGTTGTGGAGGCTGTCCACCTTCAGGATGGTCGCGCCGGTTTCGTCGTGGATGACGGTGGAGATGCGGCTGGTGGACATGGCTTCAAGATAGATGTAGCGGACGTCGTGTTCCCGCACATAGTCGACCACGTCGATGACGGCGCGGAGTCCCGGCTCGGCCCCGGGTGCGCACGAGGCATAGGCACCAACCATTTCCAGACCGTAGCGGGAAAAGAAATAGGCAAAGGCGAAGCGTTCGCCAAACACCAGCGTCCGCCGGGGCGATTTGGCGACTGTCTCCTGGAAGTTTTTATGCAACGCTTCCAGTTCGCCCCGCAGGCGTGCGGCGTTGGCCGAGTAGGAGGCCTGGTTGGCGGGATCGGCGGCGATAAGGGCGGCGGCGACATTGTCGACCATCACGGCGGCATAGACGGGGTCGAGCCAGATATGCGGATCGAACTCGTGGAAATGTCCGTGGGCATGATCGTGGCCGTGGTCGTGATCATGATGGTGCGCTTCATCGGCGTCGTGATCGTGGTCATCGGCTTGGTCGTGGTCGTCCTCGACCGGCTCGTTACGGGTCAGAGCCACGCCGGTGGAGGCGTCGACGATAGTGGGGCCGCCTGCATCCGACGCGGCCGAATCGGCAAGGCGCTTGGCCCAGGGTTCCATATGCTCGCCGGTGTAAATAAAGATGTCGGCGTCGGCGATGGCGCGCATATCGGCCGGGGTCGGCTCGAAGGAATGGCTCTCCGCGCCGGGCGGCAAGAGGAGGCGGACGTCGGCGTGGTCACCGGCGATTTGCCGGGCGAAATCGTACTGTGGAAACAGGGTGGCGATGACTGCAGGCTTGGCCGCTTCGCCGGCGACGGCGCTAAACGTCAATAAAAAGACGGCCAGCGCCGCACAGGCGCCGCCGATTCCGAGGTGTCCCCTCATGACTCGTCCTCCATTTTCCCTCACTTCTTCTTGCGACATCCCATTATGGAGATGCGGGACTGGCAGGTCAAGGTCGGAGGATGCGCCGGATTTTTCTTTTAACGCCCCCGGCAAATCATGACAATATCTCGTAAGAGGGATGGAAGCCACCCTGCAAGGACCAACGACATGACCAAATTCCACGATTTCGCACTCACGCTCGCCCTGGCGGCAGACGAAGCCGCTTCGGCCCTGGCAACCATCGACGGCGGCAGGCGCAATGCCGTCCTCCTGAACATCGCCCAGGCGCTGGAACAGTCGCACGAGGATATTCTTTTCGCCAATAAGATTGACGTCGACGCCGCGTCTCAATCCGGCATGACCCAAGCGATGATCAACCGCCTGACCCTCACCCCCGACCTTATTAACGCCATGGCCGACGGGGTCAAACAGGTCGCCGCGCTGCCGGACCCAGTGGGGCAAATCCTCGACGGCGCGGTCCGCCCCAACGGCCTGCGCATAAGCCGGGTGCGAACACCCCTGGGCGCCATCCTCATTATCTTTGAATCGCGGCCGAACGTCACTGTCGACGCGGCTTCGCTGTGCCTGAAGGCGGGCAACGCCTGTATCCTTCGGGGCGGCAAAGAGGCCTTGGCCACAAACCTCAAGCTGGGCGAAATCATTGCCGGTGCGCTTGAGGAAGCGGAATTGCCGTCGCAGGCGGTGCAGGTTGTGAACACGCCCGACCGCGAACTCGTCGCCGCCCTCCTCGGCATGAACAAGCATATCGACCTGGTGGTGCCGCGAGGGGGCAAAGGCCTGGTCGGGATGGTGATGGAACACAGCCGCATCCCGGTGATGAAACACCTGGACGGCATCTGCCATACCTATGTCGACGAGTCTGCCGATTTCGATATGGCCGAGACGGTGGTGTTGAACGCCAAGACAAACCGGCCGTCGACCTGCAACTCGACCGAGACGCTCCTGGTCCACGAGGCGATTGCCGAAAACTTCCTGCCGCGTTGCCTTGCCACCCTCGCGAACGCCAGGGTGGAGATCCGGGGCGACGAAGGAACGAGGACAATAGCCCAGCGGGTGAACATCGCGGTGGCCGAGGCGACAGAAGACGACTGGAAGACCGAGTACAACGACCTTGTCCTGTCTGTGAAGATTGTCCCCGACACCCTCACCGCCATCGACCATATCAATACCTATGGGTCGAAACATACCGACGCCATCATTACCTCGGACATCGCGTCGGCCGAGTTGTTCAAGCTGGCGGTGGATAGTGCTTCGGTGATGGTGAATGCGTCGACCCGCTTCGCCGACGGCTTTGAGTATGGTTTGGGCGCGGAGATTGGTATTTCGACCGATAAGCTCCACGCGCGCGGGCCGGTGGGGCTTGAGGGGTTGACGACGTATAAGTGGGTTGTCGAAGGGGAGGGGCAGGTGCGGGAGTAAGTGTAATGCACGTATCTCGAAATTTCTGCCACCATCAGACTTCTGCGCTGGCGTGAGTCTATGCGGACGGGATAGCACGCTTTTCCACGCGGGCCTCTCCTTGATGGACGCCATACCCATCACCACCACAATGAGGGAGGGATGATGACTACGAGCGCATCTGCGGCATCGCACCGTCTAATCAAATGTAAGCAGACAGATTTCATTGAACATGTTGGCGATGGAAAATGCGATGGCATTGTCCAAGTATTCTGCGTTTTCGCGTTGGATTTTGGGGCTGAGCTTGGACTCAAAGAAGTGTTGGCAAGTGCGCATAACGATGAAGAAAGCTGGATAATTTCTGGGTATATCGACATGGTGATGGAGGCGCAGGATGATACTGTAGACGCACTTAAACGGGGATTGCGCGACGGACCTCCTGAGGATTGGGCAGATGTAACAAAGCCTTTAGGTGCGTGGAACGAACGGTATGCTGTCAATTTTCGCCGCCTCGCCTACCAAGATCCGAGATTCGGCTACGGTCTGGAGGAACAATTCTCTATTCCCAAGGCTAAGATCTTCGTGAGGCGTCAAACGATCGATCCTTTCGACCGCATTTTGGAAAAAACAAAAAAGCATTTGGCAAAACATTACATCGGCCGAGCCGCCGCAATGCTTGGAGTGGAAGCACTTGATGGGGCTGCACATGCCATGGCCCTTATAATGGATGGCCAGAAATTCTATTACTTTGATCCCAACTATGGGTTGTTTTTGTATAATTCGGCTTTAAAGCTACCCTTACCGTTAGAATCATCACCTCAACCCTTTTACTATGCACATTTCGTTACAAAAAAAGATGCGGTGCTGCGAGCATTGATAAATAGACCAATAAGGCCGGAATCAAAAGTTCTTTCCTGAATATCATCATCGCTAACATCGATGGACGGCCGTGATGCCGTCCCTCTTTTGTTTGCGGTTTCCTTGACAAAGGGGATTATTTTCGCACAGGTCGGATGTACTTCCAGAACCGCTCCGGACTGTGGTGGAAATAGAGTACCCTGCCGGGTGTGGTGTCCAGTTGGTAACCGGTCTGGTCATAGTCGAAGGTGGCCATCGCTTTTTCAATCGCATCCTCGACGATCCCGTTTTCCGTCGCCACATCGAATGGACCGTGTTCGAAGACGATGTAGTCGCCTTCGGGAATATCGATTAGGAGCAGCGGTGACGGGATTTCGCCCCTGTAGTCGGCAGGCAGGCGTACGCCCCAGCATTCGGTCCGTTTGAATCCCCAATCGCAGAGTTTGCCATCCGGATCGTTGATGTAGGCCATGATCTGGTTGCCGTCGTCCAATTTGCCTTCGATGGTGGCGAGTAGGCCTGTAATCGTTGCCTGATCCTGTCCCGGGATCAAATTTTGTTTTTGCCAGAAGTCCCAATAGCCATTGCTCTCGCGGTTTTGGATGTGCATGAATTTGTGCGCGGGAATAATGATGAAGGAGGTTTGCACTTTTTTGGGGTTCTCCATACCACATACTCCCTGTTTTTTCCAGAGCGAACGCACGGGGCCGTGGACCCCGGCCGAACCGCCCGTTTTTTGCCCGGTTGGATGTTAGCACGCCGGGGTGACGTTTAGGGGAGGTGTTAGGCTTTGGGTATTCCAACTAAACCTCCGGTTAAAGCGACCTAGCCCATCACGCGTTCAGTCTCCCGCGCGACAATGATCTCTTCGTTGGTGGGAATCGTCCAGACCCGCACCCGCGAGCCTTCGGGCGAGATCTCCGCTTCGCGGCGCTGGACCGCGTTGCGGGCGGAGTCGAGTTTGATGCCGAGCGCACCCATGTCGGCGCAGATACGGGCGCGCACATTGACGGCGTTTTCGCCAATGCCGCCGGAAAAAACCAGCGCGTCCAGGCCGTTCATAACCGCCATATACGCGCCGATGTATTTCTTCACTTCGTGGACAAAATGATCGACGGCCAGGCGGGCGCGGGGGTTGCGATCATAGGCGTCCTCGAGATCGCGCATGTCGCCGGACATGCCGGAAATGCCCGCCAGACCGCCGTTTTTCACCATCTTTGACAACACCTCGTCCAGGGCGAGCTTTTCCTTTTCCATGACATAGGGAATGAGGAACGGATCGATGTCGGCGGAACGCTTGGCCATAGGCACGCCGGACTGGGTGGTAAAGCCCATCGACGTGTCGATGGATTTGCCGTATTGCACCGCCGCAAGCGACGACGATCCGCCGAGGTGGCAGGTGATGACCTTGAGGTCTTTCAAGCGCTTGCCCATCAGCGCTTCCACCCGTTCGGAGAGATAGCGGTGCGACGCGCCGTGGAAGCCGTAGCGCCTGACGCCGTATTTTTCCCGCCACTCGTACGGCACGCCGTAGACGGCGGCGTATTCGGGAATGGCGGCGTGGAAGGCGGTCTCGAACGCACCCACCAGCGGCGTGCCGGGAAGGAGCTGCCGGAACTGGCGAATCGCGTTGATGTACGGGGGATTGTGAGCCGGCATCACGCCGGAGAACGATTCCATCGTTTCGAGAACGTCGTCGTCGAGGAGATAGGCTCCGCGCAAATCATACCCGCCATGCACCACCTTAAAGCCGATGCCGGCGATATCCGACACGTCGTTGATAACGCCCGGAACCGGGCGGGCGTCCTTCGGCGCGGTCAGGGCCGCGAGCATGGCGGCGATGGCAGGGCTATAGCCCGAGGCCGTGTCCAGCGTCTTGTCGGCCTTGAATTCACCGGCTTCGTAACCAAAGGGTGAATCGCTATCGCCGACCCGTTCGACATAGCCGCGTGCCAGAGTGGTTTCGTCTGCCATGTCGAGGAGGCGGTACTTCAGGGAGGTGGAACCGATGTTGACGACAAGTATCAGAGCCATGCGCGGTTCTCCAGTGGGGTGATAGTGTGGTGCCCGAATCATCATAGTACGGAGAATGCACAAAAACCGCAACCGCCTGGACAGAGGCGGCTGCGGCTCAGTTTACCGCGCATGAAACTGTTTCGTCAAAAACAACCGCGAAGCGTGGCTGTGAAAACGTTCCGACTAGCGACGGAACCAGCCGAACCAGCGGAAGCCACGACGGGGCTGGGCGCAGGGATCGCACGGGTCGCAGGGATTGTAGGTGCGGACCACGCGAACGACGCGGACAGGCCGGGCGCAGGGATCGCAGGGGTTGCAGGCATCATAGGCGGACGCGACGCCCATGCCCAGCATCAGCGCGAACATGGCGGCCAGAACAGGGCGCGAAAACTTGGAAAACTGTGTCATGGTGATATCTCCTGAAGTGAATAGAGTCTTCCCCTCCTCCAAACACGGGACGCGGTGCGTCCTCTTTCCTTACTGTCGCGGCATCTATGGCTTCTTTTCACGCTATGGCGTAATTTTCCGGATAAAATTAACGCATATCATTAATCCTGACCGCCTGACGGACTATCCTCCATGAATTCGGGTAAATTCGGCCATGTGGCAGATCCGTCCTTGCTTTTTTCCGGCCGGGACATATAGCTACATCTCTTACGCTTTCCTCTTGAAAGGCGCTTTATGGAATTTATGGGCACCCCCGTGTGGTTATTTGTAGTGATGATGGCCGCGTCCGTCCTGACCGGATTGATCATCCGCCACTGGCTGGACCGCCGGAAAGCTCGGCTCGCGCACGAACACGCCATTCGCCTCAAGGAAGAGAGAAAACTGGCCAAACGCGCACAAAAACGCGCCCGCAAAGCGTCGAAAAAACAGAAGGATTCCAAAAAATCGAAGACCGAGAGCGAGGCGGATAGTGCCTCCGGCGAGTCCATCTCCGATACCCCATCCTGACCGTTCGCCACAACGCATACGTGTTCCAAGTGCGGGAAATTATTTCCTGGAATTTCCGCTGTGCATTGGTATAAACGATTACACTCTGCCTCCTTTGTTATTTGCTCTATTACCTTTTTGAAAAGGGATACTCACATGCGCATGTCAATGGCAAAAAAAATATACCTCATAATAGGTTTTATGGTGGTGATGGCGGCAGCCATCGGCATCCTCGGCCTTTATAGCGCCAACCAGATGGCTGACCAGATGTCCGCCCTGGGACAGCAAGCCAACCGTACCGTCAGCCTGAACGTTATCGACAGGATTACCCAGGAGCGCCGCGCCATCACCAGTTCGGTGATCGAATCGGTCGACGAAAACCGTATGCGCGCCCTGATGGACAAGGATATGAAAAACCTGGAAGCGCTGATGAACCGGGAGATTGCCTGGTATTATGAAAACTTCCCCAAGCCGGTGACGCCTGCCCGCGAGGCGAACGTGGCTGAAATCCGAAAAATGTGGGCCGAGTACGTCAGCCTCACCAACCAGATGGCCGAACTGTCGTACGAGAACTCGAACGAACGCGCGGCCCGAATCAACCGCGCCAACCGCGACGCCTGGGAAGCCATCGACCACGATGTCGAAATGCTCGCCCGCGCGCTCAACGACCCCTCCATGCGCCAATACAATATCAGCGCCAACAAGTCGCGGAACGACCTCCTGCGCTTTCGTATGCTTATGAACGAATACATCCCCGAGGCCGACCACGACCGCATGACCGAACTGGAGAAAACCTCCTCCGAACTGCTCCAGGGCGTGGTGTCGATGCTGGGTGAGGTCGAACGCGGCCTTTCGGGCAAGGAAGCGGGTACCATGGCGGCAGCCATTAACCGCAAGCTGGCCGACACCGGCGTCAAATCGTTCGAACAAATACGCGCCCTCGTACGGCAAAGCTCGAACGTCAAGGCAAACGAACTCATGAACGGCGCTGGTCTCGCCGCCCGCACCAAGCTGCAAACCTTTGTCCGTGATGTCATCAGCCGCGCCGCCGACGGCATGGCGGAAGAAATCGCCCTCGGCCGCGCCGTGGCGACGCGCGCCAATTACCTGATCATCATCGGCAGCGTCATCGGCATTATCGTTGCCGTGGGCCTGGCCTATTTCACCGTGGGCAACATCATCAAACAGCTTCGCGGCATTATCGAAAGCCTGGACGATAGTTCCAGCCAGGTCAATTCGGCGGCTGGGCAGATTTCATCGTCGTCCCAAACCTTGGCCGAAGGCTCGACCGAACAGGCCGCCAGCCTTGAGCAGACCTCGTCCGCCCTGGAGGAAATGGCGTCCATGACCCGCCAGAACGCCGACAACGCCAACAAGACGAACGACACCACCCGGAACAACAACGACCTCATCGCCGCCGGATCCAAGGCGGTCTCGAACATGTCGCAGGCGATGTCGGAAATCAGCGAATCGGCGGAGCAGATCAACCGCATCATCAAGACCATCGAAGATATCGCCTTCCAGACCAACCTGCTGGCCCTGAACGCGGCGGTCGAAGCCGCGCGCGCCGGCGAGGCGGGGAAGGGCTTTGCCGTCGTGGCGGACGAAGTCCGCAATCTCGCCGGGCGGTCTGCCCAGGCGGCCCGCGACACCACCGAGCTTATCCAGACCACCATCGAGCGGGTGGGCAATGGCTCGGATATCGCCGGTGAATTGGACGTCAGCTTTAAACAGATCGAAGAGGGGTCGCAACTGGTCGCTCGGCTGATTGACGAAATCACCACCGCCACCAACGAGCAGGCGCAGGGCGTCGACCAAGTCAATACCGCTGTCGCGCAAATGGACAAGGTGACGCAGAACAACGCCGCCACGGCTGAGGAAGCGGCATCGGCGGCTGAAGAGTTGTCCGCCCAGGCGTCCGCACTCAACGGTATGGTGGAGGATCTCGTCGGCATGGTGGAAGGCGGCGGCGGGATGGTGAGTGGCACCAGCTCGACCAAGGCCATATCCGGCGGCGGCGGGTCTGGGCGCGCGCTGGAGTCGCGCGGCGCACAGCCCCGGGTCATGCGGGTCAGTCGGCTGGAGACGTCCAGGCCCGGTGAGACCAGCCAGCCGTCTTCCTCTAAAAAGCCGGTGAAGATGTTGTCGGCGTCGGAGGTGATTCCGCTGGATGTGGATGATGATTTCTAAGGCTAGTTGTGGTGGTGTTATAATGGCAACAAAAAGACCGCCATGGGTGATTCCCATGGCGGTCTCTTTTTCTCTGCGATCAAACATCCTAAAAAAGTGCGGCCAGCGACTCCGTGTAGGGTGCGCGGGCGACGCCTTTTTCCGTGACGATGGCGGTGACGAGATCCGCTGGCGTCACGTCGAAAGCGGGATTGAAAACCTTGACGCCTTTCGGGGCCATCGGCTTCGAATACCAGAGATCCGTCACCTCCGAAGCTTTCCGCTCCTCGACCGGAATGTCGGCGCCGGTCGCGCACTTCATGTCGATGGTGGATGTCGGGCCCAAGACGTAGAACGGGATGCCGTAGTGCTTTGCCAATACGGCGACGCCGCTGGTGCCTATCTTGTTGGCTGCGTCGCCGTTGGCGGCGACCCGGTCGCAGCCCACCAACACCGCCTGCACCTTGCCTTGCTGCATTACCATGGACGCCATGTTGTCGCAGATAAGGGTCACGTCCACGCCGCCGTTGAACAATTCGAACGTGGTCAACCGCGCGCCCTGCAACAAGGGGCGGGTTTCATCGGCGAATACCGTGAAATTATAGCCCTGCTCCTGACCGACATAAATGGGTGCGAGGGCGGTGCCGTATTTGGAAGCGGCTAACTGGCCGGCGTTGCAGTGGGTGAGGAGACCCCAGCCCTTCTGGAGCAGGCCAAGCCCGTTCTCGCCGATGGCCCGGCACATGGCGATGTCCTCGGCCTTGATGGCGTTGGCTTCGGCCAGCATGGCGGCGCGGATGGCGGCGATATCCATCCCCTCGCAGCGGCGGAGGCGGCGTTCCATCCTGTCCAGCGCCCAGAAGAGGTTGACGGCGGTGGGGCGGGACGATGCGAGATACTCCTTGGCCTTCACGAACTCCGGCAGCAGGTCGGCGTAGCTGGTTGCCTTGGAATAGAGGACAGCCAAATACGCGCCATAGCCGGCGGCAATCCCGATGGCGGGAGCGCCCCGGACGCGGAGCATGTGGATGGCTTCCCATATCTTGTCCTGATCGCGGAGGCGGAGGAAGACAACCTCGTTCGGGAGGAGCGTTTGATCTAGGAGGATCATCTCGCCCTTCGCTTCGTCAAACCGCACTGCCTCGAATCCCTGCAACTGATCCATTGACTCTCTCCTCTCCATCCGAAGGAATTGTTAACACCTTCGGCAGAAAATAATAGTTTGAAATGGTGTGGGATATCAATTTTTAGCGGACTTTTCACCCGTAATACCATATTATAGTTCATAATGGGCCAGAACAAGGGGGAAAGCCGTTTGCCTTTGAGGAGTTGTAAATGGCCGAAGTTCTCAGCAGCGAAGGCGACGTGGAAAAAATCGTCCGCGATGCCTTCGATAAAGCACAAAAATATCAGGATGGCGCAGATTTCCCCATAACACTCATGGCCGCTTGGATGGATTCGCCCGTCGGCCCCCTTCTTATGGCTGGCGACGACAACCGCCTCCATCTCCTGTCCTTTATCGATCAGTCGAACATGGTCCGCAAGGCGGCCCTTATCCAGAAAAAGCTGAAAGCGCGCATCGAACTGGGATCGAACCAGAGTATCGACATGGCTCGTCAGGAGTTGCAGGAATACTTCGCCGGTGAACGGCGCGAATTCCAGACCCCCCTCGCCCTGAACGGCACCGCCTTCCAAACCAAGGTATGGGAAGCGCTGATCCAGGTGCCGTATGGCGAGACAGTCTCGTACGCCGATCTCGCGCAGCAAATCGGCAAGCCGGCGGCTTTCCGTGCCGTCGCCCAAGCGAACGCGCAGAACCCGATTAACATAATCGTCCCCTGCCACCGCATCATAAACGCCGACGGCGGCTCGGGCGGATATAATGCCGGTCTGGACCGGAAACGCTGGCTGCTCGAGTTCGAGCGCGGCGTGCTTGCGAAAGTTCCCGCACACGGAGGATAATGTGTCGGACGAAATTCCCGAACCATATAGGCCCCACGCCGCAGGCTACGACGTGGAGCCTTTTCATCGTCTTATCGAAAAGCTGCGCCACCCCGAACAGGGTTGCCCGTGGGACCGCAGCCGCACTCTCCCCGATATGGCCAAGCCCCTGGTCGACGAAGCCGAGGAAGCGGCGGAAGCCCTCGCCGAAGACGACCACGCCCACCAATGCGAGGAACTCGGCGACGTGTTCCTGAACGTCATGCTGGCGACGGTAATTGCCGAGGAGGCGGGGTTGTTTACCTGGGGCGACGTCATCCAGGGGGTGACGGCGAAATTGATCCGCCGGCATCCGCACGTGTTCGGCGACGCCGGCGCGGCAACGCCGGAGGAGGCGCTCCGGTTGTTCAAGGAAGCGAAAGCCAAGGAAAAGGGGTATATTCGTCCTTAGGGGCGACCCCGTCCTGGTTGATCCATTCCATTGTATTCCAGAAAGGATACCCATGGCTGAAATGATCGAAGGCTGGCCGAATTTTTGCGGCGAAGAAAGCAAAGTGGAAGAAGCGACCCATCGCAAGGGACCGTTCTACCTTGGAGGGAGCGGCATCGACTTCGGGTCTATCCAGGCCGCGTGGGGCATTGCCCTGCACATGCAGCAACCCCTGGTGCCGGCCGGCGGCAACGACCTGCACACCGCCGAGATCATCTCCTACCTGAAATACATGATGGACAACCAGGGCATCGGCGACAACCACAACGCCGAAGTTTTCCACCAATGTTACAAACGCATCGGCGAGCTCGTCCCCGAACTCGTCGGCCAGGGCAAACAGCCCCGGGTGATGCTGGATTATTCCGGCTGCCTGTTCTACGGTCTGCCGCAGATGGGGTTGTGGGATGTCATCGACGCGCTCCGGGGCGTCACCAACCCCCAATACGAAAAGAATGTCGAGTGGCTGGCCTGCTCGTGGGGCCATGCTGTCGCGCCGTCGACGCCGGTGCAGGATTTCCGCCTCCAGGTCAAGGCGTGGCAGCACCACTTCGGTGCGATATTCGGCTGGGACGCGCTGGCTCGGGTGAAAGGCTTCAGCCCCGCCGAAATGGCGCTCCCGAACCACCCCGACGTCGCCTACGAATATGTCAAAACCCTCCGCGACTGTGGCCTCGAATGGTTGCTGGTGCAGGAACATTCGGTCGAACTGCCGTCGAACGGCCATAATCCGGAACAACCCTATGTGCCGCACCGGCTGGTGGCGAGAAACTGCAAGGGCGAAGAAGCGAGCATTATCGCCATCATCAAGACGCAGGGATCAGACACCAAGCTGGTCGCGCAGATGCAGCCGTTTTACGAGGCGAAATCCAAAGGCCGCGAGACGCTGGCCGGAAAATCGATCCCGCCCTATGTGGTGCAGATCGGCGATGGCGAAAACGGCGGCGTGATGATGAATGAATTCCCCGGCATGTTCCGCCAAGCCATGTCCGAGGCCACCGGCTCGCAAAGCCCGGCCATGAACGGGACGGAATATCTGGAACAGGTCTACAATGCCGGTTTCACCGACGATGACTTCCCCGTCTGCCAGCCGGTATGGACAAAACTGCTGTTCGAGCACTTCAAGCCGGGCGACGATCTCGACAAGGCTATCGAGGAATGCAAAAAGGTTGACGGCCGCTTTAATATGGAAGGCGGCTCCTGGACCAACAACATCTCCTGGACCCAGGGCTACGAAAACGTCCTCGGCCCGATGGAAAAGGCCAGCGCGCTCTTTGCCGAAAAGACGGCGGGCGTGCCTGCCTCCGACATCCGCTACCGTAAGGCGCTGTTCCACCTGCTGTGCTCGCAGACCAGCTGCTACCGCTATTGGGGGCAGGGCATTTTCACCGATTACGGCGAGGAAATCTGTCGGCGGGCGATTGACATATTGAACTACGACTTCTAAAATATACCGTGTCACTGAACTCTTTTCCGGGCGGGTTTTACCCGCCCGGTTTTTGTAGGCAGGCCCAGGGCTTGCCGTCGCGTTTTTGTTAATAGCCGCGATCCAACGGAAAACGCTGGGAACAACCGCACTCGTTCCATAAGACCCCGTCATCCCCGCGAACGCGGGGACCCAGTGGACGGACCCAAAACGGAACGATTGTTTTTCCCAATACCTTCATAAGGTACTCGGGTATATACCACCGTTCCTTAAATGATCGGTCCGCTGGGTCCCCGCGTTCGCGGGGATGACGCCGTTTTAGTACCGAGTGGGGGATGGTGAGAGGATCATATGCAACCACGCGCCAAAAAGAAAAAAAAGCTCTCCGATAAACGCCTGCTCCGTGATTTTTTCACAACCGAGCTGGCGGAGTCGCGAACTGCCGCACCGGCCTGCCGCCACTTCGGCGATTGCGGCGGGTGCGAATTCCAGGACGTTCCGTACGAACGCCAGGTCGAGGCCAAGGTCCGCGCCTTCGGCTTTATCGCCGAGACGGTGATGAACGGTTTTCGCGAAAAAGAGGAATCCGCCAAGGCAGACCTGCTCCAGCGCGGCCTTGCCGACGTTATTATCGAATCGGAACAGAGTCCGGTGCCGCTCGGCTACCGCCAGCGCATGGACTATGTCTTCGCCTTTGAGAAAGCTGGCCTTCGTCGGGTCAACCGCCACAAACAGGTCGTCGATCTCGAGGAATGTCCGCTTTTGGGAACCGAAGGCTTTGCCGTATTCCAGGAGGCGCGCCGCCGGGCCGAAGCGGCCGGGCTGGAAAGTTACGACTATATGCGCCACACCGGCGAACTCCGTTATTTTGTCGTGCGGCGGTCGCGCACGGGCGGCATCCTGCTTTCGCTTGTCACCAAAACAGAGACGCCGCGCGAAGCGGTGATGGCCATCCTCCAGTCCATGCACGACGAAGGCCGCATCGTGTCCGGCCACTGGCTGCTCGCGCCCGGGCTGGGCGATGTGTCGTTCGGCGAACGGCTGGACGGAGTGGGCGACGACTCTATCGTGGAAGAGTTGAACGGCATCCGGCTCCGCATCGGGCCGAATACCTTTTTCCAATCCAACCCCGCTGTCGCGGAAAAAGCCTATGCCGCTATCCAGGCGTTTGTCCCGCCGGGGGCGGAAGTGCTGGATTTATATTCCGGCGTCGGCTCGATTGCCTTGTCCGTCGCCTCGGGCGCGGGCCGGGTGACAGCGGTGGAAAACGTGCCGGCAAACGTCGCCCTCGCCGAAGTGAACATCCGCGACAACGACATACACAACGTCCGCCTGCTGGTGGACGATTCGGCCAAATATTTGCGCGAACATCCCGAGCGCCCCGACCTGCTGGTCGTCAATCCTCCCCGCCCCGGCGTGGAAGGGGACGGCATGGCGACTATCGCCGCCCTCGGGCCGGCGCGGCTGGCGTATCTGTCGTGTAATCCATTTACCCTGCTTCGCAACCTGGCGGAAATCCTGGACACCTACCGCATCGTGTCCATCCGCGTCTACGACATGTTCCCGGCAACGCGGCATTTCGAGACACTGGCCCTGCTGGAACGCACAGCCTGACCACGAGGCTCGAGGAGATTTTTTGATCCATCGCTCCCGCTACCTGGTTATCGTCGCCCTGGCAATCACCCTCTTCTCCGTTGTTGGCTGCGGCCGCCAGCAGGAATATCCCCTGCCGGTCGATGGCGTGTCGCGCTTTCCGACAGGGGAAGCGCTCCGTGAAGGGGACGTCATTCTGGCCCGGTCCTACGGGCTGATCGGCGCGATGTTTGCAAACCACAGCGAAGCCGGCGGTAAATATTCCCACGGCGCGATGGTCTACCGCGCCGCCAACGGCCGGCTGATGATGCTCAACTACCGCCCCACCGGCATGGAAACCTGCACCCCCGAAGAATTCTTCACCCGCTACAACCGCCTCGCCCTGGTTCGCTATACCGGGGATTTTGATCAAGCCCGGCTGCCGGACGATGTCGCCGCCTGGTCGGGTCGACCCGATCGCCACGGCGTCGCCGCGTTGTCGGAAACTGCCCGCTACTGGCTGTGGAAAGACAGTGTCCAGCGGGTGCCGCCCGACTACCACCTCGACCATGACGAACACAGCGCCATGTTCTGCCTCGAACTCACCAGCACTGTCTACCGCGACTGCGGCCTGCCGGACCCGTTCTTCCGTGCCCGGAAAGCTGGGGAAGACTTCCTCCTCAATACCGCGAACACCATGTTCAAGGCGGACGTCTATGAAATCCGCAGTCCCAGCTCGGTGCTGTCGAATTCCGACTTCGAGGTTATCGTGGAATGGCTCCGGCCGGAATTCGATCTGCGCGAGGAAGCATTGAACGAAGAGGTGATTGCGGTTTTAGTAGAAAATATCCAAGCCGGTTATCTGCCGAAGCGGCCGCGTCTGGGCGGCAGGATGAAGTTGAATCAGGTGTTCTTCATGTACCACCTGATCACCAAAAGCATGTTCTGGCGGCCGAAGCAGGACCTTCCGGACTTTATCGACACCGAGGTTATCGAGAACGCGTACATGATGTACAGCTATGCCGCGCAAAGCAAAAAGGCGGCGAAAAAGCGTATGCTGCGGGAGACGTGTCCGGTCTATGCCGGTACCCCGAATCCGGAACCGACTCTCGACCAGGTGCGGTGTATTGTCAGGGAAGAATGTGCCGCGCGGTTGAATACGTATATGCGGGTGCGGTAGATTGTTATTGGCTCCTCGACACTGTATAATGGAGGTGACTAAAGGAGACCTGCATGTCCGTATTGACCTCACTGATAAAGCCGTTCCCGGTCGTTCATGGGAAATATTTATACATCTTCACCCCGGCCGAGGAGGGTGGTTTTTCCGTCTCCTGCGAGAATATCGACGGCGTGAATGCTCAAGGCGATACCTTCGAGGAAGCGCTGGAATGTGCGATCAGTATGACCGCTTTTGTTGAGGAAGTCCGCGCGGATCTCGAGAAGGAACAGAAGGCATGAAGAAAAAACGCCTTGTGGAATACCTGAAAAGCCACGGGTGTTATCTTGTCCGCCAAGGTGAGCACGAATACTGGTCCAGCGCCGACGGAAAGTACGGAACCGGCGTCCCACGGCATATCGAGATTAAAACCCCAACAGTTTGGTCGATTTGTCGATCCCTGCACATACCCAAACCGCCGGATAAATAAACCAATACGCACAATCCTCCTCCACCGTCACCCCGGCGTGCGGACCTCCACCAGCGAGGTAGACGGGGTGACGGTGGAGGAGGTTGAGGCGTTTTTTTCTGCTCCCCATCATAATAAACCCCGTCATCCAGCGTCGCGGATAACGGGGTTTATACTACGCGGAGTGTGTTCGCGGCGGCGTGTTAAACCAACTGCACCCGCCCATCGCCGTCGGCGATGCGGCCGACAACCTTGGCCTTGCATCCGGCGCGCTTCAGTTTGGCCACCACCGTCTCGACCGACGACGGCGTCACCACCATCACCATGCCGATGCCCATGTTGAAGACGCGGAACATTTCCTCGTCCTTCACATTGCCCGCCTTCTGAATAAGGCGGAAGATGGGCGGCACCTCCCAGGCGTCGACGTTGAAGACGGCATCGCACCCGGCGGGCAGAACGCGGGGGACATTTTCGAGCAGCCCGCCGCCGGTGATGTGCGCGAGAGCGCGGATGGGACGCTTGACCTTGTAGGCGGTGAAGGCGGACAGGACCGGTTTTGCGTAGATGCGGGTGGGCTTCAACAACTCTTCGCCGAGGGTGCAGCCGAGTTCCGCCACCTTCGCACCTAGCTTCATGCCGCCTTTTTCCAGCAGTGCCTTGCGGGCAAGCGAATAGCCGTTCGAGTGCAAACCGCTCGAGGGGAGGCCGAGAATAATATCGCCCGGTTCAACCTGCGAGCCGTCGATAATATTTTTCCGCTCCACCACGCCGACGGCAAAGCCGGCGAGATCGTATTCGCCCTTGCCGTAGAGGCCGGGCAGTTCCGCCGTCTCGCCGCCCAGGAGCGCGCAGCCCGCCTGCTTGCAGCCGTCGGCAACGCCCTTGACGATGTCCAGGAGCACCTTTTTGTCAGCCTTGGCGATGCCGACATAGTCGAGGAAAAACATCGGTTCCGCGCCCTGGACAAGGACGTCGTTGACGCTCATCGCGACAAGGTCGATGCCGACCGTGTCGTGCTTGTTCATGGCAAAGGCGATTTTCAGCTTGGTGCCGACGCCGTCGGTGCCGGAGACCAGGACCGGGTCGCGCCACTTTTTCGCAAACAAACCGGGCGCGCCCTGGAGCCGGAACAATCCGCCAAAGCCGCCGTCGTTACGGATGACGCCGGGCGTGTAGGTGGATTTCACAATCTTCATATAGCCGCCGACCAATTGGTTGGCGACGTCGATGTCGACGCCGGCGTCTTTATAACTGAGGCTTTTCTTCTTTGCCATTTGCTCGTCTCGGTGCGGGGGGTTCCGTGTGGATAAGGTTGTGTGGTATTATATGCAATGGGGCGAAAGATGGAAGGTTTTCCACCCACGCCGGGTTGATGGGGAAGGGACAAGCGAGGGCGACACGCGGACGCGCGCCGCGCTCGGGATCAAATGGCGGGAACGGCGACGCTCGCATCGATCATATTGAACATCTCGTTCAGCATCACCCCGCGGAATGCCGACATCTCCTCGGGCGTGGCCTTGGCAAGCAACGGAGTCGTCCATAATCCGGCACACCATAGGAGTGTTTTCTGGGCGACAAACTCGGGGACCAATCCGTCCAGCACCATTTCGTAATGGCGGATACGGTATTCGATGACCCGTCCGCGCAGCTCGGGATCCTCGAGCATGCCGAGCATCACCACCGGGCCGGGCGGCTCCTGCCAGTTGACCCACGACTGGAGATAGGCCTTCAGCATTCGTCCCGGACCTTCGGGAAGCGTGGTGAACAGCGCTTCGGCATCCGAGAGAATACGCTCGAAATAGCGATCAATAACCGCCAGCAGGCACTGATTTTTCGTTTTGAAATAATGGGTCAGGCAGCCCTTGCTGACTTCAGCCTGGGCGACAATGGCGTCCATCGTCGCCCGATAAAAACCCATCTCATTCACGACCTTGACGGCGGCGTCGAGAAGCAGCTCACGCGTGTCCCTGCGTACCATTCCAATCCCTTGCCAAGCCGTTGGCTTATTTGAATTCGATCTTGTCGATGCGGATTTCCATTTCGCCGGCGGGAAGTTCCGCCACCACCGTCTCACCAGGGCCGTGGCCGACCATGCATTTGGCAAGCGGGCTGGTGACCAGGATCTTGCCCGCCGTCGCGTCGGCCTGGCCGGCGCCGACGATGGTCCGGACCATCTGCTTCTTGTCCTTCAGGCGGGTGAAGGTGACGGTGGTGCCAAGCACCACCTTGTCCTTGGGGGCCTTGGACGGGTCGATGATGACGGCGTTCGCCAACATGCCGTTCAACTGCGCGATGCGGGCGTTGAGCATGCCCAACTCCTCGCGGGCGGCGTGGTAGTCGGCGTTTTCACGCAGATCGCCTTTTTCCCGCGCCTCCTCGATGGCTGTCTTGATGGCGGGACGCTTGCGTTCGAGTTCGGCCATCTCAGCCTTAATCAAAGCCATCCCCTCCTCGGTCATGGGTACTGCGTCGCTGGCTGACATAATCGTAGTCCTCGCTTATTTTTTTCCGGTTGATATTAAAAAAAACAACCCCGGAGCATGAGACACACCCATGCTCCGGGACCGCAAACCATATATGCGGCTCTCACGGGGATTTTATCCGCCCCCGCACCAGCCGCTCTCTGTTATCGCATCACAGTGTTCCTTCCACCAAGGCCTTGAGCCTGCGGCAGCCTTCCCTGATATTGTCCTCGCTGGTGGCGTAGGACAGGCGAATGTGGTTGGGCGCGCCGAAGGCTTCGCCCGGGACCATGGCCACCTGCGCCTTTTCGAGCGCAACCGTGCAGAAGTCCAGCGGCGACGTGATGGTGACGCCGCCGATGGTTTTCCCAAACACTCCGGAGATGTTCGGTAGGGCGTAGAACGCACCCTGCGGCATAAGGAACGAGAAGCCCTCGATGCCGTTCAGTAAATCATATATGATTCCACGCCTGCGATCAAACTGTGCCGCCATTTCTTTAACGCTATCCTGCGATCCGTTGATCGCCGCCACCGCCGCCGCCTGCGCGATCGTGCACGGATTCGAGCAGGTCTGGCCCTGCAAATCCTCAATCGCCTTCGCGACCGCCTTCGGCGCGCCAATCCAGCCGAGACGCCAGCCGGTCATGGCATAGGTCTTGGAACAGCCGTTGGCGACGACGGTGTGGTCGCGGCAATAGTCGGAGACGGATGCAACCGACTTGTGCTGCGCGTCACCGAAGATCAGGTGGTTGTAAATTTCATCCGAGATGCACCAGATGCCCTTTTTCTCCATAATCCGGCCGATCTCGCCGATGACCTCGGGCGGGACAATCTGCCCGGTGGGGTTGGAGGGCGAGTTCAGGATAATCGCCTTGGTCTTGGGGGTGATGGCTGCTTCGAGCGCTTCCGGACGGACGGCGAAGAGATCTTCCTCGTTCGTGTTGACAATCACCGGCACGCCGCCCACCAGGCGGACCATCTCGGGATAGCTGACCCAATAGGGCGCGGGGATGATCACCTCGTCGCCGGGATTGATGAGCGCCATGAGAATCAGATAGAGGGAGTACTTGCCGCCGGGCGACGCCACGACCTGGTCGGGTTTGTACTCGACTCCGGTGTCGCGGGTGAGGGCGGTGGCGATGGCTTTCTTCAGTTCGGGCGTGCCGCCGACGGCGGTGTAGCCGTGCATGCCGGCGTCAATCGCCTGCTTGGCCGCGTCGCAAATGTGCTGCGGCGTATTGAAATCGGGCTCACCGACGCTGAAGGAGATGACGTTTTTGCCCTCGGCGGCCAGCTTTTTGGCCTTGGCGTTCATCGCCATGGTTGCGCTGGGTTCAAGCTCGAGGACGCGGCGGCTGAGAAATTCGCTGGACATCGTTTTTCCTTTGGTTGTGCCTGGTATTTATTCAGGGCGAGTGGGTCGTGAAAACTGATCGTAATGGTTCAGATATATGTCAAGGCCCCGGGAATCAGCCAGTCCCAATGCCATGGTTTGCGTCGCGATTGCGTCGCTGCTTCGGCCGCCCGCATCGTAGGCGGCGGCGAGGGTGTCCAGGAACGCGGCCGAGTCGGACGCGAACGACCCGTCCGGCAGCGGATCGCGGGACGTTATCATCAAGGTAGCCAGACGGAGCGCTTCCTCCGCGTCGCCGCCTTCGGCTTCGGGAATCGTGGCCAGGAGGTAGGCGAGGGAGTTGACGTACAACAGCCGATAGGACTGTTGCTCGGCTTGGGGAAGGGTGCCCAGCGCGACGGCGGCGCTCTCCAGTGACGCGAGGGCGCGGGTGTTGTCGCCGAGTTCCGAATAGACGGCGCTGGCGGCATAATCGGCGGCAAACCGGTCGAGCGGGTTCAGGCCGTCACGGTCGACGCCACGGAACAGCGTCTCGGCGTTGGCGTAGAAACCAAGGCGGTAGCGCGAGCCCTCGGCCGCCACGGTGACGGCATAGGCGAGGTTGCGTCGGGCCAAGGGATCGCCCGCGAGGGCAGTGGCGTAGGACCGGCCACGCGTCAAGAGCACCTCGGCGCTCAGGGGCGCGGCAGCCACCCGGGACGGCAGGGTGGCAAGCCATGACTGCCGGTAGCGGGACATCGCCGTGCCGCCCAGCCACGCCAGAATCGCGGTGACGACGAGGAGGGCCAGGGTCTTGCGCCATGGCAGGCGTTCCCGGGCGAAATCGGCCCCGGGAGGCGGCAGGCCGCATTCTTCGCGCGGGTAACGGCCGAACAGGAGGTTGTTGTCATGGTGCATGGGTGTCATCCAAACGGGGAACAGTTCCCCAAAATTATCCTCTCCCGGTGGGGAGAGGGCGCGCTGGGCGAGCCGGGTGTAAATGCCTCTTCATTATGTCGTGAAGACAACACTTTCCACTTCCGGCAATCCCGCCTGCGCGACAAGCGGCGCATGGGTTCGGTTCAGTTTGGCCCGGAAAAAATCGGTTCCGGTCACGACCGCTTTTTCGAGAACACAGTCGGTCAGGTCCGAGCCGGCGAGAATGGCTCCGGTCAAATTCGCCCCGGTCAAATCCGACCCGGTGAGGTCGGCGCAACAGAGATCGTAGCCGGAGAGGTCGGCTCCATGGAGATCCATACCGACCAGTTCCACCGAGTCGCGGATATCCTGGCACCAGCGGTTCCAGGCCGCGGAGTCGCCCTTGTCGATGCATTCCCGCAGCTTCTGGCTGGGCGTGACTCGAATCTTTCGCGTTTCGCTGATCTCGATATCGATGTCATAACCGCCGCGAACCCGGCGGATATTGAGGGCTTTTCCCGTAATGATGGCGGTGGTCTCGCCCCGGCCGGATTTCTCCGCCTGGACCGTGGCTTCAATCGGGGTTTGCCGCACGGCTGTTGTGGTGTTGCAGCGAAGGACCAGCCTGGTGGCGTCGAGGTAGATGGCTTCGCCTAAAAGGGATTTTTTTTCCGATGGGCTGGTAGCGGAGAGGACGCGATAGAATGCCCGCCGGGGCCGTTGATTGGCCTCGATGGCAAGTGGCGCTTCGTCTGATTCCTGAATAAGCGCTTCCAGACTGGAGAGCAGTTGATCCAACATCTCCAATTCGGGAAAGCTGATTGCCGCGTCCGGCATCCGGTATCCTCTGTCGGCACATATTTGCGCTCCCCGTTGGTCCATGCCAAGACGGGGCGCTTCGGGTGCGCCGTTCATTGTTGCCGGAGATGTACTATACCGGCTGGGGGGACGGAATGCAAGATCGTAACCGAGGAAATTAGGAAGGACATCTATCCTGCGGCCGAACCGCCCGCTTGACCCGCTGGTGGAGGTCCGCACGCCGGGGTGCCATCGGGGGTGGGCGGAGCGCATAATTCCAAAAAAAAGCCCCCTCCGTTACGGAGAGGGCTTGGGGTATTACCGTATTGATGGTGCGAGATTACTCGTCCTTGACTTTTTTCCTGCGTTCCGCCACGACTTCCTCGGCGATGCGCAGCGGCACGACTTCGTAGTTTTCGAAGTGCATGGTGAACGAGGCGCGGCCCTGCGACATGTTGCGGAGTTCCGACGCGTAGCCGAACATGTTGGCAAGAGGCACGACCGCCTTGATCTGCTGGCCGCTGGCGAGCGGTTCCATACCGCTGATACGGCCGCGCTTGCCACAGAGGTTGCCGGTGACGCCGCCGGCGAATTCCTCGGGCGTGATGACGTTCACCGACATCATCGGCTCGAGAAGCTGCGGGTTGGCCTTGAGGAACGCCTTCTTGAACGCCATTGAGCCGCAGGTACGGAACGCCTGTTCCGACGAGTCGACTTCGTGGTGCTTGCCGTCGAAAAGGGTGACGCGCACGTCGACAATGGGATACCCGGCCCATGCACCCCTCACCAGGGCGTCGGCAATGCCCTTCTGGACTGCGGGGATGTATTCCTTCGGAATCGCGCCGCCGACAATGGCGTTGACGAATTCAAAGCCGGAACCGGCCGGCAGCGGCTCGACCCGCAGAGACACCTGGGCGAACTGGCCGCGACCACCGGACTGCTTGGCGTACTTTTCGTTGATCTCCGACTCGATTGTCGCGGTTTCACGGAACGCCACCTGCGGCGCGCCGGTCTGGACTTCGACGCCGAATTCGCGGCGCATACGGTCGATCAGGATGTCGAGGTGCAACTCGCCCATACCGGCGATGATGGTCTCGTCCGTCTCCTGGTCGGTGGAGACCAGGAAGGTCGGGTCTTCCTCGGACAGCTTCTGCAAAGCCTTGTCGATCTTGTCGCGGTCGGAACGGTCCTTCGCGGCGATGGCGATGGACAGAACCGGAGCGGGAAATTCGATTGCTTCGAGGATGATCGGATCCTCCTCGGAACAAATCGTGTCGCCGGTGACGGTGTCACCGATGCCAATGACCGCGCCGATGTCGCCTTCGTACAGACATTCGACCATTTCCTGGCGGTTGGCGTGCATCCGCATGATACGGCCGATACGCTGACGCTTGTTCTGGGTGGAGTTAAGGACATACGTCCCGGCTTCGAGGCGGCCCGAATAAACACGGACATACACCAGCTTGCCGACGTGGCGGTCGGTCGCGATCTTAAAGGCGATGGCGGCAAGGCTATTGCCTTCGCCAGGCACGCGGCGGCGGACCGAGCCGCGCATGGATTCGCCGATGACCGGCGGCTTGTCGACCGGGCTGGGGAGATAGAAGACAATCGCGTCCAAGAGCATCTGCACGCCCTTGTTTTTGAAGGCGGAGCCGCAGAGAATCGGGACGATCTTCTGGTTCTGGGTAGCCTGCTTGACGACTTCGCGCAGTTCTTCCGACTTGATTTCCTGGCCGTCCAGATACTTTTCCATCAGGCCGTCGTCCTGCTCCGACGCTTTTTCGAGCAGGTTCATGCGCCACTGTTCGGCGACATCCTTCATGTCTTCCGGAATGTCTTCGACCTTGATGGTCAGGCCCTTGTCCTTTTCGTCATAGTAGTGCGCCTGGTTGGTGACCAGGTTGATGACGCCCCGGAACTCGGGGCCTTCGCCGATCGGAATGGAAATCGGCACAGCGTTCGCGCCGAGGACGTTCTTGATCTTTTCGACAACGCCGAAGTAGTCGGCGCCGACCCGGTCCATCTTGTTGACGAAACAGATGCGGGGCACCTCGTACTTGTCGGCTTGCCGCCAGACCGTTTCCGACTGGGGCTCGACGCCGCCGACGGCGCAGAACAGGCCGACCACGCCGTCAAGGACGCGGAGCGACCGCTCGACCTCGACGGTGAAGTCGACGTGGCCGGGGGTGTCGATCAAGTTGATTTCGCAATCGCGCCAGGTGGTGGTGGTGGCGGCGGAGGTGATGGTGATGCCGCGTTCCTGTTCCTGGGCCATCCAGTCCATGGTGGCGGAACCGTCGTGGGTCTCGCCTATTTTATGGTTTTTGCCGGTATAAAAGAGTATGCGCTCGGAGCAGGTGGTTTTGCCTGCGTCGATGTGGGCCATAATGCCGATGTTGCGTACTCGTTCAATAGGGGTGCTTCTTTCAACAGCCATTGTCCAACGCTCCTGTGCAGTCATGCCTTGTGTAAGTTCAGTCTTCAACGTGAATAGGATAATCGGCCGGAGGCCGTAAATACCTTGTTGTAGCAAATATACTAAAAAATCTTCCGGAACAGGCATATCCTGTCCAGAAGAGTCATGTCATCCCTTGTACCCATGTAAACCCGTTAACCTCAGTAGAACCAAAAAGGTGGGGTGTGCCGCGATGGGAGTCACCGTTGGTGCGCTGTGTGGCAAATTGCTGCATTGCCGTACTGCGCGGCGGGATGGATGGTGTAGTGGGTTTTCCGCCCCCTTATTCTCCTTGTTTCGTATGTACTTTTTTTTCGTTCTGTTTATTTAACAACGGGTTACGGGATTGACCTAACTCGCGGCCAATCTTTTGGCAATAAAAAACGCCAGCCGCAAGCTGCGGCTAGGCCATTGGGTTAGTATAGCCTACGGGAGCCCGTATGCAAGTTTATTTTGTGTGAGCGGGTCAGGATTCCCTCGGTTTCGGGGAGAAGTTTTTACGGCCGGGACGGTGTGCTTTCCAATCGGCGAGCGGTATCAGGTTTTCTTCACCACGGCGAATACGCTCCATTATGACGGTACCGGTATACGCGTCTTCCAAGTCTTCGATATAGATCTCGATCGCCTGGCGTAAAAAGAAGCTTTTGGTACGACCTGTCCGGCTGGCGAAATCATCATACCGTTTAACAATCTCTTCAGGTAAACGGATGGTACACATTTTGGTTGTCGGCATGGACAAAACTCCTGTTATCGCTTCTTCCGCCTGCGCCGCTTTTTACCGCCGCCTTCCTTGACCGGCTCGCCCTTCCGCTGCTTGCCGGGAGGCGGCGCGGCATGGCCGGCCTTGTCCGGGTTTTCGCTGTCATAGTCGGGTTCGAGGTAGCGGGCCGCGAAGCTGACCTCGGACGACGGCGATTCACGCCGCGATTCATAGAGGGTCTTGTCCCACAAATCCATCTCGACGCCCCGGGCATGGACGCCGATGGCGGGTGCGAGGGCGGTGAGGCTGATAATTTCGTCCCAGGGGATGGTGTTTAAGCACGCCCCTACCTCGGTGGCAATCGGCTCGGCCAGCTCGCGGTCGCCTGCCAACAGCACCGTATAGGCGGCGGACAAGGCGTCCTCAATGTGGCGCTCGTTTTCCAGCCTGGCCCAGCTTTCGGGCGGGGTAAAGCCGAGGTCGGTCTCGGCCTTGGGGAACTTGCGCCAGTCGAGATCGACCGGCTCCGTGGCCAACCCTTTGTCCCATCGACGCCACCTGTCGACGTGCGGCACCGCCGACCGGGCGGCGCTCAGCAAGCGTTCTTTCGCCAGAGCCGACCGCTCCGGGTTCGGATCGCATTCAGCCAGAATCGACCAGACGGCTGCCCGCCACATGAGGCAGGGCAGGTGGTCGGCCCAGCCGTCTTCGGGCGTGAACTCGCCAAAGCGGGCGCGCGCTCCTTCTTCGGCTTTTTCCTCGTACGCTTCGAAATCCCGGCCTTCGCCCGACGCCCGCGCCGTCGTCAGCAGCATGGCCAGGAGAAGCGGGCCGTTTTCCGGTTCAGGCTGCGATAAGTCGCCGTTCGCCAAGGCTTTACCGTCGATGCTGTGGAGCTTGAACTTTTCCCGGCGAATCCTGTCCATCCATTTGCCGGCAATGGAACGGAATTTTTCCTGGCTCTCGGGCGCGATGGCGGCGGTGGTCAGGCCGCAATTCACGGCAAACGACCAGGCGGCGTGATTGGCCCGACGCGGTTGGGCAAAAAATCCCCGACCGTCAGGCGCAAGGCCGCCGACCAGAAACGACTTCGGCGCGACAGTGGCGAGGCGAATCAGCCCGCCGATAAGGCGGTCGAGAATACCATCGTCGCCCGGTGCTTCGATGCCTGTTTCGATGCGGAGCAGATACGAGTCGAACAACAACGCGTGGTTGCGGCAGGAATAATGGTAGCCGCCGCCGAGTCCGGACGCATTCGGCTGGTTGGCCCGCGCTTCTTTGGCGGTGGCGAAGGCTTTGGACGGAAAATCCTCGGGGTCGGAGGCGTAATCAAAGGGCAGGCCGATTTTTCGGAACAGAAACCGCTGCTCCACCGCGCCCTGCACCGCGCGGACCGCGTCGTCCAAAAACATGCCGCCCTCCACTTGTTCAGGAGCTGAAGTCACTTGATCACCGCCATTTCCTCGGCCAGGAACGATTCGACCCGGCCGTCGTCCCCGAGCGTCAGCAAGACGCGGCGGGTGCGGTCGGGGTCATTATATGTATAGAGGGCATAGACGCTGTACGGAGGCAGGCTGTTGACCGCATAGGGGGCGAACATGCGTTCTCCTTCCGCCACCCGCGTCCCCGGCTTCAGCATCGCCTCGCCCAGACGCTTGATGTCGTGATAGTCGCCCGACTCAACGGCAGCCAGCAATTCGTTCAAGTCAGCCTCGCGGAGCGTTTCCACCCGGGCCGCCTGTTCCTGGCGCGTTCCGGATCCAAACAGCCACCAGCCCGCAGCCAGCGCGACGGCAAAGCCGCCTAGAAACAGCAGAATGCCAACCCCGAGTTTTGCCCGTCGACCCGTCATTATTCCCTCTCCCTCAAACGGGCTATGATATGAATTCCTCCCCCTTTTGCCCATGAAATTATCACCGTTGGAGTGAATTTGCTTGCACCGTGCCCCTCGGCAAACGACAATTGCCACGATCGGGCCGCCCGCGCGTTTGGGCGGCTGCTTTGTATACCGTGAAGCCAATAACGACGTAATATACCAGAAAAAGCGACTATCACAAAAAGAATGAAACGAGGAAGTGTCATGGCGAAAATGTGGAAAGGCAGGTTCAAATCCAAAACCCATCCGCTTATGGAGGCTTTTGGCCAATCCATCTCCTTTGACCAGGAATTGGGCCGACAGGACGTGGCTGGCAGCCTGGCCCATGCCAAGATGCTCCATGCCGTGGGCCTGCTCTCGAACGCCGATTACAAGGCGATCAAAAAGGGCCTAGACTCGATCCACAAGGACATCGAATCCGGCGCCATGCGCTACGACCCGGCCAACGAGGACATCCACATGTCTATCGAGGCCGAACTAACCGCGCGCATCGGCGAACCGGCGAAAAAACTCCATACCGGCCGGTCGCGGAACGACCAGGTCGCCACCGACCTCCGCCTCTGGACCCGCGAGAAACAGGACCGCATCATGGGCCGGCTTCGCGACCTCATGAACGCGCTGGTCGATGTGGGCGCGCGCGAACGCCACCTCGTCATCCCCGGGTATACCCATCTGCAACGGGCGCAACCGGTGCTCCTGGCTCATCACCTTATGGCTTATGTGGAGATGTTTGCCCGCGACCGCGAACGGCTGGCCGATTGCCGCAGCCGCACCAACCGCCTCCCGCTCGGGTCGGGCGCGCTCGCCGGAACCACCCTGCCGCTGGACCGGGACATGGTGCGGAAAGAACTCGGCTTCGACAGCCTGTGCGAAAACTCCATGGACGCGGTGTCGGACCGGGATTTCGTTATCGAGACCCTGTTCTGCCTGTCGCTGATCGCCATCCACACCAGCCGCCTGGCCGAGGACATTATCCTCTGGACCTCGTCGGAATGGGGTTTGGCCAAGCTGGACGACGCCTGGTCGACCGGCAGCTCCATCATGCCGCAGAAACGCAACCCCGACCTGCTCGAACTCACCCGGGGCAAAACCGGGCGTGTCGTCGGGTCGCTCGTCTCGCTCCTTATGGTGGTCAAGGGCCTGCCCATGACCTACAACCGCGATCTGCAGGAAGACAAGGAACCGCTGTTCGACGCGGTCCGCACGGTTGATTTTGTTCTGGAATGTTTGGCCGCCTTTATGCCGACGCTGAAATTCAGCGAAACACGCGCCGCCGACATGCTCCAGGACGGATTCCTGGACGCGACCGTTCTGGCCGAATACCTGGTCGAAAAAGGCCTGCCGTTCCGGAGCGCTCATGAAGTGTCGGGCCTTCTGGTCCGTCGGGCGGAAGACACCGGCAGGCAACTCCGCGATCTCAGCCACGACGAGATGCGCGCCGCCTCGCCCCTTATCGGCATCGACGTCTACAAGCGCCTGGACCCGGCACGCACGCCCGGAAGCTACAAAACCACCGGCTCGGCGTCGCCGCGAAGCGTCTCCCGCGCCCTTACCGCCTGGCGAAAAAGGTTGGATAAATGAAGCACGTCATCGTGCTGGGCGCGACCGGTTCCGTCGGTTTCAACTCCCTTGATGTTCTGCGCCATTACCCGGACGAATTCGCCATAACCGGCCTGGCTGTGAGGCGGCCGACCGATGCCGTCGTCGCCCTGGCGGGTGAATTTGTCAGTGCCGGCATCGCCGTCGCCGAAGCGGGTCCGGAATTCGCCGACACGTTACGCTCGACCGGCTGGCGCGGTATCTTTTTCCACGGACCAGACGCGGCCGAAAAACTGGTCCGCGCCATGCATGCCGATATCTGCATCGCCGCCATGGGCGGGTCGGTCGGATTGCGGCCAGCCTTTGCCGCTGCTGAACTGGGCCTGCGGATACTCCTCGCCAATAAAGAAGTCCTGGTCTCGGCCGGCCGCCTCTTTATGGACGCGGTGCGGCATGGCGGCGCGCGCGTGCTGCCGCTCGACTCGGAACACGCCGCCCTGTGGCAGTGCCTGGAAGCGCGCGACCGCTCCCATATCGAGATGGTCGTCATCACCGCCAGCGGCGGGCCGTTCCGCACCTGGACGAGCGAGGCTATCAGGAAGGCGACGGTGGAGGACGCGCTCCGGCACCCTGTCTGGCGTATGGGCGAGAAGATCAGTATCGACTCCGCGACCATGGCCAACAAAGCCCTCGAGATGTTTGAGGCGCAGTGCCTGTTTGACCTCTCCTTCGACCAGATGGAAATCGTGGTGCATCCGCAGTCGGTGGTGCATGGGATGGTGGAATTTGTGGACGGCAGCTTCCTGGCGCACATGGGTGTTGCCGATATGCGCCAACCCATTGCCTCCATGCTGTTTTATCCCCATCGCGAGCGCTGCGGCATCGAGCGGTTGGATCTGACCGCGATCGGCCGTCTTGATTTTGAAAAGCCGGACCTGGACCGCTTCCCCATGCTCGCCATGGGCATCGAGGCGGGAGAGCGGGGGGGTTGCGCGCCGGTGGTCTACAACGCGGCGAACGAGGAAGCGGTGCGGTTGTTCCTTCAGGGTGAGCTGAATATCCCCGGTATTGCGCTGGCGGTGGGCGCGGCTTTGGAGAGATTTTCCGGTTCGGCTCCGCAGTCGCTGGACGAGGTGCTGGCGTTGCATGAAGAGGTTGTGGCGTCGGTGGGGGAACGAGTGTAGCCAAGATCGAAATCCAACTCCCCATAAAATCCAAAGAAGAGGCCCGCCGTCCTATGGACTGCGGGCCTCAAAAACACCTGCGGGTAAAGCAATTTTTTATGCGACCTGGAGTTTCCGCGCCACCATGTCGAGCGTCTTGACCATGCGCGCGAGTTCGGCTTCGCTGTTTTCCAGAGCGTCGAGGAGAAGGCGGCGCTCGTTTTCGGAGTCGCTGATCAATTTCCTGATGCTATCCATTTCGAGATAGTCGAGATAATCGCCGGAACGGCGCTTCTCGGCTTCGGTACGGTCCAGCTCGCGCCGCAAACGGCCGGCCTCGGCCAGCGCCGCCATAGTTTGCTGCTCAAGTACCTGGACCTCCTGCTCCAGCATGGCGCAGGTCTGCTCATACATGTGCAGTTTTTCCTGCAGCACACTCACCGACGCCGGGGCCGGTTCCATGCACAACGGCTCGGAACTCACCGCATCGGACGGTTCGCGCATGTCGTCTATGGCATCGAGGAGACGGAGCTTATCGTTCCAGTTTTTGCCATAGCCGCTTTCATCAACATTCGTTGACATGCCTTCTTCTCCATTTTCCTATCGAGATTCGATTCGAACGTCCCGGTTCCCCCGTTTGGGACGGCATTTGTTGCGTGTGGGCCGCTTCGGCTTGCCTCTCTCGCGTTCCGCGTTCTGGGCGGTTCGCAACAGACTTGTATGACGCTCGCCGACGGGTCGAAAACGGACGCGGTTGACGGTTGCCCGTTTTCCCCCAAGGTCTTATATCGACCCAAAACCATCGCGACTTGACGCCAACAGAAACAATCCGGTTGTGGTGGAAAAGCCGGTTCGCTTTTTCGAATTCCTCCGCTGTCACCGCCCCTCGTCGTCAAATCCGGACACCTCTTGGCGTTTTATAAAAGAAACCCCTGCGGAAACGCGCGATCGTGCGGCTGAATAGCGAGGTGGCAGGCCCATTTGGCCGCTTGTGCTCACCGTTGTGGCAGCAAAATAGGATGATCGCCGCGCGGAACGGCGTGGCGGAAAGAGTATTCGAAAAATTATTTTCGATCCCCGCCCCTATCGCTTGTGGTCGGCTCGAGGCAGGCCGCAATATCCAGATGAAGTTGAAAAATGTGTGGAAAACGCGGAGAATTGCGATTGACAACTGAACATCGGTTCAGTATAACACAATTATACGAGTTGAACAGATGTACAGTAAAAATACGAAACCGGCAGCCATGAATAAACTGACAGAAAAGCAACAGCAGATTTTCGACTTCATCTTGACGTCGCTGCGTGAAGAAGGAGCCATCCCCACAGTGCGGGAAATTGCCCGCGCCTTCGGGTTCTCCTCCACCAACTCGGTGGTCACCCACCTGGACGCACTGGTCAATAAAGGCTATATCAACCGCAGGCCCGGCGCTGCCCGCAATATCGAAATCGCCCCTGATTATCTGATGCCCGAGCGCGGTGTGCCTATCGTCGGTTCGGTCGCCGCCGGAACGCCAATCGAC
>JAJPXZ010000023.1:42923-92285 GCA_021205245.1 Planctomycetaceae bacterium
ACGCCATCTACGAACCGGGTATGCACTTCGCCCTGCGTATCGTCGGCGACTCGATGATCGAGGCAGGCATTTGGGACGGCGACTATGCCATTGTCCGCCATCAGCCAAACGTGGAATCGGGCGAAATCGGCGTTGCCATCATTGACGGCCAGGCCACGGTCAAGCGCTTCCGCTGGCTCCCCGAAGGCAGCCTGATGCTTGTCCCTGAAAACGAAAAGTATCAGCCATTCACCGTCGACCCGGACGCCCAGTTCAGCGTCGGCGGCAAAGTGGTGGGCATGCACCGCGTCATACAGTAACCGTTATTCTTCTTTTTACCCTTCCTTCAGGAGCACAAATGTCCCAGTTCGCTGTCACGATCGAAGAATGCCCCGCCATCCGCTGCGCCGGCTTGAAGGTCCGCACCACCATGCAAAAAGCCTCGACCGATTGTCCCGCCCTGTGGCAGAAGGACTTCGGACCGCGCATGGAAAGCTTTCCCGCCGATCCCCAATTCCCGCAACAGTCCTACGGGGCGTCGGTGATGCTGGACAGCGACAACTTCGATTACTGGGCGCTGATGCCGCTCGCTCCGGGCGCGGATGTCCCCGACGGGATGGATATCTTTACCCTCCCGGCCGGACCCTACGCCACGGCGAAGATCGCCGGTCTCAATCAACTCGGCGACGCCTTTACCTATGTCTATGGCGAGTGGATTGCTTCGCAGGAAAACTATACCCTCAATATGCAGGGAGTGAGTTACGAACTCTATACCTTCGATTTTATGACCACTGGTGAATTGTCGATCTACTGCCCGTTGCTGCAAAAATAATCCCTCCCCTATAGCGTTTTAAATTGAATGTGAACCTTCCCCTGCGCTTTTCGGCTTATTCCAGTAATAACCGTAAAACGCAGAAAGGAACCAATCTCTATTTAAAAAGCGCTAGCCATTGAAACAGGAGAACGACCATGGCCCGCAAATCCGATAAAGCCGACAAAGCTGCCGCCAAGGAAGCGAATACCACCAACGAAAAATCCACCCGGGAACAGGTGCTGTCCAGCGCCTTGGCCGATATCGGCAAGCGCTTCGGCCCCGAAGCCATCATGTGCCTGGGCGGCGACACGGTGATAAAGTGCGACGTCATCTCCACCGGCTCCCTGACCCTGGACGCGGCCATCGGCGTGGGCGGCATTCCCAAGGGACGTATCGTCGAGTTCTACGGGCCTGAGAGTTCGGGCAAGACCACTCTCGCACTCCACTGCGTGGCGAACGCGCAAAAGGACGGCGGTATCGCCGCCTTTATCGACGCGGAACACGCCCTCGACCCCGCCTATGCCCGCAAGCTGGGCGTGGACCTCGACGGCCTCCTGGTCAGCCAGCCGGATAGCGGCGAACAGGCTTTGGAAATCTGCGAAATGCTGGTCAAGTCGAGCGCTGTTGACATTATCGTTATCGACTCGGTGGCGGCGCTGACGCCGAAGGCGGAACTGGACGGCGAGATGGGGCAGAGCCACGTCGGGCTGCAAGCCAGGCTGATGAGCCAGGGGCTGCGTAAACTCACCGGCATTGTGAAAAAGTCCAACACCTGCATCGTCTTTATCAACCAAATCCGCATGAAGATCGGCGTTATGTTCGGCAACCCGGAAACAACCACCGGCGGCAATGCGCTGAAATTTTACTCTTCGGTCCGCCTGGATATCCGCCGTGGCCAGCCCATCAAGAAGGGCGACGAAATCCTCGGTTCAGACACCAAGGTCAAGGTGGTGAAGAACAAGATGGCGTCGCCGTTCAAGGTCGCCGAGTTCCAGGTCATGTTCAATCATGGCGTCAACCGCCTGGGTGAGATTGTTGACCTCGGCGTGCGCGAAGGCATTATCGGCAAGACCGGCAGTTGGCTGAATTATGGCGAGATGCGCATCGGCCAGGGCCGCGACAACGCCTGTCAGTTCCTTCGCGACAACCCGGATATCCTTGCCGAAGTCGAGGAAAAGGTGACATCGGCCCTCTTCGACAATGTGGTGGCGCTGGAAGCGCCGGCAGTGGTTGAGCCGGAAGCTGAAACAGCCCCTCTCGACGCCGAAGCGGGTGAAATCGAAGAGGTCGCGTAATGTGCCTTTACGAAGGGCTGCTCCAGCCGACCGTCTCGTTCTCCCGGCGCGGTATGGAGGATGTGGTGTGGGGCGAGCACGATGGCGTCGTCTGCCGGCTTGCTACCGCTCTGCGGGTCGGAACCGACGTGTTTGTGGCTCCTGGGCAATGGTATGGCGGCAGCCAAACCCGCGAGGCCCTCAACCTCTTATAACGCAGTTCAAACAATACGACTCAATACCCCCGTGCGGCGCGCCTTGTTCCCGACCACCCCCCAGGCGCGCTGCGTTTTTTTATACCAGGTCGACCAGGATAGCATCAAGAACCGGCATCCATTCTGGCGCCACCCGCAACCGCGATCCGTTTTCCCGATATTCCATCACCCCATCCCGCAAATATGCCTCGATTCGACCGCTATACAGCGTGAGAAAATCGTAGCCGGTCTCATCCCGGAAACGGGACAGCTCCACCCCTTCATACAAGCGAAACCAAAAGACGGCCCGCTCCCGGGCTGCGGACTCACCAACCAACCGTTCACTCCACGCTTCAAATCCGCTGCAATCGCGAGCACCGAGATATGTCTCTAAGTCGGTTGTGTTGCCGTAGCGCCTGCCATCACGGTATCCGCACGCGGACAGACCGATGCCGGTATACTCGCCGCCGCGCCAAATAACCAGATTGTGTTGACACTCCTCGCCCTTTCGAGCGAAGTTGCTTATTTCATAATGGTTCAAGCCGCCCCGACCGCAGAGCCACGATTCGACACTATCCCACATGCGCCGATCCCGCTCATCGTCCGGCTCGCCACAGGCTGCGGCGAGGCGCGTATAGTCAGGTGCGTCTTCCTCAAGGATGAAATTATAACAGGAAATGTGATCCACGCCGAGATCGAGGGCCTGGCGGCAATCGTCGACCACGTCTGCGTCACTTTGACCTGGATAACCATTGATGAGGTCGATGCTGATTCGGGTAAACCCGAGACGGCGGGCTGTCTCGACCGCCCGCACCGCTTCCTCGACGCCATGACGGCGACCTAGGAGCTTCAACCCCGCCGGTGAAAAGGTTTGCACGCCAAAGGAGATGCGATTGACGCCACCGTCCCGCGCTATACGAAGTTTATCCTCACTGGCGCTGTCCGGATTCATCTCGCAGGTGAATTCGCCGTTATCCGCAGGCAAAGGTACCATGGATACCAACCGCTGCAGTTGGTCGGGCGAGAGGGACGACGGGGTACCGCCCCCTATAAAAACTGTCGAAGGCTTACTGGATTCGAAGATACCTCGTATCCGCATCTCTTTTTCCAGCGCATCGAGATAGGCGTCGGCTACGGCGGCATCATACCTGCCGCTGACAAAGGCACAATATCCGCAACGGGAAAGACAAAACGGGATGTGGATGTACAGGGATGGAGGAAAATCAACCTTTTTCGTATCAAACATTATACTGCTCGATGGCAATCTTACGGCTTGGGTGACTGCTTTCCCGTCCGGAACTTAAGCTGCACTAACGGGACCGAGGCTGGCCAGACGTCGCGCAGATCCTTTACCAGTGCGGTTGCATGGAATTGCCGCAACTCCTGAAGCAGAATACCACTATATACCTCGACCGTTAGAATTCCACCTCGGAATGAGTAAACAGCAGACTCCCCCGCAATTTCCGGGCCGGCGACACTGGCCCAGGTATTACGGATAGCTTCCAAGTCGTCGGCTGGACGGGGACGCATATCCTTGGCGACTTCCTTGACCAACTTTTTCAGGACGATGGGGTCGGCTTTGCGGCGGGCCACGGTCTTGCTGTCGCCGTCATCCTCATAGGTACGGACAACGAACTTTTTGCCCGCCGCCTCCAACTCGGCCCGGCGACGGGCTACCTCGAGAAACCAGGCGCGCCACTCCGGATCCTCTACATCAAGGGCGCGCTTATCCAAGGCCCGCTTACGGGTGCCAGGAAATGTGGGGCGTTTTTTTGCCATTACCGGTTGATCGGCATAATGACGTACATAAAGTCGCCGGAGTCGACCCGAGCCGGATTATCGGCGTCCTTAAATTGAATTGTCACCTGATCCTCGGCGATATTCTTCAAAACATCCACCAGGAAGGTAAAATTGAACTTAATCTCCATCGGAGCGCCAACCGTCTCGGCATCGAGGGTGAGATTGCCTTCGCCGTTCTCGCTACTGGCCGACAGGGTCAGCGCGCCATCGGCAATGGCAAACAGGACCGACTTCGACTCATCGGAACTCATAAGGCCGATACTGTGGAGTGAACGAAGCAGTTCATCCTTTTTGACCGTGACGTGCATATCGCTTTTCGGCGGGATAACGTCGTGGTAGCGGGGGAACATGCCTTCGACGCGACGGATGGAGATGATTGCATTGGCTGTCTTAGCCACCATTTCAGTTGCGGAGACAGCTAACTCAACCACTTCCGCGCCAGCGGCGAGGCGGGCAAGGGTGGTCATACCCTTTGTCAGCAGAATGCCTTCTGCCTGGACAGCATCGGGATTCCGCACCTTTTTGCTCACCAGGGACAACCGGTGGGTATCGGAAGCGACAAATTCGGCCGATCCCTCATTGATGTTGATATAAATGCCGTTCAGCGCATAGCGGGTGTCGCCCTTGGCGGTGGCGAAGACGGTCTTTTGCACCGCATCGGCGAAGTCGTCGCCGTGAATGAAGACGGAATTGCCTTCGAACTCGCTGATGCTGGGGTAATCCATGACATCGAGGCCGGGAACCTGGAAGCGGCCTTGGCGGGTGCGTATCTCTGCTTTATAGTCCTGGATGGATATCTGCAGCTCATCGGCAAAGGAACCCTTGACCAAGGCGTTCAAGCGTGAGGCGGGCAGGAGCACCTGGGACGGGTTTTGCATGCCGGTAACATCAAGCGTCATCTGCAGGCCGATCTCAAGGTCGGTGGCAGAAAGGGTAATGGTGGAATCTTCGTTCCCGGTCAGCATGAGGTTTTGCAGAATAGCCCTGGCGGAACGCTCGGGCACGACCGCGGCAACCAGGGAAAGAGCTTCGGAGAACTGGTTTTTATTGATAGTGAATTCCATGGGTTACCTCATAGAGAGCTGGAAAAAGAAGGTGAATCAAAGCTGGAGATATTATAATGGCTAAAGTGTTTTGGTAAAGGCGAAAAGGACGGCGCGGAACGTTTTTGTCATGGGTCGACAGACCGCATACGCTGGTATTTCCTTTAGTCTATTTAAGAGTTAACTACTACTATAACTACTATGGCTGTTGATTAGTCGCAAACTCGTGTAATCGCCAATTATAACAACGGGTTAGAGAAAAGAATAAGTGATCGAGGCGATGTTAGTGAAGGTAAGACTTGGTTGAATGGGGAAGAGCTATATCGGTATATTCAACCTGATTCAACTTTCGAGGCGATTATTCAACATCCAGACCTTCATGTTTCATATGGAACATAACATCCAGGCTCAACCATTGTCGAAAGATGTTTCATGTGAAACATTGAAATAATTTCGGTGCCGGGTGATGGAGAATGATCCTGCATGGTATGGAGACAGTTATTATATTGGAAAATTCCTGTCTATCCATTACTATCGGAGTCTACCTCTGGTTGGGCATGTCGTCTTTGTAGAGCGGAGTGGAGAATGCGTAGGATAGTCTTATTTGCTGTGGCTGTGGTGATTGGGTGCTCGGTGGTGCGTGGGGGCGAACGCGCTTTTAGTTGGACCCAGGCTCCGGCCAAGGGCGACTATGTCGCTGTCGATTTCAATCCCTATCATCTTGGCAAGTATCTGGCTGAGTGCGAGGTAAATCGGCCCGAGATCCTTAATGATGTCAAATCCGCCCTGTCACAGGGAGAATACTACCGGAAATCGACCAAGGATCAGAAAGACCGCCCTACCAGGATTACTATCAATGTCGATCCGGAGTATAACCTGCGTATCGTCACCTGGCGGAATGAAACCTGCCTGACCTGTAATGGCACCGGCCGCAAGGAACTGCCGTTCGGCAAGTTTACCAAGAATGTCAATACCGCTATCCGCTGTATGGATTGTAAAGGTGAGGGTTACCTTCCCAATCATACGACGGAGAAATATTTCGTTCTTTCCGCTGAAGACTTCGCGGATCCGAAGCTGGGGCGGGAAATTATGCATGGTCGGGCTTACCGGGGCGCACCGCAGGGGGCTGCAGACTATGTGGAACTCTTGGTCTCTAAAGACCCTGAAGAACGTCTCGACGCCTGCTTGTGGCTTGACGAAAACTATGTGCGTGTCGGGATGCAGTTCCAGGACTTGATGCCGATGCTCCGGAAAGCGCGCTATCATGAAGCGAATGAAAAGCGCCGCCTGATGGTGTGGCAGTTCTGGGCTGGCAAGGATATACCTGACGAGCGCAAACGCGCGTTTTACCGTATATATGTCAACAGCAAGAACGGCAAGGTGACGGAAAAAGGGTTCTACGCATCCAATAGGTAGAGTCAGGATTAAATCCTAGCAAATGAGGCGTCGCGGAAGCGGCGCCTCTTTCGTATGTATCGCCCCAAACGTCACCCCGGCGGTGGAGCGTTTACCAGCGCGTACACGTGAGGTTGTGCCGGGCCAGGTACGTGTTACCATATACTGCAATGCAATTCAGGAGACCATGCCGTCCAGGCTGTTTCCGCCTGCCCCGGCACAACTTCCTGTTCGGGATGCAACGAACGTTTTTCCCGCCGGGGTGACGTATGGGGGAGGATGAAGCGTATTGGTGAAAATACTGTGGTGAGCGATAGGAAAAGACTAAACATGAGAAGGAGGAGGAGTCGCAAAAGCGGCGCTTCCTTTTTTTATTCGCCCGTGCGTGAACAGCGGTATAGGTGGGGTTGGAGTCTAAACCTACCTATATGAAAGGAATGATAATGTTACGCGCACCTGAACTTGCTGCAACACCCTATGACCCGTCTCTGGAAGCGGTGATAAAGCCGACGACGCTGCCTGAACAAGGGCCGGCTGAGGGCTTGGACGATGAGGCGGAGTTGGATATGACCCTGGTTAAGCATGCTGTGACCGGATTGCACCAGGAAGAGGAACGGCAATTTCGCTCCTATGAGGAGTACGATGGGCCGAGGATTGCCGAAATTGTCCAGGACCATGCTCTTTTCCTGAAGAACCAGCGAGCGATCTGTACGCAGTCCCTGAAGACTAACCGGCGAAAGGGCATGTTTGACATTATGACGGGGGCGTATTTCAGCCAATCAATGAACCGGGCGCGGCACCTGCAGCGTCAGAAGACGCGAGCGTTCCATGTGCAGACAGTCGAGGCGCAAAACGAGGAATTCCTGAATCGCGCTCTCCTTCCGCAAAATGCTTGTGATGACCAGACGCAAACCGCATACCGGAATATGATCCTGCTCAATCTGGAAAACCTCTATGCCGATGCGCCGGAGACGGAACGCCGCGAAGCGCTCGACAAGGCTGCCGAGGTTATATACCGAAAGATTATCGAAAAACGGCTCGAAATTGCCCCCGCGTCGGTTCAGCCACTCCTAATAGCGCCGGCGGTACGCCGTGTCCTGGGTGATGCGGCTGTCCGCGAGTACCGAAAACGCGCGGCCGACATCGAACGGGATGAAAAGTTGCGCCGGGAAGCGACGGATCTGGTGGATAGGGAGGTGTCGCCGCAGGAAGCGAAGAGTTGGGCGAAACGGAGACGCCCCGAAGACAGAGCGGCGTTGCTCAGCTATTACGAGACCCTGCGTTATAACCATCACCGGAAGCGCTGTTTTACCCGTATTCTCAATATCGATGCTGTCTGGCGTGAGCTGGTGGCCAATGATTGCAACCCCGATTCAATTCCGGCCTGGGTCAAAAACACCGAACCAAAGATGTATAGCGCCGTTATGGATGCCTTAGCGGTACGGGAAAAGAACGGCGGGCTGCCGATAGAGCCGAATTACCAGACCTTGCTGGAATTCACCGCCACCTACGAACCCCACACCGCGTGCGAAAAGCTGGCGGACGAGGACGCCCTGTACAGCTTTATCGGGAAATTGGGCGGTCCCGACGCACCGGCGTTCCAGCTTTGTTTGCGTATGCTATTAGGTAAAGGCACGGATGCGGATAAGGCCTGGCTACGGGATATCGGCCTCGCGGAGCGCGAATACCAGAATCGCATTCCGGAGGATGATGGCACGCCGGAGGGACTACAGGCCTTCCTGAGCCGATTTGACACCGCCAGACGGATACGACTCACCCGGACCGGCCACGAAGAACTGGACGAGGTCGAAGTGCGGGAGATTGTGGCCGCACTCGATCGCGGCTGGGTGGTGGAAGAGCGTCTGGAAAAGAATAATTAACAATATTAGTCAATATTATAATCCACTTATTACGGATATGTGTTAATAATGAACTGGAAGATGTGGTCTAGTTTTATTATAATCCCCGGAATGGTATGTGGTTTTGGACTCCGGGGGAAGGTCGATGCTGTATAAGCTTCTAAAGCCAATACGTGAATATAAACGCAATGCGATTATAGGACCGTTCTTTGTCGCGCTCGAGGTGGTAATGGATGTCATTATCCCCTACCTCATGGCGAAGATTATCGATATCGGTATCGCCCGGTCCGACACCCGGGCGATATGGATAATCGGCATCGGGCTATTTATCTCCGCTGTCCTGTCGCTAGTGTTCGGCATAATCTCCGGCCGCAACGCCGCTGTCGCCTCCTCCGGCCTCGCGAAAAACCTGCGGCAGGACATGTATCGGAATATTCAAACCTTCTCGTTCGGCAATATCGATAAGTATTCCGCTCCCAGCCTGATCACCCGCCTCACAACCGATGTCGCCAATGTCCAGAACGCGTTCCAGATGCTGCTCCGTATTCTGGTACGGGCACCGCTCATGCTCGTCTTTTCCCTGCTGATGGCGTTCAAGGTCAATGCCGACCTGTCCCTTGTTTTCCTGGCTACAGCGCCGGTCCTGGCTGTCGGCCTGTTCTTTATCGTCCATCATATCGAGCCAATATTCCAAAAGGTGCTGCGTACCTACGACCGCCTGAATACAGTGGTGCGGGAAAACCTCCGTGGCATTCGGGTGGTGAAAGCGTATGTCAGGGAGGACTTCGAGACGGACAAGTTTAAAACAGTGTCCAACTCCATTTACCTCGACTATAGCCGTGCCGAAAAACTGCTGGCCATCAACCAGCCGCTGATGCAGTTCTGCCTCTATACCTGCATGCTGCTGCTCTCCTGGATTGGGGCGCACCTCATCGTTTCCAATTCCATGTCCACCGGCCAACTGATGGGACTTATCACCTACGCCATGCAAATTCTCAACAGCCTGATGATGCTGTCGATGGTGTTGATGATGGTGACGATGTCCCGCGCTTCGGCAGAACGCATTGTGGAAATCCTCGACGAAAAAGCGCAAATCCACAATCCGGACAACCCGATCACCACAGTCAAGGATGGCTCGGTGCGGTTTGTCAATGTCGATTTCGGCTACGGCGGTTCGGAACGGGCGATGGCCTTACAGGGCGTCAACCTGGATATTGAGGCCGGCAAGGTGATCGGCGTCATCGGCGGGACCGGCAGCGGCAAAAGTACCCTGGTCAGCCTTATCCCGAGGCTCTATGACGTGACCCGGGGCGAGGTGCGGGTCGGCGGCGTCGACGTGCGGGCGTATGACCTGAAGACGCTTCGGGATGCGGTTGCGATGGTGTTGCAGAAAAACGTGCTGTTCTCCGGTACGGTCAGGAGCAATTTGCTCTGGGGCAATGAAAACGCGACAGACGACGAGATCCGCGAAGCATGCCGCCTTGCCCAAGCCGATTCCTTTATTGAAGCGATGCAGCAGGGCTATGACGCGCCGGTGGAGCAGGGCGGGTCCAACTTCAGCGGCGGGCAGCGCCAGCGGTTGACCATTGCCAGGGCCTTATTGAAAAAGCCGAAAGTCCTCATCCTTGACGACTCCACCAGCGCTCTTGATTCGAAGACGGACGAGGCGGTACGGGATGGCCTCCGCACCAAGCTGCCCGGCGTGACCCAGTTCATTATCGCCCAACGCATATCCCAAGTGATGCACGCCGACGCGATACTTGTTTTGGACTGCGGCAAGGTTGACGGCTATGGCTCCCACGATCAATTGGTGGAAGAGAACACCATCTACCGCGAAATGTTCCGGTCGCAAATGCGTATCGGCGACGATACCACCATGGAAGACGCCAAGGGCGAAGCGGAAAAGTCGGGGACGGGGACAAGCGTTCGGCAAGAGGCGCTGGCCGACGCTGCCCACTAAGGCTTTACTACCCAAAGGGGAAATTTCGACATGGCTGATGCTCTACAGGGACCGCGTGAACCGGCACCGGCGGCCGTGAAGGCGGTATCGCCGTGGAAAACACTGCGGCGGCTCCTGGTCTACCTGATCAAAAACCATCCGGTTCGGCTGGTTTTGGTGATGGTCTGCATTCTCGTGTCGGCCTTGGCCGGCGTGGCCGGGTCGCTGTTCATCGGCACGCTTATCGACAAATATATCACACCGCTGTTGGGACACCCGAACCCGAGTTTTACGCCGCTTCTGCACGCGGTCGGCATAATGGCGGTTATTTACTATATCGGCGTGCTGGCGTCGTTTGCCCAGGCGCGGATGATGATTGTTATTTCGCAGGATACCCAGCGGGATATCCGAGACGATATGTTCTCCCACATGCAGACGCTGCCGATCAAATTTTTCGACACCCACAGCTACGGCGATTTGATGTCACGCTATACCAACGACACCGATACGCTCCGGCAAATGCTGTCGCAGTCGATTCCGCAGATGCTGTTGTCGGTTATCACCATCGTCGTTGTGTTCTTCGCCATGCTGCATGTGTCGACATGGCTGACCGGGTTGGTGATTGTGGTGGTGGCTATAGCTCTTCTTGCGTCGCGGCGCATAAGCTCCAAGAGTTCGGTCTATTTTAAACAGCAACAAGCCACCCTGGGCGAAGCGAACGGCTATATCGAGGAGATGATAAACGGCCAGAAGGTGGTGAAGGTATTCTCGCGCGAGCCGCAGACCCTTGACCGTTTTGCCGATTTGAACAACCGGCTTTTCGACTCCTCCTCCAACGCCAACAAGTATGCCAACATCCTTATGCCCGTAATGATCAACATGGGGAATATCCAATTCGTCCTCGTTGCGGTGGTCGGCGGGCTTATCGCCGTATCGGGGAGCTCCCATCTGACCCTGGGGGCCATCGCCTCGTTCCTGCAACTGAGCCGATCCTTCTCAATGCCGATCAACCAGGTGTCGCAGCAGGTGAACTCGGTTATCCAGGCGCTGGCCGGGGCGGAGCGGATCTTTACTCTGCTCGATGCCGAACCGGAGGGGGATACCGGTTATGTCACCCTGGTCAAGGCGCGGCGCATCGGCGAAGAGTTGGCGGAGACGAACGAACGGACCGGCCTGTGGGCGTGGAAACATCCGCACAGCGCCGGCGGCGTCACCTATACCGAACTGACCGGCGACGTGCGCTTCGAGGAGGTTGACTTCGGCTATGCGCCGGGAAAACTGGTCCTGCACGATATTACCCTCTATGCGACAACAGGCGAAAAGGTGGCGTTTGTCGGCAGTACCGGCGCGGGCAAAACCACGCTGACCAATCTTATCAACCGCTTTTATGACATCGAAGACGGCAAGATTCGCTACGACGGCATCAATATCACGAAGATCCGCAAGGCGGATTTGCGTCGATCGCTCGGTATGGTGCTGCAGGACACAAACCTCTTTACCGGCACCATACGGGAAAATATCCGCTACGGCAGGCCCGAAGCCACCGACGAGGAAATCCTGGCAGCCGCCCGGATGACCAACGCGGATAATTTTATCAAGATGCTGCCGGACGGCTATGACACGGTGCTCTCGAATGACGGGTCGGAACTAAGCCAGGGCCAGCGGCAGCTTATTGCCATCGCCCGCGCCGCAGTTGCTGATCCGCCGGTGATGATTCTCGACGAAGCCACCAGCTCCATCGACACCCGCACCGAGGCGATTGTGCAAAAGGGCATGGACTCCCTTATGAAAGGGAGGACGGTGTTTGTCATTGCCCACCGCCTCAGCACCGTGCGGAACAGCGACGTCATCATGGTTATGGAACATGGACGCATTATTGAACGCGGACCGCACGACTACCTGATGAGTCTCCACGGTACCTACTACCAACTGTACACCGGCGCGTTTGAACTCCAGTAACCGGTATGGATATCAATGTGGCTGCCACCCTCCGCGGAGTCCCGGAACTCCTTATTTCCTTGCATACCTGTGGTGTGCCGGTAAGATAAATGGTGCACAAAGGGGTATCCAGGCCGCAATTTCGTCCCACAACCCGCACGGCGGCACGCCGAATGGGTGCCGAGCTTATGGCGTTGTCGGGATCTGCCGGACGCGATGCTTTACGCGAACGGTTCCATCACAAATGTAAGGGACTACAGCCATGCGATTCCGCACCGTCCACGCCCAATGCCAAACCGGAGACGCGGCGAAAAACGCCCGCGCCGCAGTCCGTAACATTCGTAACGGACTGAGCGGCTTTTCGCCGAAATTCATCGTCTTCTTTGCCGCCACCGATTACGATCCCCATGTCCTCGCCGTCGAAATGCACGACGCTTTCCCCGACGCCATGACCATTGGCTGCACCACCGCCGGCGAAGGGGTGGATGGATTGATCCTGAATGCCTCTGTCGTGGCTATGGCGTATTCGGCCGACGTGTTCGATTACTGCCAAACGGCGCTGGTGCTTGGCGACGGGCAAAAGCCCGAGGGTCGGGACCAGTTTACCGACGTAGCCGATGCGGTTGCCCACCTTGCCCGGGGAACCGGCATGGAACCGATGCAACTTGATTACCGCAGCTTTGTCGGGTTTATGCTGGGTGACGCCATCACCCCCTTTACCGAAGCAATCGTGAAAAAGGTGGCCGACATGACCGACGCCATCTTTGTCGGCGGCTTTGCCGGGGACGATTACAAATTTACCGGCGAAAAATACATTATCTACGGCAGGAAGGCGTACCGCTCGGCAATGCTCCTGTGCCTGTGGAAGCCGAAAGACGGGTTTTCGCTCCTCAAGACCCAGGCGGTCGACCTTACCGACACCTCCATGATCATCACCAAGGCGGATGAAGAGAAGAGCATTATTTGGGAGCTGGACAACCAGCCGGCGGCGAAGATGTATGCGCAGGCCATCAATACGCCGCAGGAGACGATGGGCATTCTCGACTTTGACGAAAACCCGCCCGCGCTGACAGTGGATGGCGAACCGTTTGTCCAGGCGGTACTCCAGCAGGTGGATGGTGTCGGTCTGAAAATGTACACACCGGCGGTGCAGGGGACACGCTTGACACTGACCCGCGCCGGCGACGTGTTTGCCGTGACCCGGGAGACATTGACCGACAAGCTGCGTGAAATCGGCGGAGCCTCCGCCATCCTCCACGTCAATTGTGCCTCCCGGCATACATCGCTCAAAAACCAGGGGACGCTCCAGGACTTTGGCCAGTTGTTCGGGGCGGTTCCGAGCGTGTCGTTTTTCTCATACGGGGAGATCTACGTTGGGATTGTTACCCTGACGTCGACGATGATCCTGTTCAAGTAAACGAAGTACAGCCACCCGCGCCGAGTAGCGCGTTGTTTTGGAAAGCCGTATGTTCGAAAATATGCGCTGGGACGGCTGGGAGCTTTTCGGTTTGGTGGGGGAGGGGCTTTTCTTCGCACGGCTCGTAGCCCAATGGGCAGCGTCGGAGAAATGCAAAAAGCCGGTCATTCCCGCAGTGTACTGGTACATGTCTTTGGCAGGCGCGGTCATCCTCGTTCTCTATGCCCTGCACATCGGCTCGTTCCCGGTCTTGCTGCCGCAGGTGGTCGGCCTCGTCTTCTACACGCGGGGACTGCAGTTGGAATTCATCTCAAGAAATAACGACAAGCGGCGCGCGGCGCTGGGGCTTGACCGCTCCGATTATCCGTGGCCCGACATGTCTGTCGTGGTGCCTGTCCATAATGAAGAAAAAACCCTGGCCGGGACGCTCGAGCCGCTTGTGCGGCAGGATTACCCAGGCAAGGTGCAAATCATCGCCGCCCTCAACGGCTGCAGCGATGGTTCCCGTCGCGTTGCCGAAAGTGTGGCCGGCGTGATTGTGGCGGAGAGCGAACGGTCCGGTATGTCGTATGGCAAGAACTTTGGGTCGTCCCAAGCGAACGGATCGCTTCTCGTCTTTGTCGACGCCGACACGATTCTTCCCGATGGCGCGTTGCGGCTCCTTGCCGAAAGCGTAGCTGGTAAAGAACGGTTTATTGGAACTGTCGCCGGCGCGCCGGACAAAGGCGGGCTGGTGGTGCGGAGCTGCTTTGCCATAGCGAATCGGGCGACAAAACGGCGGCATGCCCACGCGCCCGGCGGCGTCATGGTGATGGATAGGGGTATCTTCGACGCGGTGGGCGGGTTTGACGAACACATCCCGCAGGGAACCTCAACCGACATGATCTGGCGTGGCGTGGCTGCCGGAGCGGAGTACGTGTTTGTCGATTCGTTCAAGGCGGTGACGTCAATTCGCCGATTCGAAAAAACCGGCATCATCGGACAGATGCTGTCGTGGCGGAGCAATCACAAACACCTTACCGCCGGTCGCCGCGATGCTGTGGCCGGCCGGGAATACGAGGACGTGCGATGACACTCCGCTTCTATGATATCGACCTGAGCGTGTGCCGTTTGCGTGATGGCGGCGGCATCGACGTTTCGTCCGAATTCTTTTTTCTCGCCCGGACGCCGGACGAAGTATCGCTGGTCTGCCTGAGCGACGATGTACCGTTTGATGCGGAAAAAGTAGAATCCGGCTGGGGCATGTTCCGGGTCGAGGGGGAATTGGATTTCGGCCTGGTCGGTATCCTGTCGCGCCTCACCGCCATATTGGCGGAAAACGGGATAAGCGTTTTTGCGGTGTCGACGTTCAATACCGACTACGTCCTGGTCAAGAAACCGCAGCTCGAACTGGCGCGGTCGTCATTGATCGCCGCCGGGTATGAGGTGGTGTAACATCGTTGTGGTAATATAAGATTCCGACAATTCCCGCTCCGCTTTTTCCCTGCCATTCATCCTCATCGATTGGAACACAATGACGGTATGTCGCCGCCGCGGGCGCTCCATGTCGCGAACCGGTAATTTACCCAATCCTGCAACGTTTCGGCCGGGATGGAAGACGGGCTGCCCGGGTCTGGGTAGCCGGCGAGGATGAACCTTGGATAGGGAGCACATTCGATAACGTCAGGTTCAATATCTCGAAGGATGCGCCGCATTGTCCGCACCTCGTCGATGACGCGAAGCGGGTTCCGCGACTTGCGGCTCAACGGTATGGCATGGACGGCGATGTTTTTTGATCGTATGATCTCGAGGTGGCGCTCGTCGTCGATGGTAAGGACGGCGTGGACGCGGCCACACCCGGCCGCCTTGGCCGCCAACGGAAGATGGTGGGCGACAAAGGCGCTGCTGGACGCGCAGACAAAAGCGATGCTCGGTTCCACATGCATACCGTAATCCCCAAGGTCGACACGACCTATTCTGTGATGGAATGCCAGTTTTACCACCTTTTTGAGGAGAACTCCATGCTGAAGACCGATATCATCCACCCGGCGCTGTTGCAGGCCCTCGCCGAAGCGGGTCATGGGGCGCGCATCCTTATCGGCGACGCCAACTATCCGGTGACGGTGAAATCAAATCCGTTGGCGCGGCAGGTGTTTTTGAACTTTGTTCCCGGCCTGATCGGCGGCGTGGATATCGTCACCGCATTGGCTGGTGCCGTGCCTATCGAATCGGCCATGTATATGGCTCCGCCCGACGGGACCATGCCGGATATCGTCGGCGAATACCAGAAAATCATCGGCGCGGGGATTCCGTTTGAACAACGCGACCGCTTCGGCTTCTACGACGAGGCCCTCTCCGACGATACCGCCGTGGTCATCGCTTCGGGCGAACAGCGGGTGTATGCCAATTTGCTGCTGATCGTCGGAGTGCGGACGGATTGAGTGGGTGTGGAATAAATTTCCCGTGCAGTAAAAAATACCCCGCCGGATAGCGGGGTATTTTCTTTTATGAATCGGTAAGGAACGGGTGATCTTACAGATCGTCCTTGGTGATGAGCAGGAGCTGAACCGGGACAACGGGGGGCAGCTTCTGGCCCTTGGCGGCGGCATAGCCGGCCTTGGCGCTTTCGTAACCGAGACCGGAGGCGTTGCCGTCGATGGTGCCGACGAGCAGGCCGTCGCGGATGGCGTTACGGGCTTCGGAGGTGCCGTCGAAGCCGATGATGCCCACGTCGGAGCCGACCGCCTGGGCCGCCTGCGACGCGCCGAGCGCCATTTCGTCATTGGTGGCGAAGAGGTACTTCATGTCGGGGAACGAGGTCAGCATGTTTTCCATGACCGTCATGCCGAGAGCGCGTTCCGAATTGGCGGGCTGCTTGGAGACAACGGTGATCTTCGGGTTCTTGGCAATCTGATCCTCGGCGCCCTGCACGCGATCGATGTGGGTCTGGTGGCCCATGACGCCGGTGATCAGGCCGACTTCGCCGCCGTCCGGCAGGTTCTTGGCGATGTATGCGCCCGCGAGGGTGCCGCCGTCATAGTTCTTTGAGCCGACATACGCCTGCTTTTTCGGCCAATCCGCATCGGTGTCAAAAATAACGACGGGAATGCCGGCTTCGGCAGCGCGGTCGAGGGTGGGGATGACTTCCTGCGCGCCGCAAGGGGCGATGACCAGGCAGTCGACTTCGTTGGTGATCTGGTCTTCAATGATCTGGATCTGCTGCTGGACATTGATCTCGCGGTCGGGAGCCAGAACGTGGATGGTCACGTCGGGATTTTCCGACGCGAATTTTTCCGCGCCTTCACGAACCGTGCGCCACCATTCCGAATCCATCGCCTTGGTGATGAGGGATATTGTTACCTTTTCCCCAGCGCCTGCCACACCGACACACAGGCAGAACAAGAGTGCTGCAACCAACACTTTCCGCATGGCTTTCTCCCTAATTATACAAAATCCGAACGAACCGAAACATATTTCGGGATGGACATCCATCCCGGGTTATAAACGTTTTCGTTTCTCCGCCAAGGACGGCGGCGGGTGGAGATTCTTGGGGGCGGAATGGAGCGTGAAGTAATCGTAAGTCAGTGTCTAATAGTGGTAGAGTATCCCCTCGGATGGAGACGTTTGTAACCACCGGCCGAGGATTGGTCAAGAAAAATCAATGTACTATCTGAATGATTTTTACGTGAAGACCGCCTATTCCTCACCTGGTCCCAGGTACGAATAGCCGGGCCACTCGCCCTTGTGCCAGGCATGGTCGAGCCAGATGCGGCGTCCGACAACCGTCCCTTCTTCGGTCCGCATACGCTCCTGCGAGAACCAGGCGACAGCTTCGATAGCGGCATCGCGGGGAGCGGTGAGAACCTCTCCCGATTCGCCCTCGGGCAGCGATGCGGCAAAGACGGCGAGACTGAGGTGAAAATCAACGCGCGTTTCGATGCGTTCAATAATGCCCAGGAAAGGGCCGACCGTGACCTCGAGGCCGGTTTCTTCCAGCGTTTCGCGGCGCGCTGTTTCGGGTAACGTTTCGCCGTGGTGGTGACCGCCGCCCGGAGGCGACCACTTGACGCCGTCCATATACCTGGTCGCCACCATGAGCATGTCGCCCGCGCGGTTACGAACCAGGGTGCAGGCGGCGGAAATGATGATCTCCGGGTTGAGGCGTTGAATCTTTTTGACCAGGAGGGTGGTCGATACTCCGGGAATAAGCGGGGTGATGACGATGCGGCCGCCGTTTTCCTCGACTGCGCGCCGCTCCAATTGATTTAGCGAGTCGGGGGTATAGTCGCCGGATTTGGTCCAGACGGCGGGTTTGATGGCCTCGATCTCGTGCTCGCAGGTTTGGCTGTCGAAAGTGACGACGCGGTCGACCGCCTCGAGCGCGGCCAGGGTCTCGGCGCGGTCGTCCTGATTGCAGATGGGGCGATCGTTTCCTTTGAGCCGCCGCACCGACGCGTCGGAATTCAGGCCGACGACGAGGACATCGCCAAGGGCGCGGGCGGCGGCGAGGGCGCGGGTATGACCGGCGTGGAGCAGGTCGAAGCAGCCGTTTGTCCACACGACGGTTTTGCCTTCACGCCGCCAGGCGGCGCACTCGGCCGCGAGGGCGTCGAGGGTTTGGATTTTATTCATGGTTCGGGAACTTTCCTGTGGGATGAAATGCTACTCCGCCTTGCGGCGACGGAACGGATTCCAGCGTCGGCGTTCGCCTGACTCTTCGCCGCTCTCCTTGGCGAGATTCTTGACCTCGTCGATGCGCTCCATAACGCGCTCGATAAGCACCTCGCCCTTATCGTAGCCGTCCGGCCGGGCGGCGATGATCAGGGCGTTATGGTAGGCTCCGAATACCACGCGGCCCTGGTTCGGGTCGACCGCCTTGGTCAGCTTCATATTTCCCATCGTATACTCTTCGATGTATTCGGCGTGGAGCTTGAGGTAGGCGGTGTAATCGCGGTGCAGTTCCGCCGCTTCCTTGGTCGAGTACTTGGTGATGATGAAGACGTCGGAGGCGACGCTGCCGCCCCCCGGCGCGCTGGCCCATACCGACGGCGGCAGGAAGGAGATATTGAAGGTAAATCCAGGGGTCAGGGCGATGGTGTCTTTGTTGATGCCCTCGACCTCGATGTATTCGAAGCCGTCGGGTTTTTCATCGCGGCTGCCGGCAGGCAGGTGATCGTCAATATACCTGGCTATGGGCATGAGGTCGGGCGCTTTACCCTTGCCGGAGTAGAGGATTTTAACAAACATTTTTCCCCGGTAAAAGTACAGGTTCCGATTCTGGCGGGCGGCGTCCACCACTCCCTCCGCGCCGACGTCAACCGACGTCCCCGCGCCACGCAGCACTTTGCCGCGGTGATGGTGGAACAGACCCGCGGCCGAGGTCGGGCTTTCCATGGTGGCTATTTCGATGCTGACACGGTCCTTGGGTCCACCGTAGATATAATCGCACGACTTCATGTTGATGAGGCCGAATTGCAGATAAGGGTTGCCGGCCGCGCCATAAATCTCCTGAAATTCCTCAGGCTTATGGGAGACCACCTTACCCGTCGTGTACAAATTCTCGACGTCTTCGTCGCCCGGAAACAAGCCGCCCTTTTCGCCGCTGCGATTGCGGCCAAAGAAAGGCATGCCGGCATCGCAGATGCCGGCCAAGGCGATAAAGAGGACTAAAACAACGATGAAGGTTTTTCGATTTTCTTGCATGTCTCTTCCCTGGTTGACCCCTGCTTATCCTCGGTTCGACGGATACGGTCGGCCTCGGCGAGGTTGCGCCGGGCCGCCTGACTGGAGGGATCTATTTCCAATGCCTGCCGGAAAAACTCCACCGCCTCGCGGTATTTGCCGGATGACATATTGATTATGCCCATGTTGTTGGCGGCGCTGGCATCGCGCGGATTGAGTTCGAGCGCGCGGCGAAATGCGGCGAGCGCTTCGTCCTGGCGGTTGGCTCGCCAGAGGGCCGCCCCCATATTGTTATGCAGGACCGGGGACTGCGGATTAAGATCCACGGCCTTGCGGTAGAAGTCCAGCGCCGCATCGGAATTGCCGAGTCGGTCCTGGGCTATCCCCATATTGACGGTGGCTTCGAAGTCGTCCGGCTGGAGGGTGAGGGCGCGCTCGAGTTTGCGAATCGCCCGTTCGGTCTCGCCCCGGTTGAGGAGGAGATAGCCCCAATTGTTCCAGACGCGGTTGTCGTCGGGGCAATCGTCGGCGAGGGTGGAGAAAAGTTCTTCCGCCTCGTCCTCGCGGCCGGTTTGCGCGAGAAGGGATGCATAGGACACCGCCATGTCGACGTTGTCCGGTTCGTTGGACCAGGCGTCGAGCAATAAGCGCGTCGCCTCCTCTGGCTGCCCTTCGGCAAGGAGGCGCGCAGCTTCGTTGAGGCGCGGGTCGTGGCTATCTGTATGCATTTATCCGTATTTTAAGACTGACGGCACGAATAGCAGCAAAAAAATGTAGTTCCGGGTCTCCGCCACCCATGGCCCGGCATTCCGCCCCTCTCGATCGATGGACAACCAGAACAGACAATCCGTCTGGATATCCCTGTTACGACAAATAATATACGATTAATCGGTTCAACCATTTTATATAGGCCAATACCCGAAAAATATTAGCCAATTTACCTTGACAAACCAGCACCGCTGTCTGATAGTGAATCCTATTAAAAAGTATTTATCTTTAAAGAACGACAAGCTCTCATGAGCTTAATGGTAATCTATTGGAAATATTTTTGAAAAACGGGATCCCACAATGACAACGACGACGCGACGGCAGGAGGAGGGGGATATGAACCTGCCATTGGACGCACAAACCGGTAAATTAAATACGCTTATCCGGCTGGCCTACGGCAGCGGCGACGTCGCCTGCAATGTCGTCTTCGGTATGGCGAGTACGCTTTTGGCGCTGTTTTACACCGACTACGCCGGGGTGCCGCCAATAACCGTCGGCGCGGTGATGCTTGCCTCGCGAATCTTCGACGGGTTCTCCGACGTGATTATGGGGCAGATCGTTTTCAAAACCCAATCGCGCTGGGGACAGTCGCGGCCGTGGATCCTGCGGATGGCGTTCCCGTTCGCGCTCTCCGCCGTTCTCCTGTTCACCGTGCCGCAGACAACCGCTTCGTTGCAGTTCTGGTACATTTTCATCACCTATAATTTCTGCACAACCGTTTGCTACACCGCCATCAATCTGCCCTATGGCTCGCTCTCCTCCATGATGTCCCGCGACGGCAAGGAACGGGAGCTGCTGTCGGTTTTCCGGATGGCGATGTCTCCCATCGGGCGCATCATTTCGGTGTCGTTGACCCTTCCTTTCGTGAAGCTGTTTGGCGACGATCAGCGGGCCTGGATTATCAGTATGTCGATTTGGGCTAGCATAGCGCTGGTGTTGCTGCTGTTCTGCTTTGCCTTTTGCAAGGAGACGGTCCATATACCGGGGCGGGAAAGCCAGCGCGACTTCACCTTCAGGAAAAACGTCGGGGCGCTGGTGCGGAACAATTATTTCTGGGCCGTGCTTGTGCTGTGGGGAATGCAGGGAACGTCGCAGACCGTGACCGGCACGATTATGCCATACTACTGCAAATACATCTTCCAGAATGAAACGTGGATGTATAGCAGCCTCTATTTCATGGAAACGGTGACGATAATAATTTCCATCATTCTGTGTCCGCTGGTGCGCCGCTACGCCAGCAAGCGGAACTGCATCGCTTATGGCGCGGTCCTGGTGCTGGTGAGCCAGTTTATCTTCATGCTTGCTCCGCAGAGCTTCCCGCTGTGCGTCGCCACGACAATCCTGCGCGGTATCGGCCAGGCCCCGCTCAGCGCCTTTGTCTTCAGCATGCTTGGGGACGCGGTGGAATTTGGCCAATGGAAAACACGGGTGCGGCAGGAGAGTTTTGTCTTTTCCGGCGGGTCGGTGGGGACCAAGGTCGGCATGGGAGCGTCGCAGGCCATAATCACCGGCTATATGACATACAGCGGCTATCTGGCTTCGACCGGCGAGACGCTGGTGCAGCCGCAGTCGGCATTGAATGCGATTGTGAATATCTATTTGATTGGCCCGGTGCTGGTGTGGCTGGTCGTGCTGCTGGTGTGCTGGTTTTACCGGCTGGATGATAAATATCCGTCCATCATGGAAGAATTGCTCGAGCGGGAGAAACGCGGAGAATTGTAACAGTTGCGCAATGCCGACGAAGCGTCACTCCTGCCGTCACGGCTGCGTGATGGCCTGGTGGCGATGTGCGGGGTGGGATTGATCCTGGTCATATCCTGACGCTGGTGCCGTCTGGTCAGTTGCATTGGGCATATTTCGTTTTGTCCCCAAGAAAAATAAAATACTTCTTCCATTTGGCGGAGGTTTTAGTATAGTGGCAACCTAACTACTATTAGTTAGGTTGTAATTTTGGTAATCCACAGGAGTTATAGTCTTGAAGACGAAAGAATTGGACGAGCTGGCCGACCTCAGCTCCCTCCAGCGTTTTGCGCTCCGCCGCTTTGCCGAGCAGGGGTATTATGGTACCAAGTTGTCCCATATCGCCGAGGATGCCGGCATCAAGCCGCCGTCCGTGTATGCCCATTTTAAAAACAAGGAGGCCTTGTTTTTAAGTTTGATTCCCGCAGCCGTCGGTTACGAACTCGCCCACATGGAAGCCATGCTGGCCGACTCGGCTCCTCACCAGAAAGTCCTGCTCGGGTATTTAGAGAGTATTGGTGCCCGATTCAAAGCCACCCACCATATGCGCTTTCTTATTCAGGCCGCATTTTTGCCGCCGCCGGAACTGATTAAACCAGTCTGTAAACAGATGGACGCTTTTTTCGCGGATCAGGAAGCGATGGTGCGGCGATACTTCGGCGACGTCCCGGCGGGAAAATTGGAACCGGAGACGTTGGCGGCTGCTTACCTGGGCATTATGGACAGCCTGATGACCACGATTCTTTTTGCCGGGCTCAGCGATTACACCAGTAGGCTCCATGCCCTGTGGGCCGTATTCGAGTTGGCGTTGGAGAGGAAATAACCATGACAACCATGAAACGCACCGTTGGAAAAGACGGTGCTGTCGGCGCGGGGTTCCTGGTGATTCTTGGCGCGCTTACCGCTTTTGATTCCATGTCCATAGATATGTACCTGCCGGCCTTTTCCGCTATCCAGGAAAACCTCGGTCTCGAGTTGGGAACGCTGCAAATGTCCCTCTCCGTGTTCCTGCTCGGCCTTGCCGTAGGCCAGGCGGTATCGGGACCGCTGGTCGATTCGTATGGCAGAAAGACGCCGCTGCTGATCGGTATCGCCGTCTTTGGCGCAGCCTCGGCGATGGTGGCAATGGCGACAGGAAGCTGGACGCTGTTGGCGGGGCGGTTCCTCCAGGGGCTGGGCGGCGCAACCGGGTTGGTTATCCCCCGGGCGATTGTCGGCGATATCTTCAAGGAAGGCGAGGCGACGAAGATTTTCACCCTGCTTATCCAGATCCAGTCGATCTGCCCCATTGTCGCACCCGTCCTTGGCGGACTGCTGCTGGACGCGTGGGGATGGCGGTCGGTGTTCTGGATTGTCGTTGCGTTTGTCGTGGTTGCCCTGGCGGCGACAGTGTGGCGCGTGCCGGAGACCCACCCGCCGGAGCGGCGCATCGCGATGACGTTCCGGAACGTTGTCTCGTCATACGGCTCATTGTTTGCCAACCGGCGCTACCTCGGTATGACCTTTTCAATGGGTTTTATCATGGCGACGCTGTTCGGGTACATCAGCGGGTCGTCCTATGTTTTCATGACCTATTACGGGCTGTCGGCCAGAACCTACAGCATTATCTTCGCTGTCTTCTCAATCGGGATGATTGTTGCCGGACAACTTAATTTCATCCTGGTCAAGCGGGTGGGGCTGCGCCGGTTTCTGGGCATGGGATTTGCGGTTCACCTGATCTTTATCGTGGCGTTTCTGGTGGCGGTGTTTCTGGGCGGCGCGACTGTCTGGACTGCGATTGTACTTCTCTTCCTTGCCCTTTCGACGCTCGGGCTGCTTTTTGGCGGCCTTACATCGGAATCGATGTTCAGCGCGTCGGAGGAGCTGATGGGAACGGCGTCGGCGCTGTTGGGCGTGGTGCAGTACGCCTGCGGTGCGGCGGCGGGTATTGTGCTGAGTTTGTTCGGGAGCGGCGGCCTCGTCCCCTACGCGAGTCTGTTGTTCGTGTGCTCGGCGTTGGCGTTTGTGTGCTGGCGCTCGTCAGTTGATCTGCCGGGTGTGCGGGACGGCGACAGCGACTAGGATAAAACAGTGCCCGCCACGGCGTTTTGCCGGTAGCGGGCTTTTACCGTCACCCCTGACCAAACAGCCCGCTTTGCTGTGAGGCGGAGGCAGAACAGCCATATTGGCATCAGTGGATCCAGACGTCGTGTTATGCAGGTGTGGATACGCCTTCGTCAATGCGTTCAATTTTAAAGATGACCGGTCGGGTACCATCATTACAGCAGGCAATCATCATTTTCTCATCGTTTGTCCAGCCGCGCATAATGGAGCCGCCCTGTAAAGCGGTATAGACATATCTGCTGATCGCATCCCATGCTTCTGAACAAAAATTCCCATGCAACAGGCGGAAGTAGTCGTCGGTTTCCACCATGATTTCCTGACCGTCTTCGAAAATTTGGCATTTCCCCACATTGGGATCGGCGAGATATTTATCCGCCAGATCTTGATAATACTCACGCCGCAACACAGTGATTTTTACCTTATGCTTCATCGCTTTCTCCTCTTGCGAGTGGGGTGGTGTTTTATTTCATAAAAGAAAATGAATCCATCATGGTCGCCAGGTTGATGTCGTCCCACGGCATGTGTTCGGCAAAGGTGAAGCCAACCACATCGGCCGCTTTCGTAACGTCGGTGATCAGCCGGGTCACCTGCGGCATGGTCATTTTTCCCTGCATGGCGTCGACAACCACATCCGAGTTCGGGTTGTTGAAGAGTTGTGAACGGAAACGCTGCGGATCAAGCACGTCGAAATCGAAGTGGATCGCCAGGTGATTAATGGAGTTGTGCCGAATCCATTCCAGGATGCGGTCGCTCGTGCCGGCTAAGGCTGCCGAGCCGACATGGGCTATGCCAAGGCGGTTGACCACCTCCCATTCGTAGTCCAGCATGTCGTCGATTCCCGCGAGCATCACCTTTTTCGTATCGAGGGGACGCCGCACCTCTTTGGCCAATCCCGGATCGCCTTCGCCGAGGAGATTGCCGAGTACCATCGCGTGGGAGTTGTAGACATTGGTGGGAGTCGACACGTCGGGGTGGGCGTCAATCCACAAGACTCCCAGCGCGCCGTCGTAGCGCTCGTTCAGATACGCAAACGGAGCCTGGCTGACCAGGCAGTCGCCGCCAAAGGTGATGACACGCTCCGGCTCGTAGGCGTCGAGGAGATGCCGGGCGGAACGAAGCTGTTTCGTGAGAGCAGTCCGCCCCATAATGCCGTCTTCCATGGCGATGCTGGAACCGTCATAAGAACCTATGGGAACTTCAAGCATCGGCGCATCGCTTTCGGGCGCAAGCCATGCCAGTAACCTTGCCCCAAGAGGATAGGAGACATTGTTAATTCCGCCTTGCCATTGCGGCATGAGCAGGCGAATCGTTTTTGTGGTGATTGGCTTGTTTCGCATTCCTTTTTCCTTCCGTGTTATTTAATGCTGTAGGGCTTGTCCGATTACTGAGAATCCGGCGGAACGCTCGATTTCAGGACCATCTCCGCGAAATCTTTGAAGCTGTCTCCGGAGCGTAATTCGGAACCATCCAGCAAGTTGAAAAAGCAGCTTGGCATTTCCCGAGACCCCAAGTTTTTACTGACGCAAGGCGCACATCCCTTGTCATGTTGCGTTGGGTGCAGGTGGCAGTCTGTTTTGGTGCAGGTGCAGAAATTGCTACTACTTTTCATAGCGCTCTCCATTCTCTCGCGCGGGAAGTGGAATCTTTATAGCCGTTTGCTCTACTCGCCACACCACCCGTTTTCTTTATGAAGGGTATCGTGATTCTATTCAGTATACCATGAATTGAATGATATGGATTTCTACTCTCATAGCCACTCCGTCAAAGCATAAATTCCTTGCCGTCATTCGGGGGGGAACCGCATCCACGATAGCGATGTTCTTACCGACTTGCATACCGTTCGCTCAGGAGGTCGCCCGAGACCATCGCGTGCCCGCTCTCCAGTCACCGCCGCCTTGATGATGCTTTTATTTGCCTTCCCGCTTCGACAAGGTCTTTCTCCAAAAATAAATGACCACTCATCCAGTTTGCCCGGTCCAATCTGCTCATATTACCTGTACTCGGGATCTCGCTTTAACATAATTAAAATAAACCATCGATAAACAGTATTTGTATTATATGGGCGCTGAAAAAAAAACGTCGCTGGAGGTGAAAATTGGGTAAACACCACCTTATACTTGAACTTGCTGCTACTTTAACGGTGTGCTATAATAACAGTGCATCGATGCCTGTTTTTTTTAGTTGGTTACGTATATTAATTACACAAGGGAGATGCTCTGATAGTTAATTGATCGGTTCACCATGCGCAATTAGGCCGCGAAATTACGACATCGAATTCTAGTTAGCGCACACCTCATGCCAGAAAGTTGTTCACGGTGGACCTCCGTCCTTGGGCGGTGGTTGGTCGTGCTGGCATGGGGCGTCGTAACCCCTCGCGGCCCACGATTAGTCATCCGCCCTTTTTCTGTGATTACGGAAAAAGGGAATAGTCTTCCCGAGGAAGGGGGCTCACGAAATGGGAAAAATTCCCAACGATCTGCGCGAAATAATCGCGCATAACATACGAACATACAGAATAAAAAAGTATCCGCTGCATGGCGGCAGTAAATTATGCGCCGAAGCGTTTGGCGTCTCCCAGCAACAGTGGTCGCCGTGGGAAAACGGCCGCCGGACGCCGGACGAAATACGGCTTGAAAAAATTGCGGCTTTTTTTGGCGTGACTGTGGAAGACCTCCGAAAGGACACCCGGCCGCAGTCGAATCAACCGGCGCACCCACAACCCCCGAGCCAGCGGAGCGCTGAGTACACTTCAGGCCAAATTCCGGGTATCGATATCCCGCCTCCTCCGGGCTGGCAGCCGGACCCTCCGGGTAGTCCCGCCAGCTTCTTTTGGCTGTTACGGCATTTTGTCATGCGCACCCAGGCGCAAGGCATACGTATCGATAAGGAGTGCCTGGACTATCTGGCGGCCAAAATGAGACCGCCCGAAATGTAAGAGAATCCGCAGAGTCCATCATGGACGTGGATGCTTGCCTTAAACGAGAAGAGTGCTTATAAAGAAGGCGATCGGTCTATTAATTTCATAAGGAGACAGTATGGAAAAAATCACCTTCTTTGAGTCGAACAAGATTTCGTCACCGAATCCACTCACGCTCGTCTGTACCACTACACCGGATAAAAAGACGAATATCGCCCCGATATCATGGTGGACAAAACTGTCCTTTGATCCGGAGATGGTCGGATTCGCCATGGCCAAGACCTCGTACAGTGGCGAAATGGTCAGGGAATCCAAAAAGGTGGTTTTAGCCATGCCAACCGAGGAAATGGCTCAGGCCGCTTTTGAATGTGGGACAGCTTCGGGAAGAGAAACCGACAAGGTCGATACGTTCGGCATCGAGCTGGTTGAAATCCCCGGCAACAGTATCAAAATCCCTCTGCATAGCTGCATGGCTATCGAGTGCAGCCTGAGCCAGGTTGTTGAAGTCGGCGATCATTACCTCTACGTCTGCCGGGTGGACAACATACTCGGGGATTTAGGGAAAAAAGCGCTTTTTGCATGGGATGAGGATAAGGTGAGCCTCCGCACCGCGAAATAAAACGATCGATGATGCGATACTATACTGTTACGCGCCCGGAGATTCCGGGCGCTTTTTTGTCGTTTGGTTGGCCCGAATATCTATTTACCCTTACGATATGAACATGCTTAGCCGACAGAGCGCGTTGCCCGTATACCCTCTGCCGGAGCAAATGTCCCCGGCAGGCGATTGGGAAAAGAGCGTGACGCAAAACTGTGCCGTGAATTATCCTGTGCGTTTGGGCGCGTGAGTGGCTCGCTCACAGTCAGGATTCGGCATACCAGGTGACCGCATACCCGAAGACCGCCTATTCCGTGATATTACATCTGTTCATCGATACCATACGCATAATGAATTATATTTATAATGGTAACTCCTTTATCCTCCTCCAATCGAATTGAGCGCCGCTTGGATTTCTTTTGGAGGAACAGTATGGAAAGTATGGCACGGTTGGTCGTCTGCATTGTTTTTATGGTGGCTTTGGCTTTTCCAATGGCAATGGCGGTGGAGCCTGAGCACAGCGGATTCAACGCGCCGACAGGTATCGCCGTAGGCGGCGATGGCGCGATTTTGGTGAGTAACTGGGGTGGCGGAACAGTGGAATGCATAGCCGCCGACGGAGCACGAAAGGTGCTTGCGAGTGGTATACAATCACCCGCAGGGTTGGCGTTGAACGCGCGCGGCGAATTATTTGTCGCGTCCTATTCGGGCAATTATATCGCGAAGATTTTGCCTGCCGGTGCGCTGGAAAGAGTCGCGGACGGATTAGCGACGCCCACCGGTGTAGCTTTTTCATCCGATGGGCGGCTGTTGGTTGCCAACCGGGCTTCGGGAGAAATCGTGGCCGTCGACACGGAATCGGGTGAAAAACAGGTTGTTGCGAAGGGTCTTTCGTTGCCCGTGGGTGTCGTCGAGATGCCGGACAAATCCCTTGTTGTTTCGCAATACGGTGGTCGCGTCACACGAAGCATGCCGGACGGTTCCCAACAGGAGTTGGGCGGCGCATTTTCGCGCCCTGGCGTCGGCATTGTCGCGGACGGATCCGATGCGGTGCTGGTGATAGACAACGGCGCGGGACTTGTACGGCGGGTGGACTTCAAGGGTGCGAGCGAAATCATTGCTGACGGTTTTGCCGGAAGCGCGGTGGCGCTTGGCCTTTCTCACAGCGGCGACTTGTTGGTGGGTACATGGGGGGCGGGTCACCTCTACCGCATTGTCAGGAAATGAGGCGATTGGCATAGATAAAACAAAAGTCCGCCACGGCCCGATGGCCTTGGCGGACTTTGAATGTATAAAGTGGTTGCCCCCCAGGGATTCGAACCCCGACATGCAGTGCCAGAAACTGCTGTCCTGCCATTAGACGAGGGGGCAGGGTTTTGGAAGGATTAACCTTAAGAATTTGACGATTCTTGTCAAGGAAAAACCCATTGCATCATCAGGATGTCGGGTTTAATGCCGCATCATTCGGGTCTGCGTCGTTTTCGTCCGTTTCGGACGATTTTCCCGCCAATCCGGCTATCACCACCACCGCTTCGCCCCGTTCGTCCCGGTCCTCGTACGCGTCGGCGAGCTCGCCCAAGTTGCCGCGAATCACCCGCTCGAACTTTTTCGTCAATTCAAGGCAGACCGCCGCCTCCCGCTCGCGGCCAAGCGCGTCGGCCGCGACCCTGAATAACCGGCCCAGACGGCGCGGCGATTCATACATGACCAGGGCTGATTCGAGGCCGCCGTAGGTTGCGAACAGTGTGGCCAACCGCCCGCCGCGGCGCGGCGGAAACCCCAGAAAAGTAAAGGCGCTTCCAGCCAATCCGGACAACGCTACCGCCGTCGTTACCGCGCTCGGGCCGGGAATGACAGTCACCCGCACGCCGGCCTCGCGGGCCTCCCGGAGGATGTTAAATCCGGGATCGGAAATGCCCGGCATCCCGGCATCGGAGGCAAACGCGACCACCGCGCCGTCCGCCGCCTGTGCGGCGAGCCGTTTGGCGACGGTGCGCTCGTTGTGATCGTTGCAGGCCAGTAGCGTTTTCGGCGGGGCGATGCCGTAGCGCTGAAACAATTTGCGCGTGACCCGGGTGTCTTCGCAGGCCAGGACGTCCGCCTCGGCGAGGACACGGAGGGCGCGGAGGGTGATGTCCTCCATATTGCCGATAGGGGTGGCGACGAGGTAGACGCCCGGTTCGAGCGGAGGACGATCGCCGGGGGCGGGAGGGAGCGCGGTCATGCGTCGTCCCGTTCAGGTCTGTCCGCCGGGTCGAGGTGGGCGTCGAGGCCGTTTTCGCAATAGACCGATCGCGCCGCCACCGTGCTGGCCAGGAGCGCGTCGTTGGCCGGTAATTTGGCCCGTGGCCGTGGCGGATGGTAGAGGTGGCAGCCGAGGGCGGCGAAGCGGAGGTTGAACCGCTTGAGGCCGGAATTGAACAGGCGCACCGCCAGCTCCGAATCCTCTCTGCCCCAGCCGACAAAGTCTTCATTAAAGCCGTTGACGCTGTAAAAGTCCTCGCGCCACACGGCGAAATTGCAGGTGCGTATGCCTCGAAGGCCGGATTTTTCTCGGCTGAAAATGCTGGATAACAACCGCGAACGCACCGCGTTTTTCCGATTCTTCAATCCCTTGGCGAAGAATCCTGGCCAAAACCCGTCAGTGGCAATGGCAGTTTGGCTGGCCGCTGCATCCAGGATGGCTCGGCTGCCCTGAACGAAATACCCCGGCTTGGCTGCGTCGCGGTGATCAGCCAGGAACTCCGGGTGGAGCAGAATGTCGTCGTCGACGATGACCAGATATTCGCCGGTCGCGCGGGAAGCGGAGAGGTTCCGCATGAGGGCGGCGCGGAAATCTTCGTGCGGCCGCCATTGGTGCACAATCGGCAGGACTTTGGCTGCGGTTTCGATAACCTTCGCCGTTTCCGGGCCGGAACCGTCGTCCCCAATCAACACCTCGTGGGGCTGGAACGACTGTGCCGCCAGGCTGCGGAGAACCGCACCGAGGGCGTCGGGCCGGTTGTAGGTGGAAATCAGGACCGAAATGCGCATACCGTTAGTCCTTTGCCAAAAGGTCAATCGCCGCCTCATAGACCATGTCGACGGTGATGCCGGTTTGGCATGGCCGCGCGGATTCGTCGTGCGGGCAGGCCGTACAGGGGCAACAGGGTTCGTTGGTGCAGAGTACGGTCGCCTGCTTTGCCGATTCCAGCACGCCTTCCGGTTCGGTGGCGGTAAAAATGCAGATAAGGCGCTTGATGCCGCTGTTGCCTGCCACATGCACAGCCCCGGTGTCGAGGGTTATGAACAAGTCGGACTTCGACGTGAGGGCCGCCATTTCCATCAGAGTTACATAGCCGCACAGATTAACCGGGCTTGCGTAGCGGCATCGCTCCAGCAGCGCTTCGACGTAGTCCCTGTCACCAGGCGCGCCGGTGACGTAGAGGAACGGGTCCACGTTGACGGCGAGTCTGTCCATGACTTCGGCGAAGCGCTCGGGCGGCCAGTTTTTGACAGCCGCGTTGGCCCGCACACTGAAGCCGATTACTTTTTTTTCACCGGAAAGGGCAAGGATGTTTCTGGCCCGTTCCTTGTCGGTGTCGCCGAAGGGGCCGAGGCTGGTCTCGCCTTTTCCGTCGATTTCGAGCGCCTGCCGCACCGGCTCTTCGAACATATCCACCAGGCTGTGAAATGAATTGGGCGGGAAATGCAGGACGCGGTTGCACAGATACGGCATCCACCATCGGCCTTGCGAAGTAAGATGGAGGCAGTCCGGTGTGATACGTGTTTTGATGCCGGCCAGAAAGGCGATCAGGGCGCTCCTCGATTTGCGGTCGAGGGAGAGATACATCTCATAATCCTTGTCCCGCACCTGCCAGGCCATGTTCCACAAACTGCCGATGCTGGACCCGCTTTTGTAGCGGTAGATGTGGAGATAATCGATAAGCGGATGCCGACGCAACACTTCGCCCGCGTCCGGCTTGACCATGAGGCCGATGCGGGCGTAAGGAAAATGTCGCCGGATCAGGTCCAGGGCGGCGGTGGAGCAGATAACGTCGCCCAGGTTGTTGAGGTTGGAGATGAGGATGGAATTCACGCCGTCTATCCGATATCTAATGCAGAAAACGTCTGCAAGATTTTGTCATATTTGGGGTTTTATTAAACAAACGGCCCGGGATAAGGCAAGGACAAAATGGCCCGGGCGACCCTCGCCCCCTTTCAATCACCGTCCAAAACCTGTACTATGGTGAGGCGGCGGCCATTCGCTCCGGCTGACCGGTAAGGGAGATGGACACATACCAATGGGACAGCCTGGGAGGGTTGAGGGAACTCTCTATAGCGTTTTAAATTGAATGTGAACCTTCCCCTGCGCTTTTCGGTCTATTCCAGTTATAACCGTAAAACGCAGAAAGGAACCAATCTCTATTTAAAAAGCGCTAAACAACGGATTCCGCCAGACCTCCTCACGAACAGGAAGCGATAATGCTGGAAAAAGACCCCAAAAAACCCACCATACCGTATTTTCTTTTCATTCTTATGGCACTTATGCTGCTTAATTCGCTGTTAGTACCGGCCATTACCGAGCAAAAAGTGCAGGAGGTCGATTACGGCACCTTCCTGAACCAATTGGCGGAAGGCAAAATCAGTGAAGTCAAGCTGGAGAACGATCGTATCCATTATACGAGCGAGGACAGCGAAGGCAACGAAACGGCCTATATCACCGGCGCGTGGGCGGATCCGGAGCTGGTGGACAAACTCCACGCCAAGGAGGTGAAGTTTACCCGGGTTGTGCCGCACGAGACATCGCCGGTTATCCGCTTCCTCCTCTCGTGGATTCTGCCGCTGTTTATCTTCATCATGCTGGGGCAATTCCTGGCGCGCGGCTTCCAGAAATCGTTCGGCGGCAAAAATGCCATGACCTTCGGCAAATCCAACGCCAAAATATATGCTGAAAATGAAACCGGCAAAACCTTCGCCGACGTCGCCGGTCAGGACGAGGCGAAGGAAGCGCTGTGTGAAATCGTCGATTTCCTCCATTCGCCGGAAAAATACGCCGAGATCGGCGCATCGCTCCCGAAGGGCGCGCTGCTGGTCGGTCCTCCCGGTACGGGCAAAACCCTGTTGGCCCGGGCGGTGGCAGGCGAGGCGCATGTGCCGTTTTTCTCGATCTCCGGCTCGGAATTCGTCGAGATGTTTGTCGGCATGGGTGCCGCGAAGGTGCGCGATCTGTTTAAGCAGGCGGGTGAAAAAGCGCCGTGCATCATCTTTATCGACGAAATCGACACCATTGGCAAAAAACGCGACAGCGGCGGCATGATCGGCGGCAACGACGAACGCGAACAAACCCTCAACCAGCTCCTGGCCGAGATGGACGGCTTTGACGGGAAAAAAGGCGTCGTCATCCTCGGCGCGACCAACCGTCCGGAAAGCCTTGACCCGGCCTTGCTGCGGCCGGGACGGTTCGACCGGCGCGTTCCCGTGGAACTCCCCGATCTCGTCGGCCGTGAAGCCATCCTCAAGGTCCATGCCATCAAGGTGAAGATGGAAGGGAACATCGACCTCAACCTTATCGCCCGCGCCACTGCCGGCGCATCCGGCGCCGAGCTTGAGAACATCATCAACGAAGCCGCCCTGCGCGCGGTCCGTGAAGGTCGCAACCGGGTTATTCAGGAAGACCTGATGGAAAGCGTGGAAGTGGTCATCGCCGGCTATCAGCGAAAAAGCACGGTTATTTCGCCTGAAGAAAAGCGCATGATCTCGTATCACGAAATTGGCCACGCACTCGTCGCCTCGCGCCTCACCGACGCGTCGCCGGTGCATAAAATTACCATCGTGCCGCGTTCGTCCGGTGCGCTCGGCTATACCATGCAGGTGGATGATAAAGAACGCTTCCTCATGACGCGCGAGCAGATTCTCGGCCGCATCGCCACCCTCGCCGGCGGCAGGGCGGCGGAGGAACTGGTGTTCAACACCGCCACCAGCGGCGTGGCAAACGATGTCGAGCAGATGACCAAGCTGGCGCGAGCCATGGTCGCGCGGTTCGGTATGACCGAAGAGTTCGATATGGTGGCGATGGAGTCGCAGGGGAGCCGCTACCTCGGCGGCGATACCAGCCTCACCGTGAGTTCGGAGACCGGCTCGCGCATCGACACCAAGGTGGTGGAAATCATCCGCGTCGAGCACGAGCGGGCGGTGGAAGTGCTGAAAAAGGAGATGGGAAAACTGCACGAGTTGGCGGATTTCCTGCTCGAGCGCGAGACCATCACCGGCGAGGAATTTATGGGAATCCTGAACGGGCCGGAAAAGGGCGCGGCGGGGATGGCGTAGTTTTAGGAAGCGCCTATTTTCCGCGCGCCTTCTGTGCCAGCTTTCCCAATAACGCATGCGCGTCCATGGGCGAGAGCAGATTGATATCGACATCGCCAAGTTCGCGCATGAGTTTGCGCGCGACTTCGTCCAGCTTTTTGGGCGATGGAAACAACTCGAGTTGCACCTCCCGCGCCGCCGCCCGCAACAATTCGCGGCTATCCTCCAGCATATTTGAATCGCGCTCGCTCGCCTGTTCTTCGAGACCGGCCAAAATTTCGCTCGCTCGCTTCAGGACATCGCCGGGAACACCGGCGATGCGGGCGACATGGATGCCGTAGGAGCGATCGCACGCCCCCGGCTGGATGCGCCGGAGGAAGACAATCTCGCCGTCCCAATCCTTGACCGCGACATTATAATTTTTCGCCCGTTCGAGAATATGGCCGAGTTCGGCCAGCTCGTGGTAGTGGGTGGCGAACAGCACCCGTCCCTTGACGATCTGATGCAGGTATTCGGTAATGGCCCAGGCCAATGAGACGCCGTCGAAGGTGCTGGTGCCGCGGCCGACTTCGTCCAGGATGATCAGCGATTTTTCCGTCGCGTTATGGAGGATGTCCGCCGTTTCCACCATCTCCACCATAAACGTGGACTGGCCCCGGGCCAAATCGTCCGACGCGCCGACGCGGGAGAAAACCCGGTCGCACAATCCTATCCGCGCGCTTTTGGCCGGCACCGGCGCTCCCATGTGCGCCATAATGCAAATAAGCGCCACCTGGCGAATATAGGTGCTTTTGCCCGCCATGTTGGGGCCGGTGATGATGAGGATGCGCTGGCTGCCCGGGTCGAAGCGGACATCGTTGTCCACAAAGGCTCCGCCGGGAAGCAATTGTTCCACCACCGGATGCCTGCCCTCTTCGATAAACGTGTCGAGGCCGTCATGGACCTCCGGCATGACATAGTTGCCGCGCGCGCCCGCCTCGGCCAGGCTGGCGGCGACGTCGAGTTCGGCAACGGCTTCCGCGACCGCCTGTACCCGGCGTATCTCCGCGCCGACGGCGGCGCGCAACCGGCAGAACAGGTCGTACTCGAGGGAGAAAAGTTTTTCCTCCGCCCCCAGCACTTTTTCTTCCTGCACTTTGAGTTCCGGGGTGATATAGCGTTCGGCATTCACCAGCGTCTGTTTGCGAATGTAGTCGGGCGGGGCCTTGTCCTTGTGGGTGTTGGTGATTTCAATATAAAAGCCGAAGACCTTGTTGAAGCCCACCTTCAACGACGTTATGCCGGTCCGGGCCTGCTCGTCTTCCTGGAAGCGCTTTATCCAATCCTTGCCGCCGCCCATGACCGAGCGATAATCGTCGACCTTGGCGTCGTAGCCATCGCGAATAATGCCGCCGTTGCCGGTTTGCGCGGGCGGGTCGGGGACAAGCACCGCCTCGATGAGATCCGCCACATCGACCAAGGTGTCGAGACCGGCTTTTTCCTTGAGGAAGGGCGCGTTGCACGAGTCCGAGAGGGCGGCAATGTCGGGAAGCCGCCTCGCGCCTGCCGCCAACGCGGCGAGGTCGCGCGGATTGGCGCGTTCCGACGCCACCCGCGCCATGATGCGCTCGAAGTCGGCCATGCGGTCGAGACCATCGCGGAAACGACGGCGTAGGTCGGCATCGGCCAACAGTTCCCCAACGCCCGTCTGGCGGCGCTGCACGTCGTCCAGCCGCGACGGGGGTGCAAGCAGCCATTGACGCAGCAGCCGCGCACCGGGTCCGGTGAGGGTTTGATCAAGAATGCCCAGGAGCGTGCCGTCCGAGCGGCCCCGGCGCGGCGGACCGGCGAGTTCGAGATTGCGGATAGTGTTCCGGTCGATGCGGAGCACGCCGGCATCGTCGACGACACGCGGCGGCTTCAGATGCGCCAAACTGGTGGCCTGGTTCTCGGCCAAATAGGCGAGGACGGCCCCGCATGCGCCAAGGGCGGCGGCATGGCCTTCGATGCCGAAGGCGGCGAGGGTCCCGACGCCGAAGTGTTTTTTCAGGACTGTTTCGCCCTCGTGCGGATCGAATCCATAGGAATCGCGACGAGTAACGCCGCCGCCCAACCCAAGCCCGAGCAGGGCGGCGACGGGATTGGAATTATCGCCCAGGACGTCGGCCGACACGAGTGTTTCCGCCGGTGCATAGCGTTCAAACACGTCTGCCAGGCCCTTTTCGCCCGGCATCGTCACCAGGAACTCGCCGGTGGAAATGTCGGCGAAGGCGACGGCTATCGATTTGTCCCGAATAGCCGCAGCGGCGAGATAGTTGTTGCCGACCGGGGGCAGGACATTGTCGTCCACCACCGTGCCGGGCGTGAGAACGCGGGTGATGCCCCGCTTGACCACGCCCTTGGCCTGGGCGGGATCCTCGAGCTGATCGCAGATGGCGACAGACAGGCCCTTTTCGATGACATCGGCGACATAGCGGTCGATCTGGTGATGGGGAATGCCGGCCAAGGGCGGCGAATCGTGGTCGCGGCCGCGTTTCGTCAGCACCAGGCCGAGAAGCTTCGAGGCCTGGACAGCGTCGTCGTGGAACAATTCATAAAAGTCGCCCATCCGGAAAAACAACAGCTTGTCCGGATGCAGGGCTTTCATTTCGTGCCATTGGCGCATGGCTGGCGTGACTTTGGCGTCGGTTTTTAGAGTCATGGCGTGCTCGTGGCCGGGAGAGGCTCGCGCCGGGGCCGGGCATAGGCGCGGCCTTCCTTTTTGGCAAGCTCTGCCGCTTCGTTTTCTTCGCGTCGGTCCAGTTCGGCAAAACGGCGGCTTTCCCAGGCGAAGTTGCTGCGCTTGCCCGAAGCCGAATAGAGAAATCCCCAGGTGGCACGGTGGCCGCGATTGTCGATATGCATGGTGACCTCGTGATCGCCGCCAATGGTGTTGTAGATGCCGATGCCGCCCATGGGGATTTTGCCGTCGTCCATAAGATCTTCGATAAGCGCCACCACCGGGTAGGCGTCGCGGCGGTCGCGCTTGCCGTCGCGGTTGAGATCCGACGCCTTGGTGTCGCCTTCCAAATCGATGTAAAAATCGAAAGCATCGCCGTAGATATGGCGCCCAAACGCATTGGAGCCGATGGCCCGGTTATATTTCGGTGCGCGAAAGACGCTGATAATCTTCAGCGCCCCGCCGGGAATTCCCTGCGTCGCCAGCGCCTCCCGCAGCGTGTGAACCGTCCGCCACATGGAATACACCACCGGCACCAGGTCGGTATGGGGCTGGCCCGTATCCTCGGACGGGACGACCAATTCCCCCGCTGTCAGTCCGGGGACGACGAAAAACCCCGAGTTCATCGGCGTTATTCTGAACCACCATACCGGCGGCTGATAGCTGTCGGGGTTGGCCCGCACCTTACGGTTGCCGCTGCGGCTGGGGTGACGGTAGCGGCCCATCTCCACCTCGTCGACGCGGAGGTCGTAGCCTTCGGCATTGCGGCTGGCAGAGGCCTTGAACGGCACCACCACGCATATTTCCCGGCCCACCGTCGTGCTTTGACCCGTCAGCATGAGCCGGATGTAGTAGGAGCCGGGGCGGTCGGGGACGGAAAAATTGATGACCGAACTTTCCTGAACCGGTTCATCGTCCTTATAGACCGTGATGGAACCGGGTACGCCGTCGTGTTCGCAGGTCAGTTGCAGATTTTCCCCGGGCGGGACGACGACCAGTGGATTCGCTGGAAAGACGAGGTTCAATTCGCGCCGGTCGAACGGATTGGGGAAGCGGCACCGGAGCATCGGCTCCGACGCGTGGCTGGCACATGCCGCCAGCAGGATGAGCGCCATGGCGACTAGGCCGCGCGTGGCGTGGTTTTTTTGTACATGCATCATGGGGCGCAGATCTCTCGCAGTTTTTCAAATAAAATACCATCGCGGCCGAGGGCGGAAAGGAGATTGACCTTGTCTCCCGCTTCTTCCCCCACATGCTCAAGCTGTCGGACCGCCGCCACGGCCAGGGGCGACCCTTCCGGCGTGAGGCTGGCCAAATTTTTGAACCATTCGGACGCTAACGGCAGATCGCCGCTCCGGCGTAAAAACTCACCAAGAAGATAGGCATGGAAACGGGCGTCGTCCGGGTTATTGTCAAACGCGCCGCCGGTTATGGCGCGGCGAAGATGCCCGGCGGCTTCCTCAAGTAACATGCGTTCGCGGCGCACCAATTCCACCCGCACAAACACTTCGTTTTCGGCATCGGTACGCATCGTCTCCAGCTCGTCCAGCCGCTGACTTTGGGACGCGCGGGAATTGGTGGCACTCCATAACGGATCCTGATCGTGGCGCAAAAATCGTTCGCGCAGTTCGTGATAAAGCCCCATGAGGATAGTCTCGGATTCGTCGAGAAAACCCATCCTGTCCCACAGACTGGCGAGGAGGAGCCGGTGGCCCATGTCCTGTGCGCCAGGGAGCGCGTCGGCGCGCTGGGCTTGTTTTGCGCGGCGGATAATGCCCCGCAGGGCGGTTATGTCGCCTTGTAAGCCCGGGTTTCGGCGGCCCTGTTTTGCCAGTTCCGCCTGTGCCTGGGCGTAATATTTTGCCAGGAACTCGCCCTTCGGTGCGCCGGCGACTTCGCGCCGGGCTGCCCAGGCAGCCAACCAGGCGGCACGGGCCTGGGCGAGCGGAGCCGCGTGGACCGCCGCCAGATAGGTTCGGTAATGTTCCAGCCGCAACGAATCGGGGATTGCGTCCTGGCGGTTGAAGAATTCGAAGACTTCGTCCTCGCGCATTTCCGACGCCCGATTGCCCAGGAGGGCGGTCTCGGCATTGTGCAGGGACGGTGTCAGGGTTGTCCGCACCCATTCGGCTCCGCCTTCGGGCAGCGGGTCGGCGAAATAGGAGTTGTGATTGGTATAGCCGCACGACGGACAGACGACGATATCAGCCTGATACGCGAGTTTGTCCTTGCCGGGATAGGGGCAGAGGTCGTCGTCGCGGTGGGTGAAATGCATACGCCAGGGCAGGGCAACGTCCCGTTGGCTTGGGCGGCGACGCATCAGCAGATCCACCTGCGGCACCGCGACAGGGTAAGTGCACACAGGACAGGCGATTTGTTGCGTCGGCAGTTCGTGGATTTGATTCAGTCCGCGTTGTTGCGGCTGCGGCCATGGTTCGCCCGGCCGCAAAGAGAGCGCCCCGGCGTCCTGGGACAGGAGTCGGCCGGGGAAAAAGCACAGCGTCAGAAAAATAACCAGATGCAGGCGATGCGCTCGGATCATGTCAATCCTTGTGCCAGTGGTCGTCCCGCACTTCGTGCGTGGGCGACGCATAGCCGAGAATGGTGCGCCGGAGTAAATCCAGGGCGGCATTGGCGGCTCGCAGACGGATGCCGTGCCGGTCCGCCAGGGTGTTGTATAGCATGGTGCGGGTGAGGCCATTGCCATCCGGCGCGAGATACGAACAGGCGATCCATACCGTGCCGACCGGCTTTTCCGGCGTGCCGCCGTCGGGTCCGGCGACGCCGGTGGTGGAGACGGCATACATGGGAGCAGGAAATTCGCCCCGTTTCAGGAGCGTTTCCGCCATGGCGGCGGCTGTCTCGCGGCTCACCGCGCCGTGCTCGGCGATAATTTTTGCATCCACGCCGAGGCGGCGTATTTTCGTCTCGTTGGCGTAGGCCACGATTCCTTCGACAAACGATTCCGACACGCCAGGCACATCCACCAGCATACTGGCCACCATGCCGCCGGTGCAGGATTCGGCAGTCATCAGTTTTGCGCCGCGTTCTTTCAGAAGCCCGGCAACCGTCCCGGCGAGCGTTTCGCCGTCGGCGCCATAAATATCTTCGCCAAATACGGCGCGGATCTCCGCCTCGGCGCTGTCAGCCACTTTTGTTGCTTCGGCGATGTCTTCGCCATTGGCATACATGCGGACGGTAATGATGGATTCCGCCACCTGGGTGCCGACTTCGGGATTCGACCGCTCGCCCATCAGATGGGTGAGGGCATAGCCGATGTCGGACTCGCCCCTGCCGCACATATGGAGGCGGCGCATGACCGTGGCCGAGGTTCCGGGCGCGCCCTGGAGCACGGGCCGGATGGTCTGGTCGAACATGGCGCGCATTTCCTTGGGGACGCCCGGCATGCAGAAAACCTTTGCCGAACCCAATGTCCCCTGGATACCGGGCGCGGTGCCGTTCGGGTTGACAATGCGCTGCGCCCCTTCGGGAATCATCGCCTGGATGCGGTTCACAGCCGCCATGGGCCGTTTGAAAAAGCGGAAGCGGGTCTCGATTTCTTGTATCGCCTCCGGATCTTCCCATAAGCCGACGCCCATGGCCTGGGCGAGGGCGTTGCGGGTACGGTCGTCCTCGGTCGGGCCGAGGCCGCCGGTGACGATAACCACGTCGGCCTTGGAAGCGGCTTCGCTAAAGGCGGAGACGATGTCCGGGGTCACGTCGCCGATGGTGCGGTGGCCAAGGATGCGCCAACCAAGCAGGGTGCATTGTTCAGCCAGCCAGGCGGAATTGGTATCGATGGTATGGCCGAAAAGCAGCTCGTCGCCGCAGGAGATAAGGTAAACTGTGGGTTGTCGCATGGTCATGCTTTCCTAAGAAATGCAGCGTAGGGTTCCAAAACCGATAATTATGGCATCAATTCCGGTATCGGCGGCGGCGCTGCGATCTGTGACGGACGGCGGCGCTGCGGCGGTTGTAGCGGATTCGCGTCCGGTTGTGGTGTCAGGGTATGGGCGGTGCGCCCGGAGAGGCCGCCTTCGGTGGAAAGAACCGGCGCGGGCGGCTCAAGCTCAAGTATCTCCATCCGGGGACGGGCGCTTGTCGCCGTTTCCGGAGCCGGAGCGACCTCGGCGATATTCGGCGTGTCGATGCGGCGGCGTTCAAGTTCGGACATGGTGGAACGAACCGGCGCCGTCTCTTCGCTGCGGCCCTGGCTTCCGTCGGTCATCTGTTTCGGCGGCGCAAAATAAAACAGGCAGAACCCCATCACCACACCCCAAAAGAAACAAATCCCCAGGATCAGGGGACGGGGGTTGTAGTATTCGATTGGTCGTTGCCTGGCAGCTTCCGCCATAACGTCCTCAGTGCAGGGGGATGGTCCCCATACAGTCCCGTCTTACGCCCACATATAATACATATTATAGGGATGGCGGCGTCGAGCCGCCGAATCACGTCTATCCCATTTCCGATAATGAGATTATCCCATAAGGGGGGCTCAGGTCAAGAGCGGGGTTTCCCGAACCGGGAATGGACGGGTATACTCTGGCGCGCGTGAGGGGACGGCGATAGAATCTCAAGCTTGCGGCGCTGCAATCCGCAAATATGGATGGAGAACCGTGACCCTATGGAAGGATGGCCCCGCATCCCCAACCAAAACAGCGCCTCGTCGTCCCGGCCGAAATCGACAATTCCGGCTCCGGGGACGGTGGTCATGGCCAGCGTGGAAGAAGAGCTGGGTGACGGCGTCTATTCCCTGCGCTGGGGCGGGAACCGCATTTCCGTCACCAGCCGCAGCCCACTCAAGACCGGCCAGAGCCTTATCCTCAAATCCGAAACCAACGCCGATGGCAAACCGACCCTGGTGGTTCAGGGTCCGGCCCTGCCTGAACCGGGCAGCATCACCGGCCGAATAATTTATGGCCCGGGAAAAAATCGGACCCAATCCAAACAAAATAACGCCGCCGACAACGCCGCCGCCTCTCGGGAGAATCACCAGCAAGGCAATCAGATCGCCGCCGGCACGTCGAAAGCGATGACCATCCAGGCTCCAACGCCGATGAAACCGATGCAGGATCTTATCGGAGCGGTGCTGGAACCGTTGCCTGAATTCGAGGCCAGCGTCAAGATACTCGAGGAGGCGGTAAAAGAAGAGAAGGAACGGCTGGAAGAAAAGAGCGAAAAGGAACAAAAAAAGGCTGAGGCGGAAAAGCGCGGCGAAAGGACACAGGATGCAGATAGTGACGCTGACGAAATTGCATCTGTCCACGACCGTCGAACCCGGCCGGCTCCGGGACGGCATGGAGCCCAGTCGCCGGCGGCGGCAGGCTCTGGCGCTCCGGCTCAGGGAGTCGCCGTCGGTGGACAACCAGCCGATGCCGCCCGCCCACCATTGCTCGATCAATTCGGCAGGCCCATAGCGCCTCCGCCGGTACAGACTCCACAAAGACCGCAGGAGGGCGCGCCGCCGCCAACCGCCGATGCACCGCTTCCGCAGCGGCCAGACAGCGTAGCGCCGCCGGCTCGGCCTTCAGTGCCTGTTCCACCCGTAACGGTGCCACCGTCCGGCCAAGCGCCTGCTCCGTCGGCTCCAGTTCCTGCCGAGCCGCCGGGTGGTGCGGCAACGGTTTTGCCCGAGAGTGCCGGCCCGAAAATCCCTGAGCCGCTCCCTGCACCATTACCACAAAGCACCGTTGCCCCGACGATGCCTCCGCCGCCCATGCCTGCGGCTTCGGGTCAAACTATTCCTCCCGTCCCTGCTGCTCCCGCACAACCGCAAGGCGTGGGTTCTGCAGAAAACGCGCCGCCCAGCGTCTCGTCGCAGCCGGGGCAGGTGACGCCGCCTTCACCCATCCCCGCCACGGTTGTTGTCGCGCCGGAGAGTTCGGGTCCGATAGTTCCCGAGCCATTACCCGCGCCGGTATCATCGAGTGGAGGTCCGGCGGGGAATGCTCCGCCGCCACCACCTCCTGCGCCTCCTGCGCCTCCTGCGCCTTCGGGGCCGACAGTGGCGATTGTTCCTCCTTCTCATACAGGTGTTGGCACACCCGAGAGTGCGGTTCCAGCCGTTCCGGAATCATTGCCTGCCGCACCATCGCGGAGCGATGTTCCAGTCGCGACCACCCAGCCACCTGCCGCAACGGCGCAGGCACCGGTCTCCACCACGCAAGCGCCTGCCACCGTTGTTGTGCAGCCGGAACGCGCTGGCCCTGTCGTTCCCGAACCGTTGCCCGCTGTCGTGCAGGGGAGCGGCAATTCCGGCGCGGCCACCGTGCCAGGCACCCCGGCAGCGGCGACACCGCCGGCAACCATTCCCCCAGCGAACGCCACTGTGCCGACGGAAACGATAGCGCCGATGCCTTCGGCTCCTGTCCACATTGTCGCGCCAGCGCCAGCACCGCAAACAGCCACGCCGCCACCAACGGGTGCACAGGCGCAGGGCGCAACGCCAGTCCCTCTTGTTCTGCCAGATAATGCCGGACCGGTTGTTCTCGATACTCCGGCTCCTCATCCACCGCAGCCGGTTGAGCCAGGACAACCGCCAGCAAAACCGGCCGAGACGGCAGTGCCTCCCGAAGCAGCGCCCATGCCTCCGCCGCGTCAGTCGGGCAATTACGGCCCGTCGCGCAGCGATACCGACACCATCAGGGCGAGGCAGGCGACTCTGCCCAGCGCCGATATGGCGGATCTTGAAACGGTCGAAGCCCGGACCGGAGCGAAACCGGAAGTCGTCCTGAAAGAGGCGTTGACGCAAATGGTCAAGGCGGCGGAACTGCCACTCGCCGGCGGGGCCAATGTCCCGCCGTTGTCGCTGGTTGCCAAGCCGCCGCCGGAGACTTTGGACAAAGCGGCAGAACTTCTGTTGCAGGCGGCCGGCGTCACGCCGGACACGGAATCCGTCGCAGCCGCCCGCGCCCTTATCAAGCAAAATGTCCATATCGACAGAGACAGCGTTCAGACAGTGCTGACCGCCGCTGCCGAAGCACCTGAACCCGATCGCGAGGCCGTGATGAATGCGGCGGCACGATTGCTGTCCAAAGACATACCCGTCTCGCCGCCGCTGGTCGCCGGATTGGTGGACGTGCTCGACCGCCGCGCCGGAACCCACGCCCTGATGCACCAGGCGCAGGAAGCGCTGGCAATAGATCCGGACAACCCGCAGGCGCAAAAGCTTATGGAGGCTGCGGGCGACCTTCTTGACATGCTGCATGTTGATCTCGCCAGTCCCGATGCGCCCGAAGCGCTTGAGCGATACCTCTCCACCTTCGGCAGGGAGACCCTCGGCAAGGCGTTGGCCCTGGTGGAAACAGCCGCCCAGGCCATCCTGGAGGGCAGCCCCGAATTGCAACGGCTCGACCAGGCGATCTCGGCAGTCCTGACCGAACTCACGGACGAACTCGCGCAGGTGCAGACGCAGGAACTGGCGGATGAAAAAATTCCAACGCCGCAAGACGCCGCGCCGCCGCCTTCGAAAGATCCGTCCACGCCTATTCAAGCCACGCCGCTTCCGGCTCGGCCGCTTCCGTCCGCGCCCATCAACGCCTATTTGAATGCGCCGCGCGCCTTCGACATCGCCGAGGCGTTGAAAAACCTGCCGCCCATGCCGCAGAACATCACCATCAATTCGCCAGTGCCGCAGGAAGCGCCCCCACTGCTTCCGCAGCCTTTGCCCGCACCGTTGCCGAATCTGATGCCACCTCCGGACGGGAGCGTCCCGCAGGGCGATGGTACAACCACGCCGCAACCAGCACCGGGAACGCCCGCACCGCCGACGCCCGCGCCGATGCCGCCGGCGGGCGAAGGGTTTCTCATGCCGAAGTTGGATACCCTTTTCCAAATCCCCGGTCTGAATCGTCCGGAGCTGGAACTCTTGAAACCGTCCGGATTCATGGAGCGGTTTTTGCAATCGTCCGTGGACGGTCCCGATGCCCAGCAGGTCAAGGAGGACGCTCGCACGCTGTTGCGGCAGTTGACGTCCGAGGACGCCCGGCAGGTGGAGCGCGGTCTGCGTGATGTGAAAAATAAAAGCGGCGACGTCCTGCGTGAAACAGCGGCGCGGTTGAACGAGCGCGAGGTGGAAGTTATCCGCAACAACACTGTTCTCAATCGCCTTGCCGACGCTGCCACCAGCTTGCGCGATCTCGGCCGGCAGCTCCTTGCCGTAAAGGCGGAAAACCTCGCCGGGCAGGACCGCGAGCCTGGCGTCATGTTGGCGGAAGTGCCATTCAAACTGAACGACGACGCGGGCGAAGGCAGGATGCAAATGTTCTACCGCCGCCGCAAAGACAAGGGCGAGGGTTGGAATAACCGCGTTATTCTCGACCTCAATACCACCCGCATGGGACCGGTGCTGGGCGATATGCGCTTTTTTGGCCAGGACATGGTGCTGAATATGTTTGTCGAGCACCAGGAGACAGCCAAATATCTTGAAGCGTCGGGAAATGATCTGATCGCGGCGTTGGCTGAAAAGGGTTTTCGGGTCAAAGCGCGCTTTATGGTGCTGCCGCTCCGTACTGCTCCGGAAATACGCGCCGACCGCCCGGTTATTGCTGGCGAAGAGTCCGCTGCCACATCTTCGGACGGTGGCAGGCTCGATATCAAGGGTTGACATGGACCAATTCGCACTCCATTTGCCGCGAATCGCCTTTGGCATAGTATGCCTGGTGGTTGTGTATGTGCTTTTTCGCTATAAGAAAAAGAACGATTTCAACCTGTGGATGCGCGAACAGCACCGGGATATCACCCGGGCGGCGTCGGATGCGGCCTATTGCCAGGAGACATTGGCGGAAACAAAAGCCGCGCTGGCCGCGTTTGGACAGGAAACCGTCGCTTCACCACTCACGAAACGGCAGGAAGTGGTCCTCCGCGCCTATCCCCGGCTGATGTTTCTTTTGGGAGGCATGGGGGTGGCGATGATTTTTGTCGCCGTTGTGTCCCCTACAGAGACGGACGGGGTGGATTGGCCCCTGTATGCAGGGCCGATCGTCCTGGTGGCCGCCGCCGTTATGTATTATTTCCATCGCCGCGAGCGGCGGGCCTTTACCCGGGTGCAGCTCCTGAACCGCAAATATCTGCTCGAGAAGACCCTGAACCACGGCGAAATGTTCGAAACGATGCGGGAATTGCTCAAATATTACCCCAACCTCGTGCCGCTGTGGGTCGAAATGGCCACGCAACACGCGGAAAAGGGTGATATGGCGGCGGCAATTGCCGTTATTCGCGATGCAGAAGCGGAAGTTGGCGATAATCTCGACCTCGCCTTGACGGAAATATCGTTCCGGTTGCGGCAAAAGGACGTCAAGGCGGCGGAAAAGAGGCTGAAAAGGGCCGAATCCTACCCACGGCAGGCCAGCGATCCACGAATTGCCCTCTATTTTGGTGCTATTGCACTCGAAAAAGGGGATCAAGAGGAGGCCAAGAGGCGTTTTGACGAGGCCATGGGGTTGGATTCGCGCTGTGTTGGGCAGTTTATCACCCAGGATCAGGTGTTTTTGAGCCTCAAAACGCTGGTTGAGGAAGAAAATGAGGCGAAATCGGGGTCGTAGGGGACTATTTTTACCGGTTTCTGCAAAGGTTTAGGACAGGATTCAGGGTCATAATACCGACTCGAACGGGAATATTAGCGGTTTTTTCGCAACTTTTCACGGAACGTAAACTAGTTGTTTTACAATGGTTTATGATGGCAAATATAGTCGTCCGGATGGATGCGGAAGAAAAAGTTTTCGAAAAAGCTCTTGCAAAAGAATTCGAAATTCGTATTATCCAATTCATCGCAGCAACGATGAGGAGAACGGAACACGCCTGACTGCTGAAACGCAGCCAGTGCGGAACACCCTCTGCTCTGCTTTGAAAGTTTTTGAAAAAAGTTCTTGACAAAGCCGAACATTAGGGTATGATTAAATTCGCCTTGAGGAATTCGGACGCTAGGGCCTGACGGCCCGGCGCTTTTTTTGTCCCTATAAGAGTGGCGGGACATTAAACGAAAGCCTCAAAAACGCCGCTGAAAAAAACTTGAGAAAAAGTTAAAAAAGACTCAAGGGATTCAGCGAGGATGACGATAAATAACTCCTGGCAAGTGAGCCGACGAGCTTCGGTGAAAGCCAAGTGAGGTTACTAAAAGACTTTATAGCAATGCCCAGCTTTGTACGGGCGAGTGCTCTTTGAAATTAAAATAGGCAGCTTTGATGTAAGAGTTCGTGAGTTGAATCATATCCTCCCCGGATATGATTCTGCGACCGGCTTCTTTCCACAAGCCTGTGGGGGAAGCCAAAAAAATCAATGCCAAGTCTGTCGACCGCTAGCCCGGCGGCAGACATAGTTCAAGCTTTTCTTAATTGAAGGGTTTGATCCTGGCTCAGAACGAACGCTGGCGGCGTGGTTGATACATGCAAGTCGAACGGGAAACAGGGCTTCGGCCCTGGAGTACAGTGGCGGACGGGTGAGTAACGTATGATCAATCTGCCCTCAAGACTAGGATAGCCATCCGAAAGGGTGGGTAATACTGGATAAGCCCACGGTGAGGCATCTCACTGGGGGAAAAGGATTGGGATCTTCGGACCTTTCGCTTGAGGATGAGATCATAACCTATCAGTTAGTTGGTGAGGTAACGGCTCACCAAGACGACGACGGGTAGCCGGCCTGAGAGGGTGGACGGCCACACTGGAACTGAGACACGGTCCAGACTCCTACGGGAGGCAGCAGTGCTGAATTATTCGCCAATGCGCGAAAGCGTGACGGTGCGACGCCGCGTGCGGGACGAAGGCCTTCGGGTTGTAAACCGCTGTCAGGGATTAGAAAACCTATATGGTTAATAGCCATGTAGCTGATCAGTCCCAAAGGAAGCACAGGCTAATCTCGTGCCAGCAGCCGCGGTAATACGAGATGTGCGAGCGTTGTTCGGAATCACTGGGCATAAAGGGTGCGTAGGCGGTGTGCCAAGTCGGACGTGAAATCCCTTCGCTTAACGGAGGAACTGCGTTCGATACTAGCACGCTAGAGGGTCAAAGGGGCAAGCGGAATTCTAGGTGTAGCGGTGGAATGCGTAGATATCTGGGAGAACGCCGAGGGCGAAGGCAGCTTGCTGGGTGACAACTGACGCTGAGGCACGAAAGCTAGGGGAGCAAACAGGATTAGATACCCTGGTAGTCCTAGCCGTAAACGATGAGCACTTTGTTCCGGGAAGCCTGATCTTCTCGGAGCCGTAGCTAATGTGTTAAGTGCTCCGCCTGGGGAGTATGGTCGCAAGGCTAAAACTCAAAGGAATTGACGGGGGCTCACACAAGCGGAGGAGCATGTTGTTCAATTCGAAGCAACGCGAAGAACCTTACCTAGGCTTGACATGCTAGTAGTAGAATCCTGAAAGGGGGACGACTCGTAAAATCGAGAGCTAGCACAGGTGCTGCATGGCTGTCGTCAGCTCGTGTCGTGAGACGTTGGGTTAAGTCCCGTAACGAGCGAAACCCCTGTCGTCTGTTGCTACCAGGTAATGCTGGGCACTCTGACGAGACTGCCGGTGTTAAACCGGAGGAAGGTGGGGACGACGTCAAGTCATCATGGTCCTTACGCCTAGGGCTACAAACGTGCTACAATGGCGGGTACAGAGAGACGCAATGCCGCGAGGCGGAGCAAATCTTCAAAACTCGCCCCAGTTCGGATTGGAGGCTGCAATTCGCCTCCATGAAGTTGGATTCGCTAGTAATCGCGGGTCAGCCACACCGCGGTGAATACGTTCCTGAGCCTTGTACACACCGCCCGTCAAGCCACCCAAGCTGGAAGCACCCGAAGTCCGGCGCCAATTGTCCGGCCGAAGGTGAGTCTGGTGAGGGGGACTAAGTCGTAACAAGGTAGCCGTAGGGGAACCTGCGGTTGGATCACCTCCTTTCTAAGGACATCCTTAGGGGTAGGAAAGTTACCCGGCGATAGCCAAGAGTTCGCTCTTGGTCCGACTGGGGACGGAACTGCTCACATCAGGTCACGAACTCGACCAAAGAAGCTGCCTATTCTCTATTCTATCCCCAATCGCCCCGTGAGCATCGCGGGGCACTTTTGCCGAATGCGGCCTGCATGGCCAACTGGCCTATGTAACGCCCTCTAGAGGGGACGTAGCTCAGTTGGGAGAGCGCCGCCTTTGCAAGGCGGAGGTCGTCGGTTCGATCCCGATCGTCTCCACCATCTTGAGCCAGCCGTCGTGTAAATGGGCTTGTAGCTCAGTTGGTTAGAGCGCGTCCCTGATAAGGACGAGGCCGATAGTTCGAATCTATCCAAGCCCACCATTTATTCGGGAAGCTGGACGCGGCAAGAAGTGGGATAAAACGGAAGTAACAAACAACGGGAACGGCCATTGCAGCCAGACCCATTGCTCTTTGACATTTGAATAGCAGGCGATAATAGCGCGTGGTAAGAGATGTTGGTATCTCGACACCAGTGCAAAAGCAAAAGGCGAAACAAATTTAAAGCTACTTTCTTGGTAACGGGAAAGTGCGGCACTTTTAGCCCGGATTTATCGAGGGCGGGAGTGTTGCGATCAAGTTACTAAGGGTGTACGGTGGATGCCTTGGCGCCAAGAGCCGATGAAGGACGCGGGTTAACTGCGATAAGCCCCGGGGAGCCGTTGCCAGGCTTCGATCCGGGGGTCTCCGAATGACTCTATACTGAACACATAGGTATAGAGAGGGAACGTGGGGAACTGATACATCTAAGTACTCACAGGAAAAGAACGCAAACAGCGATTACCTTAGTAGCGGCGAGCGAAACGGTAAGAGTCCAAACCATATACGTGTAAGGTCAGGCCGTTGCGTATATGGGGTCGTGGGAACGTCATGCCGAACCTGAATAGGCAGTCGTATGTTACTCGTTAACCGAATAGTCTGGAAAGTCTGGCCATAGAAGGTGATAGCCCTGTACGTGAAAGCGATTGACAGCGTAGACGTCTCCCAAGTAC
>JAJPXZ010000023.1:92295-103707 GCA_021205245.1 Planctomycetaceae bacterium
AACCATATACGTGTAAGGTCAGGACGTAGCGTATATGGGGTCGTGGGAACGTCATGCCGAACCTGAATAGGCAGTCGTATTGAAGCTTGTTAACCGAATTGACTGGAAAGTCAAGCCACAGAGGGTGATAGCCCCGTAAGTGAAAGCAATGCTTCAGCGATGACGTCTCCCAAGTACTGCCGGGCACGAGAAACCTGGTGGGAATTCATGGGGACCACCCCATAAGACTAAATACTCCTTGGCGACCGATAGTGAACCAGTAGGGTGACTGAAAGGTGAAAAGCACCCCGAAAGGGGAATGAAATAGTACCTGAAACCGTATACCTACAAGCTGTGGAAGGCCTATGGCTCCGCAAGGAGCAACGGCTGACCGCGTGCCTCTTGAATGATGATCCGGCGAGTTATCGTCTACGGCAAGCCTAAGTCCTTAAGGGATGGAGGCGTAGGGAAACCGAGTATGAATAATGCGTAAGTCGTAGGGGATAGACACGAAACCGTAGTGAGCTATCCGAGGCCAGGATGAAGTGAGAGTAAAATCTCATGGAGGTCCGAACCCACTTTGGTTGAAAACAAAGGGGATGAGCTCCGGATAGGAGTGAAAGTCTAATCAAACTCGGAGATATCTTGTTCTCCCCGAAATATATTGAGGTATAGCCTTGAGCCACTACGCTTTGGAGGTAGAGGACAGAATCGATGCGGGGGACTACCATCCTACCAACTCGAAACAAACTCCGAATGCCAAAGCGACTATCTCAGGAGTCAGGCTGCGGGAGAGAAGTTCCGTAGCCGAGAGGGAAAGAGCCCAGACCGCCAGCTAAGGTCCCCAAACTATGCTAAGTGGAAAAAGGAAGTGAAACTGCTAAGACAGCTGGGATGTTGGCTTAGAAGCAGCCACCATTTAAAAAGTGCGTAATAGCTTACCAGTCGAGCAGTCTTGCGCCGAAAATTAACGGGACTTAAGCATTGTACCGAAGCTGCGGATGCGAGATACATCTACGGATGTTCTTGCGTGGTAGGGGAGCGTTCCAAACGGGTTGAAGGTCGAGCGTGAGCACGAAGGGAGTACCCTTTCTGGACCGTTTGGAAGTGATTATGCCGGAATGAGTAGCGATAAAAGGGGTGAGAATCCCCTTCGCCGTAAGCCTAAGGTTTCCTGGGCAAGGTCATTCCTCCCAGGGTTAGTCGGGACCTAAGTCAAGGCCGAAAGGCGTAGACGAATGGACAACAGGTTAATATTCCTGTACTACTCTTGAAACTTCAGCTAAAGGAAGGACGGAGAAAGCTAATTGCGGGTGGGGAGCTGGTAGCCCCATTAAAGCGTGTAGGGTGTCCCCGATGATAAAAAGTTCGGGACAATAACCTGAGACGTGATTACAAAGCGCAAGCATATAAGCCGCTGATGCTATGCTTCCAAGAAAAGTTCCGTTAGTGTGATAGAGTACCCGTACCGATAACCGACACAGGTGGGCGAGGAGAGTATCCTCAGGCGCGCGAGAGAACTGTTGTTAAGGAACTCGGCAAATTGGATCCGTAACTTAGGGAAAAGGATCGCCTTTGGTGGTGATGGGTTTACCCCGTAAGCTGCCGAAGGTCACAGTAAAGAGGCCCGAGCGACTGTTTACCAAAAACACAGGTCTGTGCTAACACGCAAGTGGATGTATACAGACTGACGCCTGGCCAATGCTGGAAGGTTAAGGTAAGAGGTCATCCCGCAAGGGTGCAGCTTTGAACCGAAGCCCCAGTGAATGCCGGCCGTAACTATGACGGTCCTAAGGTAGCGAAGTTCCTTGTCGGGTAAGTTCCGACGTGCATGAATGGCGTAACGATTTGGGCACTGTCTCAACAACAGACTCGGCGAAATTGGAGCAGTGGTGAAGATACCATTTTACCCGTGGTTAGACGGAAAGACCCCGTGAACCTTTACTATAAGCTATTATTGGTATTTTTTATGGATTGTGTAGAATAGGCGGGAGACATTGAAGGGGAGGCGCCAGCCTCTCCCGAGTCGCCGGTGAAATACCGCTCTTTTCATAGAGAATATCTAACCTGGTCCCGTGAATCCGGGCTAGGAACAGTTGTAGCTGGGTAGTTTGACTGGGGCGGTCTCCTCCTAAAGAGTAACGGAGGAGTTCAAAGGTACCCTCATTACGGTTGGCAACCGTATGTAGAGCGCAATAGTAGAAGGGTGCTTGACTGCGAGAGAGATATTTCGAGCAGGGACGAAAGTCGGATATAGTGACCCCGCGATTCTGAGTGGAAGGGTCGTGGCTCATCAGACAAAAGGTACTCCGGGGATAACAGGCTGATCTCCTCCAAGCGTTCACAGCGACGAGGAGGTTTGGCACCTCGATGTCGGCTCATCGCATCCTGGGGCTGCAGTTGGTCCCAAGGGTTTGGCTGTCCGCCAATTAAAGCGGTACGCGAGCTGGGTTCAGACCGTCGTGAGACAGGTCGGTCCCTATCTACCATGGGCGTAGGAAGATTGAGAAGAAATGACTTTAGTACGAGAGGACTTTGTCGTACAGACCTCTGGTGTTCGAGTTGTCCTGCCAAGGGCATTGCTCGGTAGCTACGTCTGGAACGGATAAACGCTGAAGGCATCTAAGCGTGAAGCCAGCTTCAAGATGAATCTTCCCCGAAGGCCCCCAGTAGACCACTGGGTTGATAGGCTGGGTGTGTAAGACCCGCAAGGGTTTCAGCTAACCAGTACTAATTGGCCGTTCGGCTTGATCGCAACACTCGCGCTCTCCATACCGGGGAGTGCGGGTTGTTCGCCTTCAAAGTTTTGGCACTGAAGTTCGGGTAACTGACTTCTCTGCCTCATGTGAACAATCGCCTGCTATTCTTTTTATATTACGTCCGCCTGTGGTGGTACAACACAGGGTCGGCCGGGTTTTTCCTGGTGGCTATAGCGGAGGGGTCACGCCTGTTCCCATTCCGAACACAGTAGCTAAGCCCTCCAGCGCCGATGGTACTGGCAACGGGAGAGTAGGTCGCCGCCGGGGTCTAATTAACAACCCTCGCTTCATCTGAAGCGAGGGTTTTTTCGTTTCCCAACACTGCTGGTCTACTCATATCAATGTTGGAACACACCTGACGCAAACTCCATCCCCTTTTTGACACCTTGGCGCCAATAGGACCACTCGTGTTCGCCTGTGCGGATGGTGAAAACGTGGGGGATGTTATTCTTCTTGAAGAAGGTATGCATTTCGAAATTGCCCACATCAAATCTATCCTCTGCACCGCAATCCATAAAGATGTTCAGCTTTTTCAAGTCCTCGACACTCACCCGATGCATTATCCCAAGCGGGTGTTGCTTGTAAAACCCCTCGGTAATGCGGTCCTTGCCGGTTTTGCCAAGCGCGCCAAAGCCCCGCGCATAGCGGCGGTCAAAGTCCCCTTCCGAAAATTCAACGATCTGATCGATGTCGTACATACCGGCCGAGAGCGCCACCGTCACCGGGAACATATCGGGATACAGCATCGAGAACATTAACCCGGCATAGCCGCCCATCGATAGTCCACCAATACCACGGACTTCAAGGGATTTTCTCACTCGGTATTCTTTTTCGAAGAACGGGACGAACTCCTGGATAAACATATCCGCCCACCTATACGACCCGTCGGCATCATTCATGTAATATGTGAGGGGATAATTCTCCGGATTACGCCTGCCGTCTGGGGTCACCACGATCATCGGCGTTATTTTCCCTTCAGCGATTCCTTTGTCCATGATGCGGTTGATATCACCCAAGTGTACCCATGCCGTGTCGTCGTCGCCGCCGCCATGCAAAAGGTAGAAAACCGGGTATGTCCGTGTGGAGGTATCGTAATCCGGCGGCAGATAGACGGTGTACTGGACGTCTTTTCCTAATATGGACGAGGGCATGGTGGCGCTCTCAATCACTCTTCCGGCGGGATACGAACCCGCTCCTGCAGTCGCACAGCCGAGGATGAGCAGTGCCAGGGCCAGCATACACGCTCGCTTCGTTAATGCCATAGCTTCTCCTTTACAATTCAGTGACGGAAATTACGGAATGAACCACACAGGGACCATATCTGGATACTAGTGCGTTTGGCGAAAATCGGTCAAGGTGAAAGGGCTGGCATTTTAGTATACACCGTATGGTCATTCAGATAACTTCCGGTGATTATTCCATAAGTATTTCATATGGCTAACTATAGTGAATGGGGGAAAACCACCGGAATCGGTGCCGTAGGCAGGAAATACGGGAAATTATCCGCCAGAAAATTACCGCAGGCAGACAGTATCCATAAGGTATAAACGATGTATGCGATCGGCGTTGCGCCGGCTCGGATTGTGATGTCAGTTGGAAGGCGATTACTCAATGTTTGATGCCGTTTCACATCTTGATGTCAGAACACTGATGGTGGTGCTTCTGTGGGGTAACGTCCTTTCTGCCATCCTCTTTTTGGCGTACTATGGCACTGTCAGCCGCCGTGGTAACTCCGGCGTTATCTATCTGCCGGCCAAATGTATCCAGGCTCTCGCCTATCTTTTATTGTTGTCCCGGGAGCATGTGCCTGACTCCCTCTCGGTTATCCTCGGTAATTGCCTCCTCATGCTCGGCTTTTACCTTGAGGCCCTGACCATGCTGAGCGTTATTGAGGAGCTGCGGCCCAATTTTCTTCCCCTTACCGTTATCCTGATGATGTGTATCGCGGGGTTTGTTGCGTCCGAGCACATTTATCCGAATTCCTCACTCCGCGTCGCCGTGTCGTCGGTCTGTGTTTTTATGATCGTCATCTTCCCCAATTTGCGCATGATGGTCTCCCGCAATACGACGAAATTCAAACGTCTGGTTGGTGTCTTTTACACTCTTCTCCTGGTAGTGCTGCTGCCGCGGGCGTATGTGGCAATTACAGGTGGATTGTCAATCTTGACCAACTCCCATATCCAAACATTCACCTTCATGGCCATGGTGCTGATCCTTCTCTTTGGCCTGCCAGCGTATTTGCTCCTTATTAAGGAAAAGTCCGACCAAATGCTGTGCGTAATGGCGACGACCGACTACCTGACGGGTCTGGCTAATCGGTATGTCTTCCTGGAAGCCGCCGAGCGCACCTTTGAACGATGCCGCATCGCCAGCCAAAGCATCGCGGTGATATTTTTCGATGTCGATTTTTTTAAGAATATCAACGACACCTATGGCCATGCGTTTGGCGATGTCGTCCTCACCCAGCTAGGTCGAATAATCCGCGAGAGCATCAGGCCAAGCGATTTGTCCAGCCGCTACGGCGGCGAGGAATTCGTCATTTTGCTTCCGGACGCCGGGGGGGAAACTGCGGGTAAAGTGGCCCAACGCATTCGCGACGCTATTGCCCAGACCGTTTTCCCCGGCCATGCGGATTTTTCCCTTACCATAAGCGTGGGTATTAAAGACGGTGTGCCGGAAAAGGGCGACAGCCTGGCGCTCTTCATCGGCCAGGCTGACACGGCAATGTATTCGGCAAAGCGTTCTGGACGTGATAAGGTGGTGGAGTTCAATCCGTTGTTGAACTATGCGTGTGACATCAACTAATGGGCGCTGTGACAGGTTATGCTTCAGGGTGGGGAATTTTTTCGCTGATTCGGTCCATATCCACCGCTTCTTCCAGGGAAAATGGACCTATGGCAGTCCTCTCGAGTGCGGTCATAACCGCGCCACACCCCAATGCCATTCCCATATCGTCGATCAGCGTGCGTACATAAAACCCTTTTGAAACGCGCATCTCCAAAACACCGGTGACGCCGTCGAATTGCGTAATACCAAGGTCGTAGACACTGACCGGGCGCGGTTGCCGCTCCACAACTTTTCCCGCGCGGGCAAGCTTGTAGAGGGGTTGGCCGTCCTTTTTGAGCGCGCTGTGCATTGGCGGTACCTGCTCCAATTCCCCCATAAAACCGCATAAAACCTCGGCCAGGCGCGCTTCATCGATAGGCGGGCAGGGCGACGGGACAAATCCTTCCATATCCGTACCGGTGATGTCCTGGCTGTCGGTGCGGCGTCCTAATTCGAAGCCGGCGCGATAGGTTTTGGGCATGGTCTGCAGCTCGTCGAATAGCCGGGTGGCATTTCCCACCAGCAGCACAAGAAGCCCTGAAGCCAGCGGGTCGAGCGTGCCGGCGTGGCCGATGCGTTTTTCAGCCAAAGCCCGACGCGCCCGCACCACCACGAGGTTGCTGCTGGGACCACTCGGTTTATTGACCGGCCAGACGCCCGGATTCTTCCAAAGGAGTGAACGCGGATCCCCTAAAAATGCCTCACGCGTTTCGGGAAATGGCTGGCTCATAATTGCCTCTTCTTCGCTTGCTTGGCTCGTCAAAAAAAATCCCGCAGCCGCCGTGGTGAACGGCTGCGGTCGTAGAATATTAAACACGCTGGTCACGTATCGGATCGTTATGACTTCGCAGCGCCGATGGATTGCGCAGAGCCGAGGCGTCGTTTTATTTCGTCCTGATCGCCCAAGTATTCCTTTGAGACGGCCTGCAAATTATCGTCCAGGCGATACACCAGCGGGACACCGGTCGGGATATTGACGTCGACGATCTCGTCGTCGGAGATATTATCGAGATATTTCACCAACGCGCGGAGGCTATTGCCGTGGGAAACGATGAGCACGCGCTTCGCCTCGCGCATATCTTTCTCAATCGTTTCGTGGTAATACGGCATGACCCTGTCGATAGTCGTGGCGAGACTTTCGCTTAGGGGGAGGACAGACGGGTCGGCAACGGAGCGGTATTGATCGAGTTTTCGCGGGTTGCGTGGGTCGGCCTCGTCCAACGGCGGCGGCGGAACATCGTAGGAGCGCCGCCAAATCTTGACCTGCTCCTCGCCGTATTTGGCTGCCGTCTCGGCTTTGTTGAGGCCCTGGAGCGCGCCGTAGTGGCGTTCATTCATCCGCCAACTCTTCTCCACCGGCAGCCATTCGCGGTCCATCTCCTCGAGGATGAAGTTCAGCGTATGAATCGCCCGCTTCAAATACGAGGTATAACACACATCGAAATCATAATTGCCCTTGAGTAACCGGCCGCATTCGCGCGCCTCCTGCCTCCCTTTTTCCGATAGGTCCACGTCCTCCCAGCCGGTAAACAGGTTCTGCCGGTTCCACTCACTCTCGCCATGCCGCACCAAAACCAGAAACATGGGCGGATTCCTTTCAACAACGGGAACCCTCACGCCGCAGTCCATGGTAGCGATTGCGAGAACGGATGTCACCAGGAAACTACCGGTGGGTTGGCCAAAAAAAAAGCCCTCTCGTGGCGAGAGGGCGGGTTTGATATGAATGGGCCCGGAGGGACTCGAACCCCCGACCAAGTGATTATGAGTCACCTGCTCTAACCAACTGAGCTACAGGCCCGTGTGTGGAGAAAAAATTATAGTTCTTTATGCAGTCAACACAAGTGATTTTACCACACATGCGGGCGATAAAAATTGGCGCGGCTGGCTCGGTTTTAGAAGTTAAGTGACTCGCCCATGATCTCGTTGAACTGCTCATCCGACATCTCGCCCAGCAGGCCGGATTCCCTACGTCGGATGGCTGTACGGGAAATATGCGGCGATGTGGCTGTTTGGCCAATAGCCATCATGACGGCGAGGGGCTTGTCCATCGAAGCGGAGACGAGGAGCTCGTACAGACTGAGACAATCGCTCCGGTTGATGATAGCGGTCTCCCAGCCACGCGACGACCACTCGTCGGCATAGGAGGTGATGTCCGAGCGCGGCACCTTGATAAGGACGACCAGGCCGGCGGGCCGCTCGCCGTCGCGCATGGTGAGGTCCCGGCATTTTATCGTCACCGCATCGGCAGCATCGAAAAGGCCGCAGGTGCGCCAGGTGGCGGGCGAATCGCGCCAGGCTGGCTCTGCCCATCCAATGCCCGTTGTCGCGAGGCGTTCTCGCCAACGGCGCTTGTTCCGGGCGGATTCGACTGCCGACTCCCACATGAGGTCGGGAATCTCTTCAGTGGGGACGCCGGGTGTTTCGATGCCTGGTACGGTGGCGCGGCGACCTTCCTCGTCCACGCGTTCAACCAACTCCACCACCTTTGCTGGAGGGAAGAACCCGAGAGCCGCCAGGGCGGCGCAGGTGTTGATGAGATCGTCGTGGCGAACGATAAAGAGCCTGTCGCGCCCGGGCCATGCCGGGTTGGCGGGGTCCATGGACAACCACGCGCCGATGACTGCGCCTTGGGTCGACGCGACCTCAATGGCGCGAGCGATATCTTCTGGTTCGACAGTGGCGGCGCGGGCCATTGAAGGCATGAGGGCGCGAATCTGATCGCCGAAATAGCGAAGCAGTTTGAGCCGCTCGGTGCCGCTGGCCTGGCGGATGCGTTTACGCATCTGTTGCCAGCGTTGGGCCCGGCCGATATCGTGGAAGTATTTCAGTTTGGTGTCGCCCATAGGATCAGGGTGTCTCGGAAAATTTGTGTAAGAACATTAATGGCACAGTGTTTCACGGTGCAGCCGTGGCCAGGGTGGTACTACCCGAGTATACACCACAGCGGAATGGATGGCAAAAGCAAAGCGGATCGCCGCGTGAAGAAAATCGGGGCAAAAGCGTGAAACCACTTGACACGGGTGGGCGAATAGATAGAATATCACTGTTACGTTATTCCGCCTTAACCGGGCGGAATTTGTTTTGATACGATTGGGGGATTAGCTCAGTTGGCAGAGCGCAAGGCTGGCAGTCTTGAGGTCACCGGTTCGACCCCGGTATCCTCCACCAAGCACCAACCAAGAGGGAGCCTTTTCCTGGGCTCCCTCTTTTCAGATACCGGGTGTTCGCGCTGCCTCACTAAGTGATGCATTCAAGGAAAAATTGAGAAATAGGCGCACCCCCATATCCTACCACAAGCGGGCGTAGCTCAATGGTAGAGCCCCAGCCTTCCAAGCTGATCACGAGGGTTCGATTCCCTTCGCCCGCTCCATATTAAAGTACGGCCAAGGACATCCTTGGCCGTACTCTATTAATGGAAAGAGTCATGAGAGCAATTATACCCCGAACTCAAGAATAGTTTGACAAGGCTTTCCATCGCCCTAGCCCTAAAAACCTTGAATGGTACGCCAAGACCTAGCCCGATTTGGGAGGGAAACGAATGAAAGGCGTCCTCTCACACCGTCGCCTCCATTAAGGCCCTCCGACCTTCTCGCAGTCCCCAAGCGGACTTAGGAAAGTGGGGCGAATTATTGCCTCTATGCCGTTTCGCATACATTCGGCCGAGTGCTCCGGCACGGTATCGCATCGGTAAGGCATAGCATTTCGCCAGGATTACTGGCTTCAGGCAAATCGGCCAGCTCCTTTGCGCTATTAACCGCTACCAACGAGACTTAACCGTGTCTTGCTCTTTGAAATGCGCACCACTAATGTTAGTCTGATCAAGCGAATTGCGACGCGCGCTGGCTCGAATTCGGCTTCGCTATTTACGAGTGGCGCATCCCAGCCGAGCTTATAAAAATGGCCGAGCATCACCTAATTTCCCTTTCTAGTCAGGCGCTGAATTATTCGAGGATTAAAGTAACGCGTTACGGGAATTTCCGTACCCACCTTGATTTAACTCAGGTGGAATTGCGACACCATTGAACGGCAGCTTCCACATTGGAAACCGGTACAACATTGGTGTTTCGTGAGACTTCACAGAGTGGTTACCAGAGAGGCGGAAGAGGGTGGTACCGATAGTAAGTACCCATTTAGCGAAAGCACTCTTAATGCGGCCCCGCAGCGTTTGGGCTAATTGTGGAGGGTATTGAACGGCTACGGCTACCGTTTCATGGCGTGCACGTAGTAGGATGCAGGCAGGCCGACTATCTCGATGCATTAAAAGCTATTGTAAGTTCGGAATGTGGAATTTTTAGGTTAATGCAAAGTCATTCCACTTTTGAATATGACCCACCCATTTAATATACCGGATTAAGACCTCGTACCAATGTTATTGGAGGTTTAATGGAGTAAGTGGTCATTGTTTGATCCACCCTATCCAAATTTATTGACAAGCTTTATAGAACATACTAAACTATCACAGGGAATAAAGTGTTCGAATAGCCTATGGGACAGGGCTAATGGGGTGCTTCCATCACCAAGTAACGCATCGATACATTTCGGCGGGCATAACCTCAAATTTTTTTGTAATACCCTAAGGAGGATGGATTACTCGATTCTCCGCCCTTTCATCGGAGAGCCATTGCGTATCCTTCATATTTATAAAACTTATTATCCCGAAGAATTTGGCGGCGTGCAACTAGTAATACATAACTTATGTGAAGGCGCTCAACGCCTAGGGCATAATGCAGAGGTGTTTACACTATCTTCTACTGACCAGCCTCCTTCATTTGTATGTGATCACCATTTGGTCAATCGGTCACGACGCTTTGCTCGAGTAGCGTCAATGGACTTCTCATTCGGGTCTATATCTTCTCTTCGCCGGTTAGTAAGCGAGTTTGACATTCTCCATTATCATTTTCCTTGGCCGTGGATGGATGTTATGCACTTGTTCTTAGGGTGCGCGAAACCATGTGTTGTTACATACCATAGCGATGTGGTTAAACAACGTATCTTAAAACAATTTTACAAGCCACTTCAAAAGTGGTTCCTATCACGAATGGATCGGATTGTTGCGACCAGTCCAAACTATGCGGCGACCAGCCCGGTGCTGTCTATGTATCAGGAAAAGCTGAAGGTAATTCCCTTGGGTATTGACCCAGCCGCTTATAATGTTTTACCTGGACGTTTAAATCTGTGGCGAAAACGAATGAAAGATGAGTTTTTACTGTTTGTTGGTGCCTTTCGGTACTATAAAGGGATCGAATGCTTGTTGGAGGCGGCGGAGAATTACGACGGGCAAATAGCCCTTGTCGGAGGTGGTTACTGTGAAAAAGCATTACGTGGGATTGCTTTGGAAAAAAAACTCGATAATGTTGTCTTTTTAGGACAACTGGCTGATGAAGATAAATGTGCCCTACTGAAGTTATGTTCGGGTTTTGTTTTACCGTCACATTTGCGCTCTGAGGCATTCGGTCTTGCCGCGGTCGAGGCCCAGTTTTTTTCCAAACCGCTCATCACATGCGAAGTTGGGACAGGTACAAGTTTTGTCAATATCGACGGTGTCACTGGTATCGTTGTCCCGCCAAACGATCCTCATGCGCTTACCGCGGCAATGCGCGAGTTGAGAGACGCACCTGCTCGTGCTCGAGAGATGGGACAAAATGGCAAGGAACGGCTAAATAAGCTCTTTACATTGGACGCCATGGTCCAGAGTTACCTCACTCTGTACAAAGATTTGATCCAAGATAGTTCACGAAGTTTATAATTAAGCCCAGCGCTACTATATACTTGGTCCGCTACTTTAATCTACATAACACCGCAATTCGTCCCCACTTAAGGAAATAATGCAAGTAGTTTAGAATAATAT
>JAJPXZ010000026.1 GCA_021205245.1 Planctomycetaceae bacterium
TTCGGCGGAGATGATCGGAAGTTCATGCCCGGCCAGACGCCAGTCCCCGGCGTGGAAGGCAAGGCGGAAGCGACGCCTGGGGCTGTCATCAGCCCCCTCGCCCTTCCAGTCGCGGCCCCGGGTGACAGCGAGCGCTGCCTTGGCCATGGGCAGGAAACGGCCGTCGCGGGCAGCGTGGCGGATGGCTATTTCGGCTGGTTCCGGTTTGCACCGCCACAGCCGCACCTTGCCGCCCCGGGTCTCGCCCATCGACTCCTGGGTAAACCCGGCCTTGGTGAGTTTGGCAAGGCGGGTGGCGACGTTCTGCGGGTTGAAGGCTCGCATGGGCGATTCGCGGCTGCCCGAGTCACCGAGACAGGCCGACACCACCCCGGCCGCCGCCGGTTCGTACAGGGCGGACAGGGCCTGAAGGACGGTCTGGTCGGCTACGGTGAGCGCGTTGTAGCGATCGATAAAGAGGTTGGCGCCGTTTTTCGTGGTCATGAAACGTTTAGTACTCCCGATACAGCAGCCGCATATCCCCTCACGGCCGAACAGGTCATTATACAAAATATGCCACGCCCCGGCGAGGGTTTATCGGCAAAAACCTCAAGCACCCGCCCGAGTTGGGTGAATTTTTCCTCTGAAACGGTCGATACCATGCTGGGAAGTCCCCTTTTCGGGGACAGCACCTCAATGGAGGGGCGTTGTGTCTAGGCGAGAGGCGTTCAGGATGAAGAAGTCGCTGTCGGTGGAAACGATGTTCGACGACGTGCCGTTTTACGACCGTTTCGCCATGGTGCGTGCGGCCGGCTTTGACTGGGTGGAATTTTCCGCCTGGACCAGCCTCGATTTTACCCGCATCACCGACGCCCTTGCCGAGCACCGCCTGCGTCTCGCCAGCATTGCCGGAGCCGAAGGCCAATCTCCAGCCGATCCGAACCAGCGGGACGAATTTCTCGAATTCCTTTCCCAATCCATCGCTGTTGCCAAAAGCTTCAACTGCACCAACCTGATTATCGAAACCGGCGCCCAAGGGGTATCCGGACGCCTGGCCGCAGCCAGCCGCGAGGACTTTGGCAAAGCCTCTGCCGCCACCCGCACCCTGGACGATGCCGCCCGCAAGGCGACCCGCGCCGGCGTAACCCTGTACCTCAAGCCGGTCCGTGACGGCAAGACCCGCACCCTCGGCCTCGACACCATTCCCTCCTCCGGCGAAGTGGTGCGGATGGTCGGTTCGCCCGCCCTGCGCCTCCTGATGGATGTCGGGACAGCCGGGATGGTCGGCGGCGCTGACGGTGCGCTGCAACGGTACGGCGACCTTATCGGCTATGTCCATATCGGCGACAACGCCGTCCCGGCGCTCCCCTCTATTCGTCAAGCCCTGACCACAAACGGCTTCGACGGCTTTGTCGGTTTTTCAGCCCGCGCCGAGTCGGGTGATCCGTTGATTGAGCAAATCAAACTGTTCTAACCACGAATCAAAACCCGCTCATACAAATCACAATGTCCATCCACGGCAACATCGCTATAATAGAGAGGCGTTGCTTCGTGGAATACTGACTGAGGAAACTTCAAAGGGGAGTACATATGAAAATCGGCTTCATCGGTCTTGGCATCATGGGCAAGCCCATGGTTTTGAATCTCCTCAAGGCTGGCCATGAAATCGTCGCCTTGGACCACCACCAGGAAAACATCGACATCGTCGTCAAAGCTGGCGCAAAGGCGGCGGCGACGCCCACGCTTGTGGCGGCGGCGAGCGACCTTGTCATCACCATGCTGCCGAACTCGCCCCAGGTGAAAACCGCCGTCCTGGACGAGGACGGCGTTCTCGCCGGAGCCAAGCCCGGCATGATCCTTATTGATATGTCTTCCATCGCCCCCCTCGCTTCGCAGGAAATCGAGAAGGCCTGCGCCGCCAAAGGGGTGAAAATGCTCGACGCTCCCGTCTCCGGCGGCGAACCCAAAGCCATCGACGGCAGCCTGTCCATCATGGTCGGCGGCGACAAGGCGGTGTTCGACCAGGTCAAGGACGACGTCCTCCTGAAGGTCGGCGCAAGCGCTGTCTATTGCGGTACGATTGGCGCAGGCAACACCACCAAATTGGCCAACCAGGTGATTGTGGCCGCAAACATCGCCGCCGTCGCCGAAGCCTTGACGCTCGCGAAAAAGGCGGGCGTCGATCCGCAGCTTGTGTTCGAAGCCATTCGTGGCGGCCTCGCCGGTTCGACCGTCATGAACGCCAAGGCCCCGATGATGATCGCCTCCGACTTCACCCCCGGCTTCCGGATCAATCTCCACATCAAGGATCTGCAAAACGCCATCGACACCGGCCACGACGTCGGATCGCCCCTGCCGCTGTCGGCCCAGGTTATGGAGATGTTCCAGACCCTCCGCGCCGACGGCGCGGGCGCGGACGACCATTCCGCCTTGGCGAAATGGTACGCAAAGGTGTCTGGTACAAAGATCGGGAAATAGGCTTAACGTGTAATCTTAATGCCCCTCCGGCTCTCGGCTGGGGGGGTATTTTTCCTATCCAGTTACGCTACTCTCTGTTTTTACCGGAGAAAGTGGAAATTTGCGTTGATACGCCGTCTCAGCTTGTGCATAATGCTCCTTGTGTCATCCTTTTCGTAACCCCTTTTTTTGGACAAGGTAAACAAAATGAAGACGAAAAGTATCCTTGCAGTTGCGGTTCTGGCGGCCATTCTCATCGGCTGCCCCAGGGTGTGGGGTCAGGAAACGGTGGCAGCGCAACCCGAAGCGCAGCAAAGCATCAGCCCGGAGCAGGCGTTCACGCTAATGGCTGGTGAAGCCGAAAAAGGGAACGGCGGCGCGATGCTCACTCTCGGGACCATGTATGAACGTGGCCTCGGCACACCGCGCAATTACACCAAGGCTTTGGAGTGGTACCGGCGGGCGTCGGAAACAGGTTTGGCCGAAGGGTATTACAACCTCGGCGTCTGCTACGAAATCGGCATGGGCACCGCCGGCGACATGCAGCGGGCTTTCGAGGCGTTCGAACGCGCAGCCGAACTGAAGCTGCCCCAGGGCCTCTACAAGCTGGCTTCCATGTACTTCAGCGGCACCGGCACCGCCAGGAACGAACCGTGGGGGGTTGAGTTGCTGGGCAGGGCCGCAGCGGCCGGACACCCGGGCGCGGCCAACGATCTCGGCGTTATCGCCTTTGAAGGCCGTTACGGCCAGGCGAAGGACGATGCCAAGGCGTTCGAGTGGTTTTCGAAATCCGCCGAACTCGGTAACGGCGAGGCGATGAAAAACGTGGCTGTCTTTTACCGCGACGGCATCGGCCGCCCCGCCGATCCGCAGCAGGAACTCAAGTGGTACGCACTCAGCCGGCTGGCCGGCTATCCCGCCGCCGCCATCAATCCCGCCATCGACAAGGTGCGCGAGCTCTTGAGCGAAGAGCAGATTCAGGCGGTGGAGACCGAGGCGCAGGCATGGGTCCAGGCTTTCCAAGAGCGCCAGCAGCAGTTGCAGGCAGCGCAGGCGGCAGCCCCGGCGCAGTAATCATCATTCCGCTTAGTTTGAATGCGAAACCGGCTCGCGCGCGCGAGCCGGTTTTTTATTACCGTAGCAATTGACTATCGCCTACTGGCACAGCCCCAGATCCCGCAGAAGATTTGCAGCCGCCATCCGTCCCATCCGTTCGATCGCGCCGACCGTCGACGCGGCGGCATGCGACCCAAGCACGACATTATCGAGACTGAACCAGGCAGGGTTCGACGGCGGCTCCTGTTCGAATGCGTCAATGCCTGCGCCGTAAATGACCTTGTTCTGCAACGCCTCGAGGAGCGCGTCTTCGTCCGCCACGCCGCCCCGGGCGGTGTTGACGAGGATGGCGGTCGGCTTCATCATGGCGAATTGTTCGCGGCCGATCATACCCCGGGTCTCGTCAGTGAGCGGCACGTGCAGGCTGATGAAATCTGCCTCGCGGTAAATCTCCTCGGGGCTTGCCCTGCGGATGGAATGCGTTGCCGCGAATGCGTCGTCCCAAAACACGTCATAGCCGAGGACAGTCATGCCGAAGCCCAGCCCACGCTTGGCCACACCCCGCCCAATCGCCCCCATGCCGAGGATGCCCAGGGTCTTGCCGTAGATGTCGATTGTAGTCACCTTCGACCAGTCGCCACGGCGGCACATGGCGTCGATTGACACCACCTTCCGCGCCGCCGCCATCATCAGGGTAAAGGCGAAATCCGCCACCGCCTCGGCATTTGCCCCCACCGTCCTTGTGACGCTGATGCCCCGTGCGGCACAGGCGTCCTGGTCGATGTTATCCAGGCCAACGCCGTATTTCGCCACCGCCTTCAGCTTTGGTGCGCGCGCGATGACCTCGGCGTCCAGCGGGTCGACTCCGAGGATGAGGCCGTCGCAATCGGCGAGGAGCAAGGCCAAGCCCTGGCGGTCAAGGATGCCGCCGGAGTCGTTGACCACGACATCCAGCCCGGCGTTCCTGAGCACGTCGAACACGCCTGGATCGGTCTTGCCAAAGGAACGCGGGGTTACCAATACTTTCATGATGTCTCCATGGAACCGGTGCGTGGCGACAGACGGCTGTACCACGCCAGGTACCGGTCGAATTTCTTTTTGTACAACCAGTCGAGACCGGGACGGGGCGAGACCGTCTCGCCGCCCGTGTCGCCGAATTCGGCAATATTTTCAAGCTGCCCCGCCGCATTGAGGGCCAGCGCGGCGCCGCCCAGGAGCGACGCGTGTGGGTTGTCGGAAAGGGTGAGGTCGCGGCCGAAAATATCAGCCGCCATCTGCATCCACCCGGGCGAATTAAGGATGCCGCCCGAGAGGATGATGCGTTCCGGCGTGCCGGCGATGGCGGTGAGGATTTCGTAACACTGGTAGATGTTGAAAAGAATGCCTTCCGCCACCGCCCGGAACATGGTTCGCTCATCGTCAAGACCGGTGAGGTCTTCGAATCCGCCACGGCGGGTGTCTTGCCAGCCGGGGCAGCGTTCGCCGAAAAGGAACGGCAGAAAAACCGGCGTGTGGCCTTCGGTGAGGAGGTCGCGTCCGAGTTCGTCCCACGACCATTTATTGCCGAGCACGGTATCCTTGAACCAGTTCATGCAATTGCCCGCGCCGTTGGTGGCGGCTCCGGCCAACCAGCCTTCGGCTCCGACGTAGCACCAGGTCGCGGGCGGGTTCGACAAAACCGGCGCGCCCGTGGACAAACGGATAGCGGCGCTGGTGCCGACGGAAAAGGTCATCCAGCCCGGCCGCATCGCGCCGTTGCCGAGCTGGTTGAGGCCGCCGTCGGAATGAGGCGGCACCACCGGGACGCCAGGAGCGATGCCGAGAAGGTCCGCTCCCGCGCGACCCAGCGGACGAACATCGCGGTAATCGACAAGCCGTCCGAGTTGCTGCGGACCGATGCCGCACAGCTCCATCACCCCGTTGTCGTAGACGCCTTCGTGAATATTGAGGAAGCCCATCCCGGAGACGATATTCCGTGTCTCGAGATGTTCGCCCGTCAGTTTGTAGTAGATATACCCCGCCTGACTGGCAAAAGTTTTGTCCGTGAGGTCAAACCCATTCTCGCGCATATGGAGAAGGGCGTAGGGCTGGTAGGTGACGTTTGGCATGCAGCCGGTGTTCTGGTATATGCGGGCGGCAACGTCCTCCTGTTCGCGGATGGTTCTGGCGATGGTGGCGGTACCGGTAAAGTTCCACAAGTACGCAGGACCAACCGGTTCCATATCGCTGCCCAACGGAACGACCGAGTGCCACACCCCGACCAGCGCCACGGCGGCGATGTCCTGCCCCGCCGCCGCCGTCCGGCCCACACGCATGGCTGCCGCAAACACAGCCGCTGCGTCATGGATGCCGCCCTTGTCGATGTCAGGCCCATAGGGCTCGCTCGCGAGGGAAACGACGCCGTCGTGACGGTCATAGACCATTGCCTTGACGGCACTGGTGCTGGCTTCGAGAACGAGTACAGGCATTGCGACCTTCCCTTTCCCTCTACTCCAAACCCCACCGTTTTTCCTCGGCAAATGCCGCCTCCTCGACGCCGCCGCCCTCGAGGTAATGGCGGACATACGGCTTGTCGCCGGGGTGGCTGGTACGGGGCGGGATCTCCCGCCACGCGGCAAAAACCGTCGCCGGTTTGATGCGGTTGACCGGCGAGTCTTCCTTCGCGACCGACCCCGCCGCCATGTCGGCGCCCCGGACCGTGTGGCACGCGCCCCAGCCAAACGAGGAGGCGGTAAAGATGCGCGGATCGTGATTGCCGAATATCGAGACCAGCGGACACCCCATTGCCATGGCGGTATGGGATGCGCCGGTGTTGGTGGCGATGCCGGATGACGCGAGGGACTGGAGGGCGAGGAGTTCCCGCATCGTGGTTTGCCCGGCAAGCGAGACAAGACGCGCACCGTTGCCGCTCGCATCTTTGCAGATGCGTTCGGTCAATTCACGCTCATCGCCCGACCCGGTGAACACGAGGAGCGACTCCGGTGTCGCCTCGCGCAGGGTGGCGGCGAGGGCGACCCAGTTTTGCCACGACCAATTCTTGCCGCCCTCCCGGCCCAAGCCGCCGGAGCGCTTCATCGCGCCGCAGCCGGGATGGAGAACGACGAGCGGCCCGCCGGACCAACCGCAGTCCCGCTCAAGCCGCGCGCGCATCGCCGTCTGTTCGTCCGGCTCGACATGCAATGCGGGCGGGGCGAGGTCGCGCCGATCGGGACGGTAGTCGGGAAATTTGGGATTAGCGGCGCGCCAGCCCGGAATGTCGTCGACAATGCCGTCATCGGGAACCCCGGCGCGCCGAAGCAGTCGCGAGAGTTTGGCGAATTTGGCACGGCGGCTCAGGACAAACCCGAGCCGCGGCGACACACTCTTCAGCCGCGCGACGACAGCGCGTTGCGCCGGCGAGAACCACAGCGGCACGCGCCACTTGTCCAGGGAGAGGACGTCGCCGATATAGTCGAGTCCGGCGTAGAGATCCCGCTGCCAGCCGGCCTTGACGATCAGGTTCACCTTCGACCCGGTGACCCGGGCGAGATAGCGGAGTTCCGGCACGGTGCGGACCGCGTCGCCAAGCGGGCGGAGGAACGCGGCCACAACGTTGCCCTGGCTTGAATCAGACATGCATTATCCCCATATCAAGTGCGCGACCATGGCGATTGTAATCGCCTCCGCGCTTCCGCGAAAGGGCGAACCAAGAAAGCGGCCGCCGTTATCGAAACGGCGGCCGGTGACATATGTGGTTCTCGTGGGGCTTACTTGATTTTGAACCGCTGCGAGCGGCGCAGGGCCAGGTCATCGTTACGCGCCTGCTTGGAGAAGAGCCAGGTCACGAGGACAAAGAACAGCGGCACAAAGATAATGCCGAGGACGGTGTTCGAAATCATGCCGCCAACGATGCCGATGCCGATGGCGTTCTGCGCGCCCGAACCCGCACCCGAACTCACCGCCAGCGGCAGCACACCGAGGATAAAGGTCAAGACGGTCATGGCGATGGGGCGGAGACGGAGGCGACACGCTTCGAGCGCCGCCTGGGTCACCGACAGGCCCTGTTCCTCATGCAGCTCCTTCGCGAACTCGACGATGAGGATGGCGTTCTTCGCCGCCAGGCCGATGATGGTGAGGAAGCCAACCTGGAAATAGACGTCGTTCGACATCTTGAAGAGGAGCGCAGCCGCCGCCACACCCATAACACCGATGGGGATGGCGAGAAGAATCGAGAGCGGAATGGTCCAACTCTCGTACAGCGCCGCCAGAAACAGGAAGATGGCGATGATGGAGAGGGAGTACAGGGCGATCGTCTGCTCGCCCGCCGCCCGTTCCTGATAGGACAGGCCGGTCCAACTCAAGCCAATGCCCGGTTCCAGACGAGTCATAATTTCTTCGGCTGCCAGCATGGCCTGACCGGTGGAGACGCCGGGCGCGGGGTTGCCCATGATCTGCACGGCGGGCAGGCCGTTGTAGCGTTCAAGCCGGGGCGAGCCGTAGACCCACTGGCGTTTAATAAGGGACCCAAACGGCACCATCCGGCCGAGGCTGTTACGGATATACCACTTGTCAAAGTCTTCCGGCACCATGCGGGCGCGCGGCTCCGCCATCATGATGACCTTCTTGATACGGCCGTTGTTCATGAAGTCGTTGATATAGCCTGAACCCCAGCCCTTCTGCAGCATGTCGTGGATGTCCCCGAGCGACACCTGGTAGGAGAAGGCCTTGGCCTGGTCGACTTCGATTTTATACTGCGGCATGTCCTCCTTGCCGTTGGGACGGGTCTGGCGGAGGCGATCGGTGAACTCGGGACTGTTGGCGATCTGCAGGAAGCGGTTCCGCTGCTCCATCAACGTGGCGTGGCCAAGATTGGCCTGGTCCTGCAGCTCCAGGTCGAAGCCGCCGGCGAAACCGAGTTCGAGCACCGCCGGAGGCACCATCGCGTAGATGTTGGCCTCGCGGATATTTTGGTAGAAGTACTGGTTGGCGCTATTGGCAAGGGCGAAGACGCGGGATTCCGGCGTGGTGCGGAGTTCCCAATCCTTCAGCCTGATAAAGGCGAGCGCAGAATTCTGGCCCTGGCCGGAAAAGCTGAAGCCGCACACGTAAAACACCGCCAGGACCGGATCCTGTTCCATAAAGTAGGCGCGCACCTTGTCCGCCACCTTCATGGTACGGGACATTGTCGCACCGGCCGGAAGCTGCATTTCCACCATGAGGATGCCCTGATCCTCGTCGGGGAGGAAGGACGAGGGGATATGACGGAACGAATAGGCCATGATCCCGACCATCAGCAGATAGATGAGAATGTAACGGAGCCAGCGGTGGACCATGTGGCCGACGATGGCGACATAGCCGCGCACGACCTTTTCGAAGCCCCGGTTGTACCAGGCGAAGAAGCTGTGGTGCGCCTTGGCGATGGCTCCCTTCGGGGCGGGCTTTTCCGATTCTTCGAGAAAATCCTCGGGCCGCAGCAAGGTCGCGCACAAGGCCGGCGTCAGGACGATGGCGACGACGATGGAAAGGATCATGGTGGTACAGATGGTGATGGAGAACTGGCGGTAGATGACGCCGGTGGAGCCACCGAAAAACGCCATCGGCAGGAACACCGCCACCAGCACCATGGCGGTACCGACAAGCGCGCCGGTGAGCTGTTCCATGGATTTTTCCGCCGCCGCCTTGGCCGTCATTTTTTCGTCGCGCATAAGTCGCTCGACGTTTTCGACCACGACAATGGCGTCGTCGACAAGAAGACCGATGGCCAGCACCATACCAAGCATGGTCAGGGTATTGATCGAGTAGCCGAAACCGAGCAGGACCGCGAACGAGCCCAGCAGCACCACCGGCACGGCGATGGACGGGATAATGGTGGTACGCCAGTTCTGCAAGAAGATGTAGAGGACCAGCACCACCAGGATAACCGCCTCGATAAGCGTCTTGACCACCTCCATGATGGAGATGCGCACAAACGGGGTGGTGTCGTATGGGTAGACAAAGCTGAGGCCGGCCGGGAAGAAGTCCCGAGCGTTTTCCATGTAGGTTTTGACGTTGTCGGCGGTGTTGAGGGCGTTCGCGCCCGAAGCCAGCTTGATGCCCATACCGGCCGAAGGCATACCGTTGTAGCGGGCGGTAAAATCGTAGGAGTCCTGGCCGAGTTCGATCCGGGCGACGTCGCGCATCCGCAGCGACGACCCGTCCTGGTTGACGCGGATCAACATCTCTTCGAACTCTTCCACCGTCTGCAATTGCGATTGGGCGATGATGGTGGCGTTGAGTTCACGCTCGCCGTCCTGCGGCATGCCGCCCAACTGGCCGGACGACACCTGCATGTTCTGGCGCAGGATGACCGCCTCGAGGTCGCCGAGGGTGAGGTGGTAGTTTGACAGCTTGACCGGATCGACCCAGACGCGCATCGACCGTTCCGCGCCGAAGACCTGCACTTCGCCGACGCCGTTCAGTCGCGAGACCGGGTCCTTCAGGTAGGTGTTGACGTAGTCGGAGATGTCTGTTTCGTTCATGGAGTGGTCTTCGGAGATGAAGCCCACAACCATGAGGAAGCTGGTGGCGGTCTTGCGGACGCGCAGGCCCTGACGCTGCACCTCTTCCGGCAGGGTCGGGGTGGCGAGGGAGAGCTTGTTCTGCACCTGCACCTGGGCGATGTCCGGATCGGTGCCGTTCGCGAAGGTGATGGTGATGGTGGCCCAGCCGGATGACTGGCTGGTGGAGGCCATGTACAGCATGTTGTCGATGCCGTTCATGTTCTGCTCGATGACCTGGGTCACGGTGTTCGAGAGGGTCTCGGCGCTCGCGCCGGGATAACGCGCCTCGATAACCACCTGCGGCATGGCGATGTCCGGATACTGCGCCACAGGCAGTTGGGTGATGGAGATGACGCCGGCCAGCATCATGACGATGGCGATTACCCATGCGAAGATGGGCCGGCTGATGAAGAATTTTGCCATAATATGCGAATCCTGTCTCTGATCCCTGGGTTGGCTGTGTTCGTGTGCGTGGCGCTGACGTTATTGGCCGCTGATGGCGGCGGCTTCGGCAGCCGATGCTGCTGCGGCTGCGGCTGCGGCGGGAGCCGCCTCGACCGCATTCACCTGCGGCGCGGGGCGTCCCGGAACGAACAATACCCGCTGGCCGCCTTCGGTGATGATGCGCTCGCCGCCGGCGAGTCCGTCGCCGAGAAGCCAGGCGTTCCCTATCGTGCGGACGGTGGTGACGCGGCGCTTCTCCACCGTGTTATCGGGGCCGACCACCATGACGAAAGCGTCGCCAGCTGCTTCGCGGGTCAGCGCCTCCTGCGGCACGAGGATGGCGTCGTCCTTTTGGGCGACGTCAAGAAGCGCGGTGACGTACATGCCGGGCAGGAGGATGTGGTCAGGGTTGGGGAACTCGGCCCGGAGCGAAATCGAACCGGTGGTCTGGTCGACCGTCACGTCGGCGAAAAGCAGCTTGCCTTTTTCCTTATAGACCTGGCCGTTGTCCAGCACCACCCGCAGCTCGGCGTAGGACTCGCCGGTGTTTTGCAACACGCCGGCCTGCATGCCTTCCTTCAGACCGAGCATCCACGAAATCGGCTGGGCCACGTCGACATAGATGGGGTCTAGTTGCTGCACGGTGGCGAGGGGGTCGGGCTGACTGGCTGTCACCAGCGCGCCCTGGGTGACATTCGATTTGCCGATACGGCCCGAGATGGGCGACCGGACCGACGCGTAGTCGACGTTGATGCGGGCAAGGCGCACCATCGCTTCGGCGATGCCCACTTCAGCCTCGGCCATGCGCGCGGCGGATTCGACTTCGTCGTATTCCTGGCGGTTGACGGCGTTCGCGTCGACAAGCCGTTCGTATCGGGTCAATTTCGCGCCAGACACTTCGCGGTTCGAAATGGCGCGGGCAAGTTCGGCCTCGGCGCTGGCAAGCTGCGCGTCGTAGATGGCCGGGTCGATCTGGTAGAGCGGTTGGTCCTTCTCGACGTCGGAACCCTCGTCGAAGAGCCTCTCCAGGATGATGCCGTTGACCTGGGGCCGCACTTCGGCGATGAGGTACGGCGTGACGCGGCCGTTCAGTTCCTGGGTGATGGTGACTTCTTCCGGCACGATGGTGACGACGCTGACAATCGGCAGGGGTGCCGCCATACCCGGGCTTTCCTGCGATTCGCCGGTCGGGCTGTTCGTGAGGAAATAAGCGGCGACGCACACGACGGCGAGAACGAGCGGGACGAAAATCTTTTTCATGCTTGCACCTTTTTTATAATCGCGGTTGAGCCGTAATAAAATAAACAGCGCGGCGTCGAGTCCCGACGCCGCTGTTGGTTACTTTGTTGGTACGAAGACAAAAGAGGCTGGACGATAGCGACCAGCCGGTTCATATTGCCCCGATTATATTTTAATGGAGGGGGGTGCGCAAGAGTTTTCCCCGGCAGGCACAAAGGGCGTGGTCGGTACATAAAAAAAAACCGCCATCTCGAACACAGTGAGGTAGAGCCGGTCCGGGTGACGTCACGGCCCGGGCCAAGGAGGGGCGGATTGGCCGATCCGCCGCGCACCTCGTCCAACAGGCCCCCGGAAGCGGACTCGCCCCCACTGGGTTCGGGTTGACGGTTTTCACCGTTCCCGGTACATGCCGGGACTCGTGACAGCGGCCGGCCGGAGGAGCGCACGGGGTTGCCTGCGTCTGGCAATCCTCGTGGCCCGCCCGGGCCAACCACTGCGTGGTCCAGGAATGGTCTGGAACTTTATGGCGGTTTTGTTCGTCTCTTCCAGGCCGGAAAATGCGCCAAAACACGCCGTCATTCGCAAGGGCTTTCCCCGCTGTCGGGGATTACTCCAACTCTACCCGCACTTGCGCTAATTCCTTATAGAACAGTTCGATATACGTCCCGACCGATACCTCCGGCTCTTTGGGAATGGGGGTCGCCCCCCCGGACCCGCCCGGCCAGTGTACGTCCCGGGCCTGCCCCGCGCCCAAAAGTGGGGTGTGGGCG
>JAJPXZ010000175.1 GCA_021205245.1 Planctomycetaceae bacterium
GTATCGCCCTGACTGGCGTTCGGATCGGTTACTTCAGACATGGTCATTCCTCCTCAGGACAAATGATTTTGATAAATGTATCGCGGGCCAAAACGCCCTTAAGCTCTTCCCGTAGCTCCACCGCCACATGCCGGCGGCCTTCCTGATACGCATCCGTGTTGTCGCCGTTGAACACGCCGCCCAACGCCAGGGAGTCATGCACCAGCGAGGCAAGGATGCGCTGTCCCTCCGGCGTGGCGGCGATGGCCGTGAGGTCATTCCGTCGGCGTTCGTCGAGGAACTCCTGCCTCGCGTCGTAGGTGTCAGATAGCGCCATCGCCAAGCCCTCCCTCTGCCCCGGTCAGCAGGCTGCCGTTGTCGAGCGGCGTGTCTGCCGCCGTCTTCGCCACGTCGGCCATGCCCTTCATCTGTTCCATCGCTGCGGCCTCTTGCTGTGCCTTGGCCTGGGCCGCTTCGATTTCGTCGCATTCCTCGTCGGTCAAGGTCGCCTCCGGCACGAGGTTGTTGGCGCTGGCGAGTTGGTCGATGATTTCTTTGGCATTGACCTTGATGGCCGCGCCCTGCCACTGCGGCACCTGGATGATGGGAATCACCGACTGGATAAAGTTCATCGTCCCGGTCAGGCCGATCTGGTGTTGCGCCTGGGCGAGAAGGCCGACATATTCGATCTTCAGGTTGTCGCCCTGGATGATCTGCGGCGGCGGTTCGATAGCCTCGAACTCGTAGAAGAGGATGCAGAAGACGCGGTCCAGGATTGCGTCGAACAACTCGGCCTGGAATCGTTCCAGCACCGGCCCAAGGATCATCGCCTTTTCTTCCATGCGTTGGGCCGCTTCGGTCGCGGTCATTTGTTTCTGGTTAAACAGGAAGGCGCGGAAGAGGTCGTCAAAGAAGGTCGAGCGGATGCGGCTCGTCACGTCCTGAATTTTCAGGCGCGATTTCTGCAAATCGAGCCGCACCTGATACGCCGGGCGTATGCCGCCGTTTGCCGTGCCGGTGGTCGGTTCGTAGACCCATTGGCCCGGCTTCAACTTGCCGCCATTGATCAACGGCTTCATGCTGGACGGGGCGATCATGGGCGGATTGATTTCCTTCTCGATGCCGTCGCATTCGTTTAATTCCTGGGTCTGCAACTGTCGCACATCGGCCAGGGCCATCATGCCGGGCGAAAACCCGTAGGCGCTGTCCGAGATGGTGTCCCACCGGACGGCGACAAACGGTTTTGATCGGTGGCCGTACCAACCGAGGATGGGTTGATTGTCCGGATCGCCGCACTGGTCGAGGTAGTAGACCGACTCGTATTTGAAAATCGGATGCATCGGCTCGCCGAACATCCCGACCGGCTGCATGGCGTGGACTACCTCGAACGAGTCGGACAACCGTCCCTGCCGCAATGCGTCCTCGACGGTTCGGCTAAAGCCTGAGTTTTTCGCGCCGAACTGTTCGCGCAGTTGCGCGGCAGTCATGGACAATCGGCGGTACAGGGTGTTGACGTCAAGGTCCGCGCCGTTTGCCATCACGTACTCGCCACAGGTCAACAGGCGGCATTGCACGCCCTTGTACGGGTGCGGGTCGATAATCGCCACGCCCTGGCCGTAGGTCAGCGCTTCGTAGTAAAGGTGATGGATAATCGGGTAGAAGTTCGACTTCTGCAGCACCGACCGCATCGTCGTCTGGACATGGTGCATCCAGCCCTTGACCTCGCGGTTTTCCATCAGCTTTTCGTCGGGGTGGCTCACCTCGAACCAAGGCCGTGCCGGGCTGGTCAGCCCGCCGTGCAGTCCCGCCGCAGCCGTCCGCAGTACCTCGAACGAAACGGAGTTATGAATCCGCTCGCCCCGGCGGATGTTCTCCATCGCCTTCGATTCGGAAAACAAGTACCGTCCGCTCCACGGATGCAGGAACTCGTTCAGTTCCCGCCACAGCGGCTTCAGGTGGTCGGCGTCCGGCTGCAGCTCCGCATAGCGGCGGCGATATGCCTTGGCGCCGCGATACTCGGCGGACCGGTTGGGCAGGCGGTCGGTTCGTGACCCGTCGTCGCGGCTTGTGTATTCGGTTGTCGCGGTCATGAAGTCGCCTATCCCAGCAAGGTTTTCCGGTCAACGTTCGCGGACGAGGTGACGCCCAGCCCGGTCGTATGGTTGGTTTTGTTGGCTTCCGCCTCTTGCGCCCGACGCTTCCGTTCCGCTTCCTCGGCGGCGAGCATTGCGTCTGATTTCTTGGAACCGTCCTCGGTCGGGGTGGTGGGCGCTTCCGGAACCGTTGGCAGTTTGCCTACCGTATCCTGATAATTGATGTTGGCGGCGGACAAGTCCGGCATGGATGTTTGCCCTTTATTGAGCGCGCTTATACCTAAGCCCAACAACGCGCCGCCCATTACCGCTCCAGCGACTCCCATTCGGTTACTCCCTTCGTTTCATCCATTCATAGGGCGAATACTGCTCCGACGGTTCCATGACGAACTGGCGTTCGTGCCGAGCATTGACGTTCATGGCAAAGGTCAGAGCCAGCGCGTCGCCGAGGTCGGGGGAGGCGAGGCCGCGCTTTCGCATGTCCTTCTTGGATTCAAGCTGAATCTTGCCGGCATCGGTCGTGAAGTACTCGGGCGCGATGAGGTCCGTCCGCAGTTCCTGATTCGCCTCCAACACCGGGCCGCGTTCCATCCATTCGCGCATCTTCCACCACATTTCGGCGCGTTTATTGACAAAGCGCTCCGGCTCCACCGGACTCTGTGAAAAGGCGATGCCGAAGACGTTCAAACCCGTTTTGGCAAGCTGGTCATAGACCCCGGCCCCGACGCCCGTCTGGTCCACGAATATTGCGTCGGGGTCGATGGACTCGGCCCGGTGCGCGATCAGTTGCGCGAGCCGGTCGGTGTTCAGGCCGCGTTCCCGGAACAGAATCCGCGCCGACATTCCCTGGCGGAGGACTGCGGCGGACCGGTCCGAGCCAAGCCAGGCGGGATCGACGCCGATGATGCGGGGCGCGGTCGATTCATAGCTTGGCGACTCGATGCGGCTCATGGCGGCGTCAACCAGGTCGAGCGAAATGAGGTTGAAGAGGCCGCCCTTGGGGAAGTCGCCGAGGACGCGGACGCGGTACATGTCCGAGTCTTCCCCGTACTCCGCCGCGATGTCCCGGGGATAGGACGGGTCCACCAGCGAGGATTCAAGGCACGAGAACTGCAAACACTTCCACAAGGCCCGCGACCCGTTGAACGCCCGGTGGAAATACCCGGTCAGGCGTGTCGGGTTGGCGGCCATGGCGACGCGGGCGGACGGCGTGGACAACGCGCCCTGGGCAACCTCAAAAATACCGTCCGGCACTCCAGCGGCTTCATCTATTTCAAAGAGTATGTTCGGTGCGTGAAAGCCCTGGAGTGCGTCCGGATTTTCCTTTCGTGCCGTCCTGGCCACGATCAAACAGTTCGAATTCTTACGGGTAATCCTGTCGGCATTGACGATAAACTGGTCCCGCCAGTAGGCGTTCATGTTGCCGATGAGCCGGCGGTACTCCCGCCACAGCACATCCTCAAGCTGGTGAGCCGTCGGCGCGGTGCAGGGGACAAGCGCGTCCCGATGGGTGGAGACAAACCAGATACCGGTCGCGGCCAGAGCGGTGGACTTACCCGTCCCGTGTCCGGAGCGGACGCAAACCTTCGCGCCGGGGAAAGCGATCTCGTTCATGAACTCCTGCTGTTGCGGCGTCGGGTCGAGGTGCAGCACCTTCCGCGCAAACAAAACGGGATCGCGCCGATATTTCCGCAACGCCGCGACAATCTGCCCTTTACTCGCCGCCATCGTCTTCCCCCTCCACTGCGGCCAGCAGGCTGTCCAGGTCGTTATGGTGGTTCAGGTCGTGTTCCTGCTTGTCCTTCCACCCGAAGTTCTTAAGGGCAAAAATCGCCCCCACCGGCTTCCCGTCATGCAGCGCCGTCTCATACCCGCACTCCACCCGCAACTTCGCCCTTTTAACCGGCTCAGAAAACCCCTCCCTTTTAGCCGTGTCATTCAAAGACTGAATAGACGAGAAGCCAAGGAACAGGGCCAGACCAGTCACGGTATAGGGGCGCTTATTATCGTCGCAGGACTTGAAGTACTGCTCGGCTGCTACGGCTAGTTCTTCGGGCGTGTCATAATACGGGGGACGGCCACCGAGGTTCGGTGCCGTCTTGCTGGCTTTTTTGGTGGTAGCGGTTTTCTTTTTGGCAGCCATGGCATCCCCGTAGTCGAAAAAGTATCGGTATGGTTTTCACAATACCGTCGTTCACTTCAACGACTACGGGGATTATTAGAAAAAACTTTTAGGCGGGTTGGTTATCGCGTTTATCACGAATATCATAGAAAATATTTTCAAGATTGTGATCGAAAATAGCTGCAACGAGTCGAGCGACTTTGCCCGGATACGATTTTCTTACCTCCTTGTCGGCTCGCAACTGGTCGAACATGGGCCGCGTCAGCTTCCGATAGAGAACGCCGTCGAGCCGAACGTCATTAGCAAAGGCATCGACCAGATCGGAGGGCGGAATATAGAAATCAAGGGTGCGGGTAATCCAGATCATGACCCCTCCAAAATAAATAGTTCGAATCTTTCCCCCATACCTCGCAAACCGGCCCTTATATACACGAAACTCGCGGATGATGTGTACCTAGTAAAAAAGGGGAATTATTTATTATTATTTATAGAAGACTTTTTTATTAAAGGAGTTGCGAGAATCAAATCTTTCCCCTTCGAGGGAGAACTTTCCCCCCGAACTATTCGATTGTTCCTCAAACTGCAGGGAGAAAGATTCAATCCACAAGCCGGTATTCGATGCCTGTTTTCGTTGCCGTCTGGAAGTGGTGTTTGACAACATCGCCCATCTCCTCCATTGTGCTGATGATCTCGTTGAATTCGCGGGCCTTGACGCCCTTCAATCGCTTGAGCAACTTCGAGTGTTCCATTCGCCCGCCGGCCCGTGTGAGGATGGTCTTCACCTTAAGGATGACGGCGTGGAAGGGTGATTCGGCGACGTTGCCGCCCACAGAATCCACCATAGAGCGCGTCAACCACTCCGCCAGGCCATACCCCCAAGCTGCCGCCTCGTCATCCACCACGGGCGCTTGTGGGCTTCTGGATGCGGCGTACAGCAACGCCAGCTTGTCTGCGTTCTGGCCCGTTCGACCCCATAATGCGGAGAGGGGAGAATCCTTGAGCGACTTCTGTTGTTCGTACTCCAGGTCGATGAAGTCATGCGCGATCCGCCTCGCCGCATCGGTGACGGGGGCGACATACGGTTTCGGGATATCGAGGTTTCCCGTTCCCACCGGTTCGTAGTCCCGCCACCATTTCACCGCGGCAAGGATCGACTCGGGGATGGGGACGTTTGGATTCATGAGGCGGCGTTTTGGATTATGCCCGTTCACGTCGAAGATAAGGAGCCGCGCCAGGAATCCGTCAGAGACGTTCTCCGCCGTGAGTCCGTTATAGAGCGAATCCGGCACCGTAGTCCCGTACAGTATCAGGTGCGGACAATGGATAATATTGCGGCTCATATCGTCGCCGGACTCACCGCGCATCCGTGCCTTCTTGGCGTCCTTCATGTCCTCATTGATTCGCGGTATTGCGTATATACCACCGGACGATGAATAGAGTTCAAGAAATCGGGTGATGACCTCGTAGACGAGCGAACCGGTTTGCGGGTTCTTTGCGGCCAGGATGAAGCGCCCGATCTCGTCGATCTGAAACATCATGGCCGGATTCAACAAGAGCGACGTCGTCAGGGCAGGGCCACTTTTGACTGTCTCCGCATGGATGTCGGTCATCCCAAGTTCATTGAGAATCCGCTTGTTAAGCTGCCGCGCATGGTCCTTGCCCGCGCCGGCAGGGGCGATACTGCATATGTACAGGTTCGGCCGCGTCCCGTACTCGTCCGTCAGCTTGCGCGAACACAGGAGCGCCTGAAGAGCCAGCGCCCCCGCCAATGCGAGAATTGGCTGTGGCTTCGGTGCGGTGTCCAGGTTGAAGCGCATGACTTCGCCCGGCAGCCCCGGCATTTCAAGGTACTTGCTCGGCAGGGCCGTGTGTTCCACAGTGGTTCGCTTGCTAAGGATGCCGGACAGGTCCACCTCAGAATCCACTTCCACCACCGGTTCGGACGGCTTGGCCGTGTTAAGGCACCCCGCCGGCTTCTTTGCGTATCGGTGGGCGTTCTGGACTATCTTGACGATCTCGTCCGGCCCGTAGTCCTGGACGATGCTTGGCGCGTTGGCCGCCGTGTCCCACGCCGTGAGGAGCGCGACTGCGTCGGCGTCGGAGATGCCGCCGATGTCATTGATGATTGCGCTCGCGGCCCGGAAAGCGTTGTTAGTGCGTCCGCCCTTGCCGGTCCCGTCCACCATCGCAAGGTATCGCCTGGCACGCTCCAGCGCCTGGTCACCATGTGGAGGCGGTCGCGGTGTCGTTGTAGGGGGCGGCGCCGGCGGCTGCTCCAGCATGAATGGTGCGAATTCGTCCAGGCTGTGGACGCCGTCGGGATCGGCACAGACGATGCGGGCCATAGCCGTCGGCGGCTTATGATTGATAAAGCCCGGCAAGCGGAGAATCCGCGCCGGGTCTTTCGCCGAGACATCGACATAGTCGGCCATGGTCGGTTGCGCCTTGAGGAAGCCTACCAGCCCGGCGAGCACCCGGCTTATCTCATCCCGTGGCAGCCACTCCTCCAACTTCCAATAGAGATGCGCCCCATGTCCGGTCGCGACTGTCATGGTTGGCATAGGCATGCCGAGGCGTCCCGACAACTCGATGGCCCGCTCGGCTTCGATGTTGTCCATGTCCACCCAAAGAACGCGTCCGCCGTCCACGTCCTCGGCCCGGCCCCCGACCCATTGCTGCCCGTCGTGGTAGCCGAACTTATTCCGTGGCAATACTCCCGCATACATATTGGCACCGCGTTCATTTTCGGTTAGCATGCGTGGTATGTGATTAGCTATGTCTCTTGCGTATGTCCATACGCGTTCGCCCTGGTTGGGTTTGAGGGGGCGGATTTCGATAATATCGGTTGGCAGCCAGATGGTTGTGGCGTAATTTGCGTCCAAGTTTTATCCTATTGTAAACTGTAAGGAGAACGCATGTCTCCCCAACAAATAAGAAGCGAATTTTCGAAAATTATAGCTACCACTGCAGTCAATAACCAGAATAGCGATTACTATAAGGAAGTTGAAGCGCGTGACGCAGAGAGAATTGTCCACAATTTTACCACTTTGCATTCAAGCTTTAATAGGTTACTCAATACTAACAAAACAAAATCCCAAGAAATATTAACCCTGATAGGGGAGGGGTTTGATCGACTCTTTGAAATATTGGAGCACTCATCACCACTTAAGCCTTCAATGGTTGATGGACTTCTACAAATACTCAATCTTCTCTGTTCGTATTATAGTACCAAAAATCCCCAAAATTTACCTTTCAATGTCATGTATCAGGTAGATTCTTTAAACAGAAGAATAAACTTCCTCCAAAAATCCATCAACAGCGCTCAGGATGAAGCCAGTGACAAAATAAAAGAATTAGACAATGTCTTAATATCTACTAAGGATAAGTCCGAGGAGATTTTAAGATTAGCAGAAGTAACTGCTGAAAAAGCCGGTGTCGCCAAAGTCTCTCAATACTTTGCAATACAGGCTGATAATTGCATTGATAGAAGATGGTTCTGGGCCGCATTAACGGTTGTCTTTCTTCTTCTATTCATCTTATTTGGCGTCTTCTATTTTATTAGTCCAGTTGGTGCAAACGAGAAAATAGAAAATAAAAGGAGAGACTTTAGGCCACTTAGTAATTTAATAACGAATTCAACACCACCATCAAACATAATCGAAAGTACTGACTTTAATGGATTGGTGGGGGTTCCATCGTCAACTTCAAATAATGACGCTAATCTTAAAGAATCACATATCTTCTATCAAAGTATCGCTGCACGCTTTGCGGTGTTGGCGTGTCTATTATCTGCGACCTTATGGTGCGCCAAAATCTATAAGGCACTTTATCACCAGGAAATATGCAATCGCCACAGGGCGCTAACGGTACAAACCATGGGGGCATTTATAAGTTCAGTAAATGATCCAACCGTTAAGGACGCCGTTATCTTAGAAACCACCAAAGCCGCATTTGCTCACGTCCATAGTGGATTTATCTCAGATAAAGGCGGTGATCATGAGGTGAACTTTAATGGCCTATGGCCCTCGAAGTAATGCAAGTTCATTGTCCGTGCTTCACGCATCAGCATTACAAATTTTTACAGCTTTTAATGGAGCGGCCTCCTATTCGTTCCGCCAAGCCGCGAGGGCGATCGGTTCCAGATCGTCGGGATGGGAAACACCCGCCATATGCCGCTCAATGGCAGCGATCTCCCGCCGGGCAACGTCCCGAATGGTCACGGCAATCGGCCACGTCTCGCCCTGGCTGAATTTGTGGCATTCTTGGAGAAGCGTGTGGAGCCGAAGTTCTATCTCCTCCGCCGCCCGCTTGCTGGCTTGGTCAGGCATGGTCATGTGAAAAGTCCTCCATCATCGGCAAGTGGCTTCCAGTCGTTTATCCACCAATCGAACATCTCATCTCCATTGCTCCATCGAATGTCGTTCTCCAGCTTTCGTTCCCGGCGAATATCATGGAGGTTGCGAAAGTAATGACGGAAAAGAGACTCATATTTCGGGTATTGGACACAATTCATCTTACGTTCGGTCGGTTTTGCCATAGGGCAGAACAAACAGCCAAATCGTGACCGTCCCTGATCATAAAGGCAGCAGTACGGCAACCTACGGGATCGGATAAAGTCCCACACTTGCGCATTGCTCCAGTCAATAATGGGGTGCAAAAACCGCGAACCGTTTCCTCGATAGCATACCTCAAACTCTCGACGCTTAGAGCGCCGCACCGACTCCGCCCAGCGCACGCCTGTAATTATGAGCCGCCCTTTGCCGCCGCCCTCCTTCAATTTTTCGCAGCACCAACGCTGATGGCGAAGAGGGGGGAACCCCTTTTTGAGCATCCATTGCAGGAAATGCATTTCAGGCCGGTCGATTTTCACGTCAGGGATTTCACGTATAAAGCGCACCAACTCCGGCGGGTCGATGGTGGTTAGGGAGTGATGGGCCTCAAACTTCACTCCGGCCATCTTGGCAAGTTCGAGAATGACTACCGAGTCCTTGCCGCCCGAATAAGCCAGCCAATACCCATCCGGGCCAGCCATCTCCTCAAAGCCACGTAAACGTGCAATTGCGTCAGCGACGTAATCACGCGTCTCGAAAAGGTTTTTGACTATTAGCGGGCTGGATATCACTGCTTGCATTACATTTTCCAATTCCTATAATGCCCCGTGGGGCGGTCGGGACTCTCGTACTGGAGTTCCAAAAATGGACACTCTCGCTTTTTCTGAAGTCGTAATCGAAAACCAGCAGCACCCGCAGGCCACCGGCATCCTCTACGCAAAACCTGATTCCGGCGTCGTCTTGGCGCATCTGTATTGCCCATCGCGCCACCCGCTACCTGGCGTTAGCTCGTGCAAGCAGTTCCTTCTCTCTGCACTATGCGCCAACGGAAAACCGATGACGGATGTCTCCGGATGGGTTACTTCAATAACCCGCATGGGTGAACAGTACCGTTACCACCTCGCCCTCTACCGCAAAGGCTATGACGTGCGCCCCGTCCCGCAGTACCTCACTCATCCTGCCGCATACACTCGAAAGGGTTTGCGGGAATTGATGCGCGAACACCTTTGGTACCACCGCCTGGTCAGGCTCGCGGATAACTCCCACGAACGGCGTCTGGTGTTCGACCGCATTATCGAATGTGGCTTGGCTCTTCAACGCAGACCCAAGACTATCGGAATGGGTAAGAAGGTGGTGGTGGATGATTAAGATTCCTCTCCTCCCACTGCCTGCACCGCGTCACCTTCCGCCGCCATGATGGCGAGGCCGATCTGCATCACGAGAAGAGGGACAACTGTATTTCCGAGGGACTTGAGCTTGTCCACCCGTCTGGGAACCCGATAAGCCACTCGACCCACCTGGGGTTCAACTGGCCACCAACAAGATGGCAAAGCTGCCTCTGTCCCTTCCCGTTCCTCGTCCCGCCTTTGGCGTCGATTGTGTTCGGGGTCGGAAACCACCCCTTCGCCCTCTCGACCAACGATTCGCCCCGTTTCCCGTCTTGTTGGCGGCGTCCCGCATCCGCATCCCTTGCCGTGGGCGTCGGGAAAAACTCCGTCTTTGCCACCGCCGTCGCCAGACTGTCCGCACCTGTTCCCGGCCTCGCCTGACATGCGTAATCCGGTCCCCCGGTTGATGCTTTCGGCGTGGGCCAGAATCCAAACTCGCCTCCGGATATGCGGGGCATCGACACCGCAAGCTGGAATAATAAGCGGTTGGCAGGAGTACGTTTCACCTTCCAAGTCAGCAAGCACCTCATCGAGGCCCAACGTGACGTGCCCAGCAACGTTCTCAAACAGGCACCAAGCGGGCCGGAGTCGCCGCACAATTTTAAACACGAACGGCCAGAGGTGGCGGTCATCATCCGTGCCTCGGCGCTTCCCGGCCGTTGAGAAAGGCTGGCAAGGGTACCCTCCGCAAACAAGGTCAACTGCGGGGTATTCTTCGTAATCGCGCTCATTCTTGATATCCTTCCAACGGGGGACGTGGGGCCAGTGCTTTTCGAGGACGCGGGTGCAGAAGGGTTCGATCTCCACTTGGCCGGCGCATGTCATGCCAGCCCATTCTAGGCCGAGGGAGAAGCCGCCTATACCGGCGCAGAGGTCGAGGAAGGTAAATGACCTCATGGCGATACTCGACAAGAAAACGGAAAATGGTTAATATTCATTTAACTTCCCAAAATTAAAAGGAGTGAATATGCTTAAATGTTTTAAAATGCCCGCGCCCTCTACTGTAATGAGCCGCACCTCAAGTTTGCGGAACGCGTATATTGCAGCCATTATTCCTTGTATCAAACCATCGGATGCTGAAGTAATTGAGGCTCTTGCCCTCCTTGGCATGAAGCCGGAGAATGTTGTATGTGCTTATTGCGGGGATCCGAAAACTGAATGGGATCATTTTTTCCCACTCGTTGATAACTTAGAACCAACAGGGTATATTACGGAAATTTACAACCTCGTACCTTCATGTCATGGATGCAATATGAGCAAGGGAAATAAGGATTGGCAGTCATGGATGCACAACACGCCACGGATTAGTCAAAGTCCGGACTTTTCCGAACGCGTTGCTAAGTTACAACTATTCAAACAGTGGGGAGATAAAAAAAGGAATCGATTGCAGATAAAGGATCATCCCCTGTATCAGAAGCATATGAAAAACCTTGAAGCTGTTTTTGATGCGATGAAGAATTCCAAAACAACCGCTGAAACATTAAGAAAAGATATCCTTTCGCTCATCAGATCTAGTTAACTGACTCACCCTTCGACCAGTTGCGCGTCATTTTCTTCGAGCAATCGCCCATAGACCCGTTCAATGCGGTCAGCCAGGTCATCACCAATCATTGGGGTTATATCGTACCTCTGTTCAAGCAACGCAATGAGCTTATCGCCAGCCAGGCACACCTTGCCGAGAGTCTTATTCCCAACTTCAGTAAAGAAGCGTTCTATCTGGTTGTGGCGGGCGATGATTTCCGCGACACAATTGGTGTGCATTTCCCTGATTTCGAGATTCATGCCAAAGGTAAGCGCCTCGGGCCTGTCGCTGGTCCAAATCTCAAGCCCCTTCAGCAACGCCTTTTTGGTGGCGGCAATGATCTCTGCAGCGGCTTCCCTGTCCTCAGGTTTGATCGGTGTAGGTGCAAGAACGCATTCCATATAATTGCTCCTTATGGTTAAAATGGTATATCATCATCGGAGACATCAAACCAATCCCGGCGCGACCCCGCCCCGGCACTCGTGAAGACGTCGCCCACCTCATACGCATCTTGTGCGTCAATAGCGTCCTGGCGCGCCAGGGCATCGTCCACCTCTTCCGCCGTCGGCGGCACGTCGTCAACGTCGTACCCGATGATCGAGCCGAACGGTTCCCCGGCTACCTCACGCCAGGTGATCGCGTTCGTTTTCACGAGCACCCCCGCGTTCGCCAGGCGGACCGCATCCTCCGTCGTCTCCGGCACCGGCAGAATGCACCGCTCCCGCCACCACTGCTCGGCACGCTGCCGAATCCATCCTTGGTGGTTGAAGCAAAGCCACTCGCATTTGGTCAGGTCGTCAAAGCCGGTGCCGACTTCGTACTCGACGCGCATGGTGGTCGGGGCGTCCGTGTCCCCACGCTTATGATGGACGTAGTAC